>JBGAUA010000002.1:0-81061 GCA_044228875.1 Anaerolineae bacterium
TGCGGCATCGGCGGCGCTGAGCGTTGGTGATCATCGGCGGCGGACTCCGAGTGGGGGCGAAGCAGAGCGGGTAGTAGAAGGAAGCACAAGCTGTTGAACAGGTGCTCTCTCATGATCGTGTTAACCGTAGGGGCTGTGGATTGTGGATGAAAGAAAGCACGTGTGTCCTCCAGCACTGATGAGGCAGGTGGCGTCAGGGTTGGCGGACCCGGAAGGTGGAAGCGAGCGGTGCCCCCGAACAGGTGCTCTGGGGATGCGCGGGGGACAACTGAGAACTGTCTGATTCGGACCCTAGGTCTGGCCGGTAAGGTGCTTCCAGATATCTAGTGGTGACGAAGCGGAGGGGCACGGGATCTAGGGGGGGGCCCCAGCGGCATCTTGACAGGTTATCCCCAAGTGGACCGCATTATCCCCCGAATGGGCAGGGTTATCCACAGAATTAACCAGACGCAACAACAAAAGGAACCTTCTGGATGCAGGGCGACAGCGTCTGTGTGGAGCGGCAACAAGGACTTGGGGAGGCCTTGTTCGGGTTTCCTGGGCCTCAGGATCCGTAGATGCGCTGACGCAGCTGGAGGATGTCCTTGCTCAGCTTGGGGTCCTGCTCGGTCAGGCGCCTGATCTTCTCGCAGCCGTGCAGCACGGTGGTGTGGTCTCGTCCGCCAAACAGCGCGCCGATGGCGGGATAGCTGGCCTCGGTCTCTTCTCGGATGAGGTACATGGCTACCTGGCGGGGTTCGACGATGCGGGCCGAGCGCCGCGGTCCCAACAGTTCGTCCTGCTCCAAGGTGTAGAAGGCGGCCACGGCGCGGATGATGGCTTGTGGATCCGGTGGCGCGCGGCGGATCATCAGATCCTCCAAGGCCCGCGCGGCGACCTCCGCGGTGAGCGGCAGTCGGTTGACCTGGGTATAGGCCACGACGCGGTTGAGCGCGCCCTCAAGCTCGCGCACGTTCTGCTGGACGGCTTGGGCGATCAACTGGATGACCGCGTCCGAGACCGGTTGCGGCTGGCGCAGATTCTTCTCGCGGAGAATGGCGATGCGTGTTTCCAGGTCGGGAGGCTGCACATCGACCAGTAGCCCCCACTGGAACCGCGATCGCAGCCGGTCTTCCAAGGTGGCGATGGCATGCGGCGGCCGGTCACTCGTGACGACGATCTGGCCGTCGGCTCCGTGGACTGCATTGAAGGTGTGGAAGAACTCTTCCTGGGTGCTTTCCTTGCCGGCGATGAAGTGGATGTCATCCAACAGCAACACGTCCGCGGCGCGATAGGTCTGGCGGAAGGCCTCGGTGCTTTGGCTGCGGATGGCGTTGATCAATTCGTTGGTGAAGCTCTCGGACGAGAGCATCCGCACCTTCCGCCCGCGTTGCAGGGCCCCGTGGGCGATGGCGTTCAAGAGGTGGGTCTTGCCCAGCCCGACGCCTCCGTAGATGAACAAGGGGTTGTAATGCGCGGCAGGGAACTCCGCCACGGCCTGAGCCGCGGCATGCGCCAGACGATTACCAGGGCCGACTACGAAGGTCTCGAAGGTATAGCGCGGGTTGAGGCGCAGCTGGCCGTTGGTTGGAGCGGCCTTTTCCGGGTCCGGCAAGCGAGCCTGCTCCAGCGCTTGATGATGGCCGTTGCCGGCCATCGACGCTGTCGCAGCCCCACCGCCGGGAGTGACCACGAGGCGATAACCCAAGGGGCTGCCGACGACTGCTTCGATGGCTGCGGTCAGGGCACCGTTGAGCCGTTGGGTTATCCAATCCTCAGCGTAGCTGCTGGGGACGCCGATGACCAGGGAATCTCCGCTGAGATCCAAACCGACCGTGGGGCGCAGCCAAGTGTCAAAGGTAGCGGGTGACATCTTGCTGCGTAGCTCGACCTGCACCGCCTGCCAGAGGGCCTTGGGATCCATGACGGAGGATTCTACCCGAGGCCCATCGGGGCCCGCAATTCACTTCGGATCGAGCTACATCCCGGGATTTGGCTATGTTGGGGCCGGATACGAGCTGGCGGTACCGGATCTGGACAACGACACAACGCTTTTCATAAGATGCTGGAAACTTTAAGAAAAATTCGTCAATCGCTCACGTTCGCCGTCCAGCTCCGAAAGCCTGCCCAAAGGATCCCAAGTGCCGGTCGGCTTGGCCGCGCGTCGCAGGCTGCCTATAATCGAGCGTCGCGATCTACAACAAACGCTTCTTCTCGCTTGAGGAGGCGTGCTTAGTCCTCGCGCGGGGAGCCTGACAGCAGTTGACCGCAAGGCTGTGCTGCTGTGACGGTTGGCCCGTGGCGAACCCAAGAAAGGCGGTCTGGACAATGAAGCGCACCTGGCAACCCAAGAAGGCGAAGCGCATGCGCACTCACGGGTTTCGCGAGCGGATGGCCTCGGCCAACGGGCGGAAGGTACTCAAGCGCCGTAGGGCTCACGGCCGCAAGCTGCTGACGGTTCAGCCTCACCAGAAGTAGCGGATTCAGCGCCACGGCTGTGCAGGCGGTCACTGAGCGTGAAGGGCGGTATCCGATGCGGCGGGAATGGCGGTTGCGTGACGGTGCGGACTTCGCTCGCGTTCGGGAGCGTGGTCAGGTCTGGCGCCACCCGCTGTTGGTGCTCACCGTCGCTCCGGCTCCGGAGGGTTCCAGATCAACGCGGATGGGTATCACGGTGAGCCGCCGTGTGGGTTCGGCCGTGGTCCGCAATCGGGTGAAACGGCGGCTTCGGGAAGTACTGCGTCTGCTGTACCCGCGCATCCGACCAGGTTGTGATCTGGTCTTCGTGGTCCGGCCCTCGGCGGTGGACGCTTCTTATCTGGATCTGGCCGCGTCCGTGCACGCGTTGTTGCTCCGGGCCAGCCTCGTC
Source organism: Anaerolineae bacterium (assembly GCA_044228875.1). Lineage (GTDB taxonomy): Bacteria > Chloroflexota > Anaerolineae > Epilineales > Epilineaceae > Epilinea. Next base: position 2,849 of record JBGAUA010000002.1, read on the forward strand.
AGTCAGTCTGGGTCTGAACTGCAACCGGTGTCGGAATGAAGACGCTAGCCCTGGGTGCCATTCGCTTCTGGCAGCGGACGTTCAGCCGAGTTCTTCCTCCGAGTTGTCGTTTCCAGCCGTCTTGTTCGGAATACGGCTTCCAGGCGATCGACCGCCATGGTCTGCGCCGGGGTGGCCTCCTCACCCTTCGCCGCCTTTCCCGCTGCCATCCCTTCAACCCAGGCGGCTACGACCCGGTTCCGTGACCGCGGTCGCCCTCGGAGCCCCATCCGGACACCGCTGATCATCTGAGAGGAAGCTCGGTTGACCTACGCCCTCAGCAATCCATTCACCCTGTTCTTCAAGAACATCCTGCTTTGGCTTCACGACATCCTTGCCAATGTCGGGTTGCCGGAGACCATCTCGCCCTTCGTTCCGGCATTGGTGCTCATGGCCGTGCTGGTCAAGGCCTTGACTTATCCGCTCAACCTTGCGCAGCAGCGCTCGATGCGCGGCCTGCAGGAGATCCAACCGAAGCTTAAGGGGCTGCAGGAGCAGTACAAGGACGACAAGGAGACCCTGGCCCAGAAGCAGTTGGAGTTGTACCGGGAGCACAAGGTCAACCCCGTGGGTGGCTGCCTGCCACTCATCATCCAGATGGTCGTGTTCTTCGGCCTGTTCAACGCCCTTGGGGCATTGAAGGGAACGGAAGCCGCGCCGGGACCGATGGTCGGGGAGCGCTTCTTCTGGGTACCCAGCCTGGCGGCTTGTGAGCCGAACCCGCTTTGTCTGCCGGACAAGAGCATGGCCATTCCCTTCCTGGCGGTGGTGCTGTTCGTGACCCAGCTCGCCTTCCAGAAGATGATGACGCCTCCCGTGCAGTCGGACGATCCGCAGGCGCAGGCCATGGCGACCAGCATGAAGATTCTACCCTTCATGTTCGCCTACTTCTCGTTGACCTTCGCGGCCGGGTTCTCCATCTACTACATCGTATTCAACATCCTCAGCCTCGTTCAGCAGAAGTGGCTCACGCCTATGAGCCCGGCGGCTGCCAATGTCGGCGCCGGCAAGAACGTGGTAGGGAATGCCGACGCTGACCGCGTCGAAACCAAGCGCGGTCGACGAGCCAGAGAGGAGCGGATCGATGAGCGAAGCCGTAGACAAACGCGCGATTGAGGTTCAGGCCCCCAATGTTGATGAGGCCATCGTCAGGGGGTTGGTGCGATTGGGCGGGCTCAAGCGAAGCGAAGTCCATATCGAGGTGCTCCGCGAGGGAAAAGCCGGCTTGCTGGGAATTGGAGCTGAGGAAGCCATGGTCCGGATGACCCCGCTCTCCCTTGGAGATGACGCTGGCGATTCCTCGGCGAAGATGGAAGATGACGAGACCGCGGCGTTACCCAAGCGACGGACGCGCAAGGCGGTCGCTGAGGTCGAGTCTGAGGCGATGGCCACTGGAACCGCGTCGCTCCCCGTAGGACCCGCGGCTACGAATTCTGAAGGCTTGGCCGTCCTGCCGGCGGCAGAGGTTGTCGAAACGGCGAAGCGAACTGTGGGCCGCATTCTTCAGGACATGGGCTGCGATGATGGCTTGGAGATTGAGGCCAAGCCATCCTTGCTGCCCGTGCCCATCGATGGTGAGGAATCCCTGGTGCTCAGCATTCACGGTCCGTTCGTGGATCGTCTGACAGCCCGTGGTGGTCGTGGCCTGGCGGCGTTGCAGTTCGTCGCTCGTCTATTGGTAAGCCGCGAACTGGGTCGCTGGGTGAATCTGCTCCTGGACATCGATGGCGATCGCGCGCGGCGGATCAAGGAGATCTACTTGATGGCCGAGCAGAGCGCACGCTTGGTGGAACGCGAGGGCCGGCCGGTCAGCCTGCCACCCATGACCCCCTACGAGCGACGCGTGGTGCACCTGGCACTCAAGCCATTCGAGGACATCACCACCCAGAGCATCGGCATCGGCTTCGGTCGGAAGGTGACGGGGAGTCGGCCCCTGTGCTTTGTCCGGATCAGGAAGAGAGTCCTGTGGTTGGGACCATGGCTGGAACTTCGACCGCTCCCAACCAGTCTCGTCCGATCAACGGGCGGTCAAGCTGTCTGCCACGTCGGCGCGGAAGATGTAGACGCCGTCGATGATGGGCCACCGCCGACCACAGGTCGGGCAGGGGACGGCATCGGACGCTTCTTGAAGCGGTTCGGTTTTGCAGATCGGGCAGCACCAAAGCCCGTGAGCCGTTCCACCACCGATGGTCTTCAGGGCCCGGACGAATTGGCTGGGACTCAGGCCGAGCGGGGCCAACGGGCCGGCCATGAGGTCGTCGGCGCGGGCCAGGGCGGGCACAGACATCCGCTGCTTGAGTCCATCCAACCGGAAGAGCGACACCGACCGTTGGGCGATCGGAGGCAATCCGGCCCTGTTCAGGGAGTCGATGACTCGCTGCGGATGGTGATTCCAGTTCAGCGGGACGAACTCATAGGGCTCTAGGCTGAAGGGGTCTTCGGCTTGCCTGCCTGTCCAATGGCGCAAAATGGCCTTGAGATTGCGCTTGTTGGCGAATTCCAGGACGTAGGCCCCGCCGGCGCGAAGGGTGCGAGCCACTTCCTGAAACGCATTGTCGATCCGTTCCACATGATGAAGGACGCGGACCTGGACCACGGTATCCAAGGCCGCCGTGCAGAAGGGCAAGCTGTAGAGATCAGCGCAGATGAAACGCAGACCGTCGCGGCTGCCCGCTAGCCGTGACCGGGCATCGGCGATCATCGAATGGGCATAGTCGACCAGCAAGACCTCGTCGAAGTTGCGGTATTCGTCAACCAAGCGACCGAAGCCGGCGCCGATCTCCGTCAGCCGGCGCCCGCTGCTGGGAAGCAGACGGCGAATAGCCAACCGTTCAGCGGCATCCTCATAGGCCCGATCGGCGTGTTCCCAGAAGCGCTCGCGGTAATCGCTGCCCTCGTAATCGCAGATTCGTGGCGTCTCTCTTGGTTTCACGTGAAACAATCCTTGTTGAAAGGGGACGAAGGCGAATCGTTTTGGCCCGACCGTCTGGAACCTTCGTTACGCTAAGCGGGAGTCACCCCGCTACTACTGCACCTCCAAGAAGCGTGAGGGTAGCGGTGGCGACCTCGCGGCCAGTGAAGGATTCGAGACCCAGCACACCCACCGGCTACTCTCAAAGTCCATTGCGGTGCGATACTAGTACAGCCCTGCGCAAACAGCGCGGTGATGACGACGGCCAGTACCGGGCTGTACCAGCCATGCCTGCGGAGAGAAAGTCGCAGCGATGCTGAGTCGAGGGCCATTCTGCTCCTGATTGAGGATGAACATTCTGGCAGCCTGTCCGGTCGACGCCGAGGCTTGTCTGCTGCAGGCATGGCTGGCACGGTTGGATCGATGCGGACTGAACCTGCGGGAGCCATTCCGCCCTTAGATACTGGCCGCAATGGAGGTTTCACGTGAAACCCTTGGGTGGAAAAGTTCCGCACTGATCACTGCGCGGAGCCATCCCGCCACGAACGTTCAGCGATCACGCGTCAGCAGCCGGTATAGGCCCGACAGGTCTTCCTCAGAATAGAAGTGGAGCATGATCTGGCCCGCGTCGCCGCGACGGCGGATCTCCACCCGTGTTCCCAAGGCGGCCTCCATGGCGGCAACCGCTGCCGCGGTATCGGCGTCGAGCGCTGCTGAACGGCGTGGAGAGCGGGGGCCGGTCTCTGCCTCAGCTGCTTTCGTTTCCGACAGGTGGTCTCGTACCGCTTCCTCCAAGCGTCGAACCGTCCATCCATCGGCCAGCGCGCGCTGGGCCATCGCCTGCTGCGAATCGCCTTCACGCAGGCCCAAGAGGGCGCGCGCATGACCTTCGGTGAGGTGTCCGGCGGAGACCAGATCTCGCAGTTCAGGAGGAAGACCGAGAAGGCGGATCGTGTTGGTAATGGCAACGCGGGATTTGCCGACCAACTGCGCCACTTCGGACTGGGTCAGCCCGAACTCTTCGATGAGGCGTTGATAGCTGCCAGCTGCCTCCAGGGGGTCCAGGTTTTCGCGCTGGACGTTTTCGATGATCGCCAGCGCGAGCATCTCCTGGGTGCTGGCCTGCCGTGTGACCACTGGAACCTGGCTGAGCCCGGCCATGCGGGACGCCTGCCAACGCCGCTCGCCGGCGATCAGGGTATAGCCGTCGTCGCCAGGTACGACCAACAAGGGTTGGATGATGCCGTGGCTGCGAATGGAAGCAGCCAACTCCTCCAGCGCCTCGGCGGCGAAGACCTGGCGTGGCTGGTAGGGGTTGGGGCGGATGCTGTCGCTGTCGACCCAGAGCACACCGCTGCCGCGAGAGGCGTCCGGAACCGAGGCGGGGCCGGTGGTCGAGGGGATCTCCTCGGGCAGCTCGTCAACGGGGAGGGCGGTGCTCTTCAGCAGGGCGTCAAGGCCGCGCCCCAGTCCGCGTCGCTTGGGCTGGGTCATTGGCTGGTGCTCCTCATGGGTATTCGAGGCGGGGCGCCGTCCGTCGGTTCGGTCTGGTCATGCCGGTGATTCGAATCGATGCATCAACTCGGCGGCAAGCGCGCGATACGCCACCGCTCCCGGCGAACTGGGCGCATATTGCAGGACCGTCTCGCCATAGCTCGGCGCTTCGCTCAGTCGGATGTTGCGCGGAATGACGGTGTCGAAGCGCTGCTTGGGGAAATGACGGCCCACCTCTTCCACCACCTCGCTCGACAGGCGGGTGCGGGGATCGAACATCGTCATGATCAGGCCGCTGACCGCCAGGTCCGGATTCAACCGGCGCTGAACCAGCTCAAGCGTGCGCATGAGCATGCCGAGGCCTTCCAGGCTGAGGTACTCGCATTGCACCGGCACCAGGACACCCTGCGCGGCGACCAGGGCGTTGACCGAGATGAGACCCAGGCTGGGGGGGCAGTCCATGAGGACATAGTCATACTGGCCTTGCGCGGCTTCCAGGGCCTGCCGCAGTCGGGTCTCCCTTCCCCAGAGGTTGACCAACTCTACCTCGGCCCCGGCCAGGCCGGCCGAAGAGGGTACCAAGGAGAGTCCGGATGTGTTGGTGCTGACGGTCGCGTCGCCCAAGCTGACATGCTCAGCATCGACGAGAAGGTCGTACAGTGAATGCTCAGGGGTAGCCGCATAGCCGACGGAGCGGGTGGCGTTGGCTTGCGGATCGCAATCAATCAGCAGGACACGCCGTCCCGCATCCGCCAGTGCGGCGCTGAGGTTGACCGCCGTGGTCGTCTTGCCCACGCCACCCTTCTGATTCACGACGGCGTACACAAGCGCCATTGGGTCTCCTTGCCATCGGGGAAAGGCCGGGTCCGGCAACGCCGGGTGACCGGCACAGGCGGCGGAGAATAGCCCTGCACGTGGTGGTGCGGCAAGTCAGACGCATGGGCCGGAGGTCTTCGAGGGGCGGCGGTGGTCGCGGTCGGCGGCCTCTCGTCCCTTGCGTCACGTGTGGCGATACCCTATACTGCAACAATCGCGGAAAGCGTTGTGACGGGCTGCACCACTATCCCTTGGGGTCAGGTCGGCTAGCTAACCACGATATGACCGATTAGGACCATCAGGTGCGTTTGGGATACGGCCGGAGCCACCGGGCGCCCCGAGCCGCGGATCTGGACGGACCATTGGGGAGTGCCCCGGACAGTGGATCGAGAGCGACCATGAACCTGACCTGCCTACAGGAAGACCTTGCCCACGGCCTGTCGGTCGTCAACCGGGCGGTGGCTACCCGCACCACCTTGCCCATCCTGTCCAACATCCTCATCGAGGTTGGCGATGGGCGGGTGCAGTTGTCGGCGACCAACCTGGAGATTGGTATACGCGCCTGGTTCGAAGCGGACGTCGAGACCCCCGGCGCAATTACCGTTCCCGCGCGGCTGCTCAGCGACTTCGTCCATTCGCTGCCCACAGCGCAGGTCAGCCTGAGTCTGGACGAGAAGACCCGAACCCTCAACATCCGCTCCGATCGCTACCGGGCGGACATCAAGGGGATCGACGCCGTCGACTTCCCAATTCTCCCGACAGTTGCCGACGGAACGGTCTTCATGTTGGATGCCGCAACGTTGAAGGAGATGATCGCCCAGGTGACCATCGCGGCGGCCACTGATGATGCCCGGCCCATTCTAACCGGCGTCCTGACCACGGTGGATCCGGATGCCGGGCGGATCACCATGGCTGCCGCGGACGGCTTCCGACTCTCGCTCCGAGAGGCCCAGTTCAACGAGCCGTTGGACGGTTCGGTTTCCGTGGTGATCCCGGCCAGGGCGCTTCTGGAACTGGGGCGGGTCATCGGCGATGACGGCAGTCCGGTGCAGGTCTGTCTCACCACGGGCCGCAACCAGATCCTCTTCCGGCTGCGTCAGGTCGACATCGTGTCCCAGTTGCTGGACGGCGCCTTCCCCGACGTTGCCAAGATCGTGCCCGTCGGGCACGGAACGCGAGCGGTCATCAACACCAAGGCGCTTCACGGCGCAGTTCGGATCGCCAGCTTCTTCGCCCGCGACTCGGCCAACATCGTGCGTCTGAACTTCGTGCCGGGCTCGGACACGGAACCGGGCCAGGTGATGGTCTCGGCCCAGTCGGCCGAAGTGGGCGGCAACCAGAGCGAAATCGAGGCCTCTGTTGAAGGCGCACCAGTGGAGATCGCCTTCAACGCCAAGTACCTGATGGATGTCCTCAGCGTGCTGAAGAGCGATCAGGTGGTGTATGACGTCAGCACGCCCTCCAGCCCCGGTGTTCTTCGCCCGGTGGACGATTCTGAGTTCACCCACGTTATCATGCCCATGCACATCGCGCGCTGACAACGGTTGAACATCCGGCGTCGGTGCCGATGCGCGCCCGGGAGTTGTCTCGCGCCGTGACGGCGCTTCCGGTGCCGCCAACTATAATGCCGACGTGCGACTCCGCCAGCTGTCCCTCACCAACTTCCGCTGCTACCGCCAGTTGACGTTGACCCTGCCGGACGGTCCCGTGGTGCTGGCGGGGCGAAACGCGCAGGGCAAGACCAGCCTCCTGGAGGCCGTCTACACATTGGCCACCAGTCGTGCACCGCACGGTGTTGCGGACCGGCAGTTGATCCACTGGGACGCAGGTCGCGACGAGATCCTGCCCTTCAGCCGGATTCAAGGAGATGTGGAGCGCCGCGAAGGCATAATGACCATCGAGGTGCTCAGCGCCATGCAGGAAGCCGATGAGGACGCGGATGGACCGCGCCTCGTCAAGCGCATTCGGGTGAATCAGGTTCCCCGCCGCGCCATGGATCTTCTGGGGCAATTCAATGTGGTGCTCTTCACGCCCCAGGATCTGGAGATCGTCGCCGGCGCGCCGGCGGAGCGGCGACGCTACCTCGACGGGCTCCTCTGTCAGGTGGATCCCGCCTATTGCCGGGCGTTGTCGCGCTACAACCAGGTTCTGACGCAGCGCAACCACCTCCTGCGGCTCATCCGCGAGCGACGAGGCGGGGCCTCCGAGCTCGCCTTCTGGGACGAGCGGCTGTTGCAGGACGGCGTCCTGGTGTTGGCCAGGCGCATTGAAGCCACAGCGCAATTGGAGGCCATCGCCGTGGATCTGCATGAGCGGATGACCGGAGAAGAAGGGCTCCTTGCGCTCGACTACCACGTCTCCTGGGCCGAGCCGTCGGCTGATGGAAAGGTCGGGTTGCCGGTTGGATTCGCCCTGTCGGATACGGCCACCGGCGGCGGCCAGGTCCTGACCGACGCCTTTGCGGCTGGGCTCGAGCGCAGCCGCCCCGCGCAGCTGGCGCGGGGCGTCACGCTTGTCGGGCCGCATCGGGACGACCTGAGCTTCCGGGTGGGTGGCGTGGACATGCGTGGCTTCGGCTCGCGAGGGCAGCAGCGATCGGTGGCATTGGCGCTTAAGCTGGCTGAGGCCCGACTGATGGCGCGGCGCCGGGGCGACTGGCCGGTGGTCCTGCTGGACGACGTCCTATCCGAGCTGGACCCGGAGCGGCGGGCGCGCCTGCTGAGCCTGCTCGAGGATGTGGACCAGACCATGCTGACCACCGCAGACCAGGCCATGCTGCCCGCCGATTGGCTGCGGCGCGCCACGCTGCTGGCGGTCGAAGCCGGTACGGTACGCCCCCTTCCGGCTTCCGGCAACTGATAGAATCTGCGCCATGGACGCCAAGACGACAGATCTGACCACCGTGCGCACGCTCCTGGTTCACGATTGGCTCAACCAGCACGGCGGCGCAGAGGTGGTCCTGGAGACGCTCTGCGATCTCTTTCCGCAGGCGCCGGTGTACACCACCATCATCGACCGGCAGCGCCAGCCGCGCCTTGCCGGCCGCGATCTCAGGCCAAGCTGGATGGACCGCCTGCCGGGCGTTCATGCCCACCACCAGCGCTTCCTGCCGCTCTTTCCCTTGGACTGGGGCAGCCGCCGGCTGCCGGATGCAGACCTGGTCCTGTCCAACAAGAGCGGCTTCTGCCATGGCGTGCACGCGGGAAAGGCGGTCCACGTCTGCTACTGCCTGACGCCCACGCGTTATGTTTGGGAGCCGGACCAATACCTGGAGCACGAGCGGGTGCCGCCGGGTGCGACGTGGGCGCTGCGGGCCATTCTGCCCTGGCTGCGACGCTGGGATCGCCGGGCTGCCGACGGCGTCGACCACTTCATCGCCATCTCCACCCTGGTGCAGGAGCGCATCCAGCGATGTTACGGCCGCGGTAGCGCCATTGTCTTTCCGCCGACCGACCTGGGGCGCTTCCAGTCCGGGACCGTCGATCCCGAGGACCACTACCTGGTGCTGGCCCGCCTGGCGCCCTACAAGCGCATCGATCTGGCGATCCAGGCCTTCAACCAGCTGGGGCGGCGGCTGATCGTCGTTGGCGATGGTCGGGACCGGGCACGGCTGCAGGCCATGGCGGGGCCCACCATCGAATTTCACGGCCGACTGCCGCAAGCTGAGGTGGACCGGCTGCTCTATCGATGCCGGGCCTTGATCTGGCCCGGCGTCGAGGACTTCGGCCTGGCACCGATCGAAGCCATGGCCGCCGGAAGACCCGTGATCGCCCGCCGCGCCGGCGGGGTCCTGGATACCGTGCGCGATGCCGAAACCGGGTTGTTCTTCGACACGGCGGACCCGGCGGCCCTGGCCCAGGCCGTTCTGGCCGCCGACCTTGTGGACTGGCAACCGGAGCGGATCAGGGCTCATGCGGCGCGCTTCGGCATGGAGCCTTTCGCCGCAAGCCTCAGGGCCTTCCTGGTCGAGGCCCTTCAACACGGCAAACGAGAGGGAATCCGATGAACGAAGGCATCGAACTGTGGGCGATTGCCGCGGTGCTGCGCCGCCGCTGGAAGACGGTCCTCGCCCTGCCTCTTGTCGTAGGCTTGCTGTCCCTGGCCACGGCCGACCGGCCGCCGTTGGTCTACCGAACCCAGCTGGCCTTCGCCGTCGACATTCCCCGTTCGGCTCTTCTGGAAGGCAGCGATGAGGGAACCGCGGCCAAGATCGGCGAGTCCTTGGTGGACGACCTGGCAAGGATGGTCGGGCGCGATCAGTTCGCGCTGGCCGTGTCGAAGCGCCTGCCGGCGGGAGTCGTGGTCAGTCCAGGCGAGATCGCCGCCGAGCTGTCGGCGGAGGACAAGCACCGCATTCTCGACGTGACGGTCTCACGGAGCCTGCCGGGCGAGGTGACAGCTGCGGAGATGACCAAGGTGCGGGACGAGATCCTGGCCGTCGCCGCTGCCGTGGAGATGGAGCTGCGGGAAGACGGTGGGAGCTGGTTCGCCCGGCTCGGCGAGCAAGCCGTATCACTGACGCTCATCGACGCTGCGGATCCGCCCTCGCCGCAGGGGCTCAGCCTTCGGCAGCGGTTGGATCTGCCGCTGCGTCTGGCCTTGGCCTTCCTGGCTGCCCTGGGCGCGGCCGCCCTTCAAGAAGGACTCGACCGGCGCATTCACGACGCGGCGGGCGTTCGGTCTCAGTTGGGCTTGGGGCTTCTGGGAAGCATCCCCCGCCGCCGCTAGGGCGGCGCGACGGCGACCGACGATGTCGAGCGCGGCCGACCGCAGCCCGGCATCTTCCTTCCGCGAACGCGGCGCCCCATTGGGCCGGGCGCAGCGCGCATGATACAATCGCCCACTGTGGACCTCAGCGCATTTGCTCGCATGCTCCTGGCGCGCGGCTGGATCCCGCTCGTGCTCGGCATGCTCGGCGCGGCCGGGGCTCTGGCCTTCGCCCAGACCCGGGCACCGCTTTACGAAGGCCTGACGCGTGTCCGCCTTGAGCTGTCGCGACCGAGCGACTTCGCGCAGACCCAGGCCACCAAGGAGCTCCTGGCCAGCAACGTGGAGGATCTGCGGACCCACGACATGGCCGCAGCCACCGAGGCGCGCTTGGGTCGAGCCTGGTTGACGGAACACGGTCTGGACGAGGGCGCGCTGCACGCGTTGCTGGACCGCGGTCGGATCGGCGCCAGCGCCGATATCAACGTCTTCGAGCTGCAGATCAAGGTCCGCCATGGCGACCCGTCCCTGGCCGAGGCCATCAGTCTGCAATGGGCCGAGACCTACGTGGACCGTCGCCGCAAGGCCAACCTCCAGCTGCAGTTGGAGGAGCGCGTTCAGCCCGTCATCCGCGATGACAGCAGCCACCAACAGGTCGCGCCGCGGCGCAAGCTGCTGGCCGCTCTGGGGGTGGCCGTCGGCCTCGCCCTGGGGACGCTGGTCATGCTGCTTCTCGAGTACGTGGAGCAGGCGGTTCTGCGTGGGCGCCGCGAGACCGAGGCCGAACTGAGGCTGTCGGTGCTGGGCGAGATCCCGCCCCGGCCTGGCCGGCCGCGCGGGCCGGGCGCCGTCCGCCGTGCGCTGGCGGACATGCGGCCGGCTGTCACGAGCCTGACCCGCGTGGCGTTGTGGCCGCTGGCGCTGGCGCTGCTGGGTGCGATGGCCGCCTATGGCTTCAGCCGCGTGCAGACCCCGCTGTATCGGGCGCGGGCGCGGGTGGCCCTCGAACCAGCTATCGGGAGTAACTGGGGCAATGCCATGGCCGTTCGGGAGACCATGCGCGGCTTCAAGGAGGACATCCGCACCTATCGCATGGCGCGCGAGGTCAACGAGCGACTGCGGCTGGACCTGCGCGAAGTGGATCTGCTGGCGTCGCGTCGTCTCAACGTGGCGGAGGACACGGGGCTCTTCGAGTTGCGGATTGATGTCTTCCATCCTGACCAGGAGACGGCGCGCGCCATCGCGCGGACTTGGGCGAACGTCTTCATCGAGCAGCATCGAGTGGCCGACCTGGTGCGAGACCAGCGCGACCGCACGGTGGTGCGGCTTCGTGACAGCGCGATCCCGATCATGCTTTGGTCCCCGCAGCCCCTGGTGAACGCTCTGGCCGGTGCCTCCCTCGGCCTGGTCACGGGATTGGCCGCCCTCTGGATCAGGCGCCTGCTCAAGGACGGTCTGGTGCTCGGCCTCGCGGACGCGGCGAAGGCTGCGGGCGCGCCGGTCCTGGGTAGCATCCCGCCAGCATAAGGAACCATCGCATGCCCGACATCATCACCTTGACCGATCCACGATCACCCGTATCTGAGGCCTACCGCAGCCTCAGGGCCAATCTGGCCTTCGCGCGGCCGGACGAACCCCTCCACACCTTGCTGGTGACCTCGCCGGCGCCGGACGCCGACAAGGCGGAGGTGGCGGCCAATCTGGCCGTGGTCAGCGCTCAGGCCGATCAGCGGGTGATCCTCGTCGATGCCGATCTTCGCTGCCCGGCCCAGCACGAGCGGTTCGGCCTGGACAACGCGCGCGGGCTGACGAGCGCTCTGGTGGCCGACCTGCCCGACGGGCCGCCGCTGCAGCCCACGGCGGTGCCTGGTCTGTTCGTCCTGACCAGCGGCCCCTTGCCGCCCAATCCAGCCGAGCTCCTGTCGTCACGGCGCATGCGGGCCCTCCTGGTGGACCTGGCCTCGCGGGCGGACCTGGTCATCATCGACGCCCCGCCGCTGGTGGCGGTGAGCGATGCCGCCGTCCTGGCGCAGCAGTTGGATGGCGTGCTGTTGGTCCTGGCAGCCGGGCGCAGCCGCAGGGACCATGCGGCACAGGCCAAGGAGACCCTGGCCAAGGTGGGGGCCACGCTTCTTGGCGTGGTGCTGACCGAGGTCGAACCCGACAGCGCAGCCTACGGAGCGTATCGCTGAGCTTGGACGAGTACTAGGATCGGGGCGGTATCATTCGCCCCCGGCGCCGCGGACGAGGTATCCGTCGGGAGTTATCGAGACGATCGCTGCATTCGGCAGTTCAGGAAGGGACAACAGCCCATGAAAGGCCTCATCCTCTCGGGAGGCAAGGGGACGCGGCTATACCCGCTGACCTACACCCGGGCCAAGCAACTCATCCCCGTGGCCAACAAGCCGGTCCTGGTCCGGGTGATCGAGGCCATCCGCGATGCCGGCATCGAGGACATCGGCATCGTGACCGGGGACACGGGTCCGGAGATCCGCGAGGCGCTCGGCAATGGCGAGCGTTGGGGCGTGAACATCACCTACATCCCCCAGGACGCGCCCATGGGCCTGGCGCACGCGGTCAAGATCAGCCGCGCCTTCCTGGGCAACGACCGTTTCGTGATGTTCCTGGGCGACAACGTCATCCAGGGCGGCATCAACGACCTGATCCGTCAGTTCGGGACCAGCGACTGGAACTCCCAGATCGTGCTGACCGAGGTGGAGGAGCCCCAGCATTACGGTGTGGCCGAACTTAGCCCCGAAGGACAGATCCTGCGCCTGGTGGAGAAACCCCGCGAGCCGCAGTCCAACCTGGCCCTGGTAGGCATCTACATGTTCGACCACCACATCCACGAGGCCTGCGAGGCCATCAAGCCCAGCTGGCGGGGCGAGTTGGAGATCACCGACGCCATCCAGTGGCTGGTGGAGAACGGCTACGCCGTCCATCCCTACGTGCATCGCGGCTGGTGGATCGACACCGGAAAGCCGATCGACATGCTGGATGCCAACGACCACGTGCTGGAGGAACTGGAGCACCGCGTGGAGGGCTTCATCGACCGCCAGAGCCGGGTTGACAAGCGGGTGACGGTGGAGTCAGGGGCTGAGGTGATCAACAGCGTCGTCCGCGGGCCGGCCATCATCGGCCGAGGCACCCGCGTGGTCAACAGTTACATCGGCCCCTTCACCTCCATCTATCACGACGTGGTGATCGAGGACAGCGAGATCGAGCATTCCATCGTGCTGGAGCATTCGCAGGTTATCGGCATCCCCAACCGCATCGCCGACAGCCTGATCGGCCGCAACGTCAAGCTCACCCGCTCACCTATCAAGCCCTCGGCGCACAAGCTGGCCCTGGGCGACTACAGCGAGGTGGGGCTGCTCTGAGCGAACGGCCCGGCGCGATTCGCCATCGCTCTGGACCGACGCCCTGGCAGGCCCCGCATCCGACAGGCCAAGGAGGACCCGTTGGCACGCACCCTTCTCGTCACCGGCGGCGCCGGCTTCATCGGCGCCAACTACGTTCACCACGTGCTGGCCGCGCATCCCGAGGACAAGGTGGTGGTCTTCGACAAGCTGACCTACGCCGGGAACCTGGACAACCTGCGCGGGCTCGACGCCGATCCACGCTACGCCTTCGTCCATGCCGACATCTGCGACCGGGAAGCGGTGGAGCGGGCCATCGACGCCCATGGGGTGGACACCATCGTCAACTTCGCGGCGGAGACCCATGTCGACCGCTCGATCGACGAGCCGGGCTCCTTCATCCACACGGACGTCGTGGGCACCTACACCCTCCTGGAAGCCGCGCGGGACCGGGCGCTGCGCTACCACCAGGTCTCGACGGACGAGGTGTACGGCCACGTCGCCGCCGGTGACTCCCGGGAGACCGACCCGCTGATACCACGCTCGCCCTATGCCGCGTCCAAGACCGGCGGCGACCTCCTGGTCAATGCCTACCATGTGACCTACGGCCTCTACACCACGATCACCCGCGGATCCAACAACATCGGGCCCTACCAGTATCCGGAGAAGGTCGTGCCGCTCTTCACCACCAATGCCATGGAGGACCAGCCGCTACCGGTCTACGGCGACGGCCTGCAGGAGCGCGACTACCAATGGGTAGGCGACCACTGCGAGGCCATCGACCTGGTGTTGTCCAAGGGCCAGGCCGGCGAGGTCTACAATGTGGGCACGGGGATCTCCATCCCCAACCTGGAGATGGTCCAACTGCTGCTGGACACCCTGGGCAAGCCGCGATCCTTGATCCGCCACGTGGACGATCGACCGGGCCATGACCGTCGCTACAGCATCGACAACGCCAAGGTGCGCGCCCTGGGATGGCAGCCGCGGCACAGCCCGCAGGAAGCCATCCGCAGAACGGTGCGCTGGTACATGGACAACCGCTGGTGGTGGGAGCCCATCAAGAGCGGCGAGTTCCGTGCCTACTACGACAAGATGTACGGGCGGCGGCTGGCCGCAGCCGAGGAGAGCTGAAGCGCGGCGATCCGCGCCGCCGGCGGTGAGATAGTGCCCGAGTCTCGTCCAAATCTGGTTCCATGTTCCTGGCGCCTCGGACCATGCCGCTGCCGCAGCGGTCAGCGCGCCGCCTGGACGCTGGACGGGTGGCAGGCCGGATGTGGTACCCCCGCACGGCCTTCACCCCGAGATGAAGGGGGCGCGCCGCGGTGGTCGGCTTCCCTCGCCGCCGCCGGCGCGGGCGGAGCGGATGACCGCCCGCGCCGGGCCACTGGCACCGTGGTGGACCTTTCAGCCTTGCAACACGCGTCAGGCTTTCTATAATGCCCGGCGCGGCGGAAGGTCCGTAAAGGGCCTCGTCATGCCGCGCAGCCGAATTGGGGGAGGAACGACATGGCGGTCAACACGGAGGCCGTTGCCATCGGTGGCAGCGACATCACCAGGCGCGAGTTCCTGAACTACGCCTGGTTGGCATCGATCGGGGTCCTGACAGCGGAGTTGGCGGTGGTCACCTACCTGTTCAGCTTCCCGCGGCTGGCTCCAGGCGAGTTCGGCGGTCCGGTGCCCATCGGCTCATGGGAGGTTCTGCCGGGCCTGAAGGCCGAGCCCTTGGGGTTCAACCGGTCCAAGTTCTGGTGGATCGTCGACGACGCGGGCGGCAAGACCGTGGCCCGCGCCATCTACAAGATCTGCACGCACCTGGGCTGCGTATACGGTTGGAAGCCGGATCAGAACAAGTTCATCTGTCCCTGCCACGGCTCGCAGTTCTCGCGGATCGGGGACTACATGGCCGGTCCGGCGCCGCGCAACCTGGACCGCTTCCTGATCCGGGCCGTCGACGCTACCGGGAACGAAGTGGCGCGCACAGACGATGCGGGCCTGCTGGACCTGGGCGATCCGGCGCTCAAGGGCGCGCAACTGATTGTCGAGACCGGCACGCGGATCAAGGGCCAGCCCAAGGGCGCCTGATCGGCGCTTGACCGTCGACCGTCATTCTTTCGACTGTAACCGCTTCTGTTGAGTTGCGGCTGAGGAGTACCCCATGCTAGGCAGCGGTTCCCTGCGCGACAAGCGCGAGACCATGAGCAAAGAGATCCAGCGGCTGAAGGCCTTCGACTGGCGCGGCTACTTCAGCATGGTGCTGGACGGCGTGGTCCGCGGCATCATGGCCGGCCTGAGCGCCAAGGAGTTGCGCGCCATTCTCCGCGGGGATCCCCCGACGGAGCGGCCCAACCCCCGCTACAAGGCACAGGTCAAGAGCTTCACCCTGCACCTCCGGCCCAAATACTACCAGCGGGCCTCTACCTGGTTCACCCATACCTGGCGGCTGGGGTGGTTCTCGGTGTTCTTCTTCGTGGTGGAGACCCTTACGGGCATCGTGCTCATGGTCTTCTACGCACCCACCCCCGAGCGGGCCTACGGTGACATGCTGGCCATCCTCAGCAACGTCCCCTTCGGCCAGTTCATGCGCGACCTGCACCGTCTGGGAGCAGAGGGCATGGTGGCGGTGGTCGTCCTGCACATGGTGCGGGTCTTCTTCACCGCCTCCTACAAGGGCGAGCGCTCGTTCACCTGGTTCACCGGCATGGTGCTGCTCCTCTTCACCCTCGTCCTGTCCTTCAGCGGCTACCTGCTTCCTTGGGACCAGCTGGCCTACTGGGCCGTGACCATCGGTACCTCGATGGCAGAGGCGGCCCCGCCGCCGGCCCTGGGCAATGCGGTCAACCTGCTCCTTCGCGGCGGCGTGGACATCTGGGCCGGCGGGCTTCTGCGCTTCTACCTGCTGCATGTCTTCCTGCTGCCGCTCCTGGCGATCATCGTCATCAGCATCCATTACTACAAGGTGGCGCGCGAGCATTCCATCTCTCTGCCGGCGACGGTGGAGGAGGGGGATCTGGCGCCGGAGGATCGGCGACATGCCGAGGAGCGCATCGACCTGATCCCCGACCTGGTCATCCACGAGCTCATGCTCGCCTCGTTGGCGTCTTTCATCATGGTATTGGCGGTGGCCACCTTCTACCATGCCCCGATGGAGGCCCACGCCGACCCGCAGGTGACGCCCCTGCACACGGAGGCGCCCTGGTACTTCCTGTGGTTGCAGGGCATGCTCAAGCTGGGGGACAAGACCCTGATGGGCGTCGTTCTGCCGACCCTCATCTTCGGCGTGCTCTTCGTGGTGCCCTGGTTGGACCGCAACCCGCACCGCATGGCCCGCAAGCGTCCGGCCGCCATCAGCTTCGGGATCATCTCGGTGATTGTGATGATCATCCTCACCTACATGGGCACGCCCGGATTCGGCATCGAGACCCCGCCGGCGCAGGACATCCTGTCGCATCTGGTGCCGGCTACCCATCCCGGCCCGGTGAAGGAACTGCCCTGGGACGAGGTGGAGGCGGGGCCTATCGACGAGGCGAAGGGCATCATGGGCAAGCGGACCTACTTCGTCTCCTATCCCCAGGACTGGGAGAAGAACGCGACCTACCAGGACACCGAGTCCTTCGTCTTCATCAAGCCCGAGGGTCAGGAGACCAAGGGGATGGAGGCCGACAGCGAGTTCCTGGAGATCCTGCGCCACTTCAAGGCCGAGGTGGAGAACAGCCCCAAGCTGATGCCGCCGGTGGACGGCCTGGAACCGCTGGCCAAGGTCACGGTGGAGGAGGCGCAGCCCGGGCTCAAGTGGCTGCACTTCACCATCACCTGGGACGAGATCGCGGTCAGCGACAAGGACGGTCAGCCCCTCGTCTTTGAGAGCGGCGATTTCGCGGGCCAGACCAAGCTGAAGCGCGAACTCAAGGCCGAACCGAAGCCGGATGTCCAGGAGGCCAAGATCGGCCTGCACCGGGACTCCTTCTATAACCGCTAGCGGCGTGCCGTCGCCATAGCGGCGCGAGGAGAACAGAACATGACCCGAGTAGAGATCACGATCGGACTGCTTTCCCTCCTGGGAGTGATCGCCATCACCGCGGCGGTCGGCCTCGGTGAGGGCGTCAAGGAGGGCGACGACGGTCGTCTGGCCAAAGCCGCCCTCGGCTTCCAGAAGCGCAGCGTCGAATCCGGCGCCCAGATGTTCGATCAGTATTGCGCTACCTGCCACGCCTTCAACGCGTCGGGGGCCAACTGCCCGCCGCTGGATGAGCGTTCCGGCCTGCACGGCGGCGACCTGGGCGAAGGGGTGGCCTGGCGCCTGGAAGAGATGCGCTGGGACCGGAATGATGTCTACGGCTACGTGTATTCGACCATCGCCGCCGGTCGCATGGAGTCCAGCCGCCCGGACCTCTACCAGGGCACGGATCCCAAGGCCATGGCCATGCCGGCCTGGAGCCAGCAATACGGTGGTCCCCTGCGCCCGGACCAGCTCAAGGACCTGACCAACTACGTGGTCAACTTCCGCTCCTACTTTCCGGAGGCGATGGAGGCCGGCGCCTATGAGAAGGGTTGTCGTGAGGTCCTGGACACCATGAAGCCTTCGCGGCCGCAGTACGTGAGCAAGTGCTACGAGAAGCTCTGTGCGGTCGCTTACGAGGAAAAGGGCAAGACGCCGCCGCCGATGCCGGAAGCGCCGGCCGACAAGACGGACCCGACCTACGTGGCGGCGATGGAGGTCTACTGGGCCAGCTTCTGGGCGGGCTGCAAGGCCATCGGCGGCCAGACCCCGCCGATCCTGGCGACGGCCACCCCCACGACCTCGGTCGTCGAAGGCACGCCGGGCACGCCGGTCGCCGGCGAGGCCACGGCTGACGGCTCAGCGGCGATGACGCCTGCCGCCGCGGCCAGCCCCGTGGCCACGACCGGCACGGTGGCCACCGGCACGACCGCGACTTCCAACGCCGCCAGGGCGACCGCCACGAAGAAGCCCTGAGCTCGAAACAGAACCCGAACTGTCGAGCAGGCGCACCTCCCACATTGCGGGGGTGCGCCTGCTGCCATGAGGTCCCTCAATGCTCGGCCAGGCGCCGCCGCAGTTTGTCCATGAGCCGGGACATGGGCAGGGACCGCGCTTCAAGGCCGTCCAGCGCCACCCAGCGCCATTCCACGTAGGGCGACCAGCGCTCGGGCAATCGCTGCGGATCGGCGCTCGCGAGGTCACCGCGCAGCAGGCGCAGGTCCAGGCGCAGATGGGTGAACGCATGACGTATGGCCGGCCCCAGGGGCTCAAGATCCAGGACCCACGGCCCCCAATGGACCGACAGTGGCTCCGGTCGCTCGTCTGCGTCGTTGCTCTCCAGCCAGGGGAACTCCCAGAGCCCGCCGAGCAGCCCGTCATCGCGCCGCCGACCCAAGAGCCAGCGGCCGGCGGCGTCGCGGATGGCGTAGGCGAAGCCCGTTGCCGGCCGCGGCGTGGTCCGGCGGACCGCCTGCGGAAACTCCGCCTCTCGGCCCGATCCATGGGCCAGGCAATGCCGCTGCACCGGGCAGATGGAGCAGTCCGGTTGCCGCGGTCGGCAGACTCGGGCGCCCAGCTCCATCAGGGCCTGGTTGAGGTCGCCGGGCGAGGAAGCGAACCCTGAGACTTCAAGGCTTTGGTCGTTCGGGGCCGCGTCCAGCAGGCCTTGGGCCAGGGCGCGCAGCCGCACCGCGCCCGCGGCGCGCGTCAGGTCACCCTCAAGCGCCCCGATGCGCCCCAGCACCCGCCGCACGTTGCCGTCGATGGCCGGATGCGCCCGGCCGAAGGCGATGGACAGGAGGGCGCCCGCACTGTAGTCGCCCACGCCCGGTAGGGCGCGCAGGCCGGCCGGGTCGGCGGGGATGCCCCCGCCGCGTGCGACGAGCAGCCGCGCCGCCTCGTGCAGCCGTCTGGCCCGGCCGTAATCAGAGCTGAAGCACCTCGTCGATCGAAGCGGCCGCGAGAGCCTCCAGCGTGGGAAACCGCGCCATCCATTGCTGGTAGTAGGGTGTTGCCGTGACCACTTGCGTCTGTTGCAGCATGACCTCGGAAATCCAGACCGCATAAGGGTCCGGGCGCGTGCCGGGCGCCGCGCGCCAGGGGAGCGGACGTTGGTGCAGGGCGTACCAGCGCAGGAGGGCGGCGCGCAGAACGGGCAGGTCCAGGGCCGGCTCGACCCGCGGTCCGGTGGCTCGTGGCCGGGCCTCGGTCCTCAAGGATGGTCAGGCGCCATGCCGGCGCCGCCGAGACCCATCGGCAGCCAGATCCGATTTCCGAAGGCGCTGGTCGGGGTTTCCCGGCCCGTCGGCGTCTCGTGGGCCATGGCCGTGCGGCGGGGCGTCGGCGTGACGGTGGCCGGCGCCGCGGCTTCGCCCAAGCGCAGGCGGTAGACCCCGCCGGCCCGGGCGGCGATCCTGACACGCTCGTCGGCGCCTAGGGAGACGTCGACCACCGGGAAGGGCAGGTTGAACGTGGCCAGCAGCGCCGGCGGATCCACGCGCAGGTCGATGGCTTGCAGCCCGCCCTCGCGATCGGCGACGAAGGCCCGCGATCCTTCGGCGTCGAAGGCCACTCGGACGGCCGTGCCGCCGGTGTCGACCGAGCCCCGCGGCATCGGCCGCGTCGGATCTGACAGGTCATACCAGGACAGACCAGCTTCGCCGTCGGCAACGCCCAGAAGCCCCCCGGGCCCGACGGCAACGCCGGAGGCGAAGCCCGGCGTGTCGAACGTCGCCAGGCGGGTCGGCCGCAGCGGATCGCTGAGGTCGAAAACGGAGACGGCGCTGCCGTGCGCCACGAAGAGACGCCGTCCCACCTTGTCTACCGCGACATCCTCAGGCAGGTCGAAGCCGAGGTCGAGCGAACCCAGGTCCTGCAAGGGCGGGGCTTGAACGACCCGCAGGCCGCCGAGCAGATCGGCGACATAGATGCCTGAGGACCTGCCGTCCGGCGCCTCCAATACGGCGATGCGCCTCGCTGCGGAAAGCGTGTTCAGGACCGCTCGCTCGGCGAAGCGAGGCCAGGGCTGCTCGCCCTCCAACTGGTGGTACCAGCGAACCCCACCGCTCCCGTCGGCGAGGAAGGCGTCATCGCCGAACCCGGCGAGGGCAAACGACTCGGCCTCGCCCTCGCTGTCGAAGGCCAGCTCCAGCAAACCGCCGCGGGGTGCAGGAGATTGGCCGTCCGTGATCCAGACCCCGCTGTGACCCGCAGAAAGATAGGATTGGGTCACGGACCTGGCCCAGGGAGCTTTCGACAGGCCGACGGACTCGACCCAGGTTCCAGTTCCCCGTTCCGCTGAAGGAATCCAGTTGATCACCTTGAGTCCTTGACTGCCGGCCGCCACCGCCAGACGTTGGTCTAACTGGCTCAGCGCCAGGGCATAGCCGTCCGGCGCCCCCAAGCCGTCCTCCAGGATGCCCAGGTCGATCGTCTGGGCCAGGACAGGCTGCCGCGGCTCCGCAAGGTCCAAACGGTGGAGGATGAGCCGGCTGTCGCTGAAGGACTGGGTGGCGAGGAAAGCTGTCCGACCGCGGACACTGAGGGCCTTGATGTCTTCGTCCGGCAGATCCAGCGTGGTCAAGGGGAGCGGCCGATCGGGGTCCCGCCAGTCGATGACGCGCAGTCGAGGCCCGTCGGCGGCCAGGACCATGCCGCCGCTCTGGGCGACGGCGGTCACGAAGACCGGCTGGCCGTCGATGGCCGGCAGTCCGCTGCGGATGACCGGCGCCATCGGATCGGACAGATCCAGTGCCCGCAAGCCCTGTTCGTTCATGGCCAGGTAAGCCATGTTGCCGTTCACCACGATGTCCCAGACCCCGGCGCCGTCCTCGAAGACGGCGCAGCCCAGCGCCTGGGGGCTCTGCGGATCGGCGAAGTCCAAGGAGGTCATGGTGAGGTTGCCTCGCGCCAGGTGCACCCGATGCTCGCCATCGGCGACCATGTTGATGACCTCCGGGATGCCGGGCTCGATGCCCAGCATCCTAGGCTGGGCGGGATCGGCCACATCCATGGCCCAGACCCCACCGGTCTGCCCCGCGGCGTAGAGTACGTCGCCGTCCAGTGCCAGATCTCGGACAGGCCCGGGCAAGGGGGACCTCACCCCCAGCACTTCGACGCCATCCGCGGTGCTACCCGAGAGGCGCACAACCCAGAGCCCCGCGCCGCTGCCGACATAGGCCAGGCCGCCATCGGCGCTCAAGGCCACGGCCTGGTAGGCGCCGCCCCATTGGGCTTCTACCAGCAAGCTGGTATCGGCGGCGACGGGTCGCGCCTGGCCCTGCACCGGGTCGCGCCCGAGAGGACCGTGGACGATGGCGGCCGTCATGGTAATAAACGACAGCAGCGTCGCCAGAACCAGTCGGCGATAGGGCGGAATGCGGAGGTTCATGAGGGTTCCCAAGGGCCGGATTGGCGGGCGGGGCCTTGCATCTGGAGGCGAGACAAACAGAAACGCCGCGGATTCCTGGGGAGGAACCCACGGCGAAGCATACCAGATCAGGAGCCACCCGTCGGATTTGAACCGACGACCGACGCATTACGAATGCGTTGCTCTACCACTGAGCTAGGGTGGCGTGGAGCCGCATTGGACCCCGAAGAAAAACGAGCCTCGCACCGGTCACCGATGACCACAGGTCCTCGACATGACTGGCCTCGGCTCGTCCAGAGCGGGCGATGAGATTCGAACTCACGACCTTCTCCTTGGCAAGGAGACGCTCTACCACTGAGCTACGCCCGCTGGATGGACGGACAATTCTAGTGAAGCCGTTGCCTTTGTCAAGACGGAGCAGACTCGCCCGTTGAAGGTCTCGGTCCGCCCGAAGCTGACGGCCCCATGAGGGCTGTTTCGGAGATGGGGACGGGCGCCGCCAAGGGCGGGCCTCGGCAATGGAAGCGTGAGCGCGGACGAGCGACGCCGTCATCACGTGCCGACGACCCTGACACGCGGACCGGATGACGCCGGCGCAGGCGGAAGATGATGCCTTCATACCGAGCTTTTGATGCCTTCATAAGCTCGGTATGAAGGCATCATCTCCCCTCGTTTACGGCATCATTTCCCTTCGATGATGCCGTAAGCCGACCGCCTCCTCGGCGGAAGCGCCGTCATGCGCTCTCCGTGCCGGTTTCTCCCGCGCGGTTGGGCTGTGGCCGCGGCTTCCGTTCTCGACCACGGAAAGCAATCGACGGGGCAGGCCCGAAGGCCTGCCCCGTCGATTGGGTGCGGATGAGGGAACGACGGTGCCAACCGATCAGGGGATGCAGAGCACCTGGCCAGCGTAGATCAGGTTCGGGTTGGAGAGGCCGTTGGCCGCCGTGAGCGCGTAGGAAGCCATGCCGTAGCGCCAGGCGATGCCCGAGAGCGACTCGCCGGGCTTCACCACGTAGGTGAAGCGGCACTTGCCGCCCGGCTTGCCCGGGTAGCCGCCCGATCCGGGCTTGCCGTAGCCGCCCGAGCAGACCGTCAGCCCCTTGCCGGCATAGATGCGCTCCGGGTTGAGGATGCCGTTGCGGCTGGAGATGCCCGCAACGCTGTCCCCCGTGCTCCAAGCGATGCCCGAGAGCGTGTCGCCAGGCTTGACGATGTAGGTCCAGCAGTCGCCCTTGCCCGGAGGATCGGCCGGGACACCGGGACCGCCGCTGCCGCCGCAGCCGGGGATGGTCAGCGTCTGGCCCGCCCGGATGTAGTCCGGGTTGTGGATGCCGTTGGCCGCCGCGAGGGAAGACACGCTGACGCCGTGCAGGCGGGCGATGCTGTAGAGCGTCTCACCCAGCTTGATCACGTGGGTGCAGCCCGTCGGCTTGCCGTAGCCGCCGCCGCTGCCCGGCGTGCGAACCGGCGCCACCGTGGGACGGGGCGTGCCCGGTGTGCGGCCGGGCGGCACGGTGGTCGGCGCGGGGGCGGTGGCCGCCGGCCGCGTCGGACGCGGCTGGCCGTCGCAGGTGACGTTGATGCTGCCGTTGCTGAGGTCGGCCGCGATGGGGCCGGCGCTGGCGTTGGCCAGCATGACCGACTCCAAGGTGATGGCGCTGGTGCCGGAGGCCTTGCCCTTGACCTTGATCTGGGCGATGACGCCGTTGCCGGACTGCGCCGGCGCCGGGTTGACCCGGATCGCCGCGTAGCTGACGATACCGCTGTCGTTGTCGGCGCGGTTGGTCTGGATCATGCCCTGGTTGTTGGCGACCGCGGGCAGGTCACCGGGCGTGATGTTCACCGAGGCGGCGTTGGGGTCCGCATCGACGACCTCCAGGACATTGGCGTCGAAGCTGACGCGGATGTCCACTCCGAAGAGGTTCTCCACGTCATTGATGCGAATGTCGACCACCTGCGTAGCGTCGCAGGCCAGGTCGGACGAAGCGGGTGACACCTTGACCGACGTGCCGCCCTGGGCGAAGCTGGGGGGCGTCAGGGCAAGGCCCAGCGCCGACGCCAGCGCGAGCGCTGGCAGGATCCTGCTACGAGCATTGAAGCTGTACATTGGAAGTCTTCCTCCTGATACGGGTACGGATCATGCGCTCGACAAGCAGGCCTCTGCGGATCCGCGACAATGGCGCGGCCCGAGTGAGATGTCGAGTC
Source organism: Anaerolineae bacterium (assembly GCA_044228875.1). GTDB lineage: Bacteria > Chloroflexota > Anaerolineae > Epilineales > Epilineaceae > Epilinea. The sequence continues at coordinate 26,746 of JBGAUA010000002.1, forward strand.
ACCAAAGCTTAATATCTCTTGGCCATCTTACCAGACAGGCGCGGACATGTCAAGACATAAAATTGCTTAACGTCAACGAGATTCACCTTAAAGACCATGGACCTTGGATTTGGAGCGACCGGTGCCCATGGCTATGATCGCCGCCGGTCACGCTTCGGTCGCATCGGCCACTCCATCCAGTAAAGGAACATCATCATGGAACGCACCCTGATCATCCTCAAACCCGACGCAGTTCAGCGCGGGCTCGTCGGCGAGATCATCGCCCGATTTGAACGCCGCGGCCTCAAGATCTCCGCGCTCAAGCTGATGAGCGTATCGCAGGATCTCGCCAGGCGCCATTACGCCGAGCACGAGGGCAAGCCCTTCTTCGGTGGCCTGATCGACTACATCATCTCCAGCCCGGTTGTGGTTCTGGCCGTCGACGGCCCCGGTGCCATCGTCGCGGTGCGCAACGCCGTCGGGAGCACGCGGCCGGCTGAGGCGACGCCGGGGTCCATCCGGGCCGACTTCGGTCTCATGGTGGGCCGCAACCTGGTCCACGCGTCCGACGGCCCGGAAGCGGCCGTGAGGGAACTGGCCCTGTGGTTCGACGCCGGTGACTTCGCGGATTACACGCGGGCCATCGACACCTGGATCCTCGAATAGACCCGGCGGCCCCGGCCGGGCTACAATCTGCGCCTCATGGCAGATAACGGAACCGCATTCTCCTCGTCCGGCCCAGGCCCCGCGCGCCGCTGCGTCGTCACCGGGGCCGCCGGCTTCATCGGCAGCCATCTCAGTGAGGCTTTGCTGGACGCCGGCCACGAGGTTCTTGGAATCGACTGCTTCACCGATTACTACGATCGGGCGATCAAAGAGGACAACCTGGCCGGCCTGCGTGCCCGCTCGGGCTTCCATCTGGTGGAGGAGGACCTGCGCAGCGCGGAACTGCGGCCGCTCGTGGCGGGCGCCGACGCGGTCTTCCACCTGGCGGCCATGGGGGGGCTGCTGCGTTCCTGGACCTGGTTCAAGGTCTACCAGGACTGCAACATCCTGGCTACCCAGCGGTTGCTCGACGCCATCCTGGCCGAGAATGTCGGGCATCTCATCCACGTGTCCACCTCGTCGGTCTACGGGCGGGATTCTTCCGGTGACGAGCGTCAGCAGCCCCAGCCCATCTCGCCCTACGGCGTGACCAAGTTGGCTGCCGAGCACCTGGTCGGGGCCTACGCCGCCAACTTCGGAGTCAAAGCCACGGTGCTGCGCTACTTCTCGATCTTCGGACCACGCCAGAGGCCGGATATGGGCTACCACCTCTTCATCGATCGCATCCTCAAGGGTGAGACGATCACCATCGCCGGTGACGGGCGCCAGTCTCGGGGCAACACCTATGTCGCGGATTGCGTGGCCGCCACGGTCGCGGCCTTCGCGCGCGGGCCGGTGCCCGAGGTGGTTGGCGAGACCTTCAACATCGGCGGAGGCGAGGTCATCTCCGCTCTGGATGCCCTGGCCCTGATCGAGCGCATCATCGGGCGCAAGGCCACGGTCGTCCACGGTTCGCCGCGGCCCGGCGAGCAGCTGCAGGCCCTTGCCGACACCGCCAAGGCGCGGCGGATGCTGGGCTGGCAGCCGCGAGTCGGAATCGAAGAGGGCCTACGCGCCCAGGTGGCCTGGCAGATGCAGCGCGCGGTCGCGGCGGGGGGCGGGTCTTGAGCCCATTCGACGCCGAACGCCCGGACCCGTCCCTCCCGTACGAAGGTCCGGAGCTGACCGTGGTCATCCCCCTGTATAACGAGGTGTTGACCATCCCCGACCTGGCGCAGCGGCTGTCGGCCTCCCTGGATCGCCTGGGCCGCAGCTGGGAGGTGATCGTGGTGGACGACGGCTCCACCGACGGCTCATTCGAGGCGCTGCGCCGCGTCCACGAGGCCGATCCCCGCTTCTCGGTGATCCGCTTCCGGCGCAATTTCGGCCAGACTCCGGCCTTCGCCGCAGGTTTCGACGCCGCCCGGGGCCGCATCGTCGTCACGATGGACGCGGACCTGCAGAACGACCCCGACGACGTCGCCGCCCTGCTGGCCGAGATGGAGCGCGGCGACTTCGACATCGTCAGCGGATGGCGGCAGAACCGCAAGGAACCCCTGCTCCTGCGCCGCATCCCATCCAAGTTCGGCAACCTCGTCATGCGCCGCCTGACCGGCGTCAGCCTCAAGGACACCGGCTGCTCGCTCAAGGCCTACCGCAGCGAGGTGGTGAAGAACACCCGCCTCTACGGCAACTTCCACCGCTTCATCCCGGCGGTTGCCAGCTGGTACGGCGTGCGCGTCGGCGAGGTGCCGGTGAGGGACAACGTCAGGGCCCACGGCAGCTCCAAATACGGCCGGGGCCTGAAACGGGCGCCGCGCGTGCTCCTGGACCTGCTCACGCTGCACTTCCTGCTCAACTACGCCACGCGGCCCATCCACATCTTCGGGGGCATGGGCTTCGCGACCCTGGGGCTGGGAATGCTCACGGCGGCCTACCTGAGCTGGGAGAAGCTGGCTCTGGGCCATGACATCGGCGGTCGCCCCCTCCTGCTCCTCGCTGCCCTGCTGATGATCATCGGCGTGCAGTTCATCTCCATGGGCTTCCTGGGGGAGCTCATGGTCCGGACCTATTACGAAAGCCAGAACAAGCCGATCTACGCCGTTCGCGAGGTTCTCGACCGCCCAGGATCGCCCCGGGCTGGCTGAGCCTTGGCCCGGACCCACCAGGAGGAGAGGCGCATGAGACTGAGACCAGCATCCGCGGCCGGCGCGCGAACGATGCTTGCGACGGGGCTGGCCGCCATGGTCCTGGCGGGGACGGCGCAGGCGCCGGCCGGACGGGCGGCGCCCCGCCGGATCGATCAGGCGCCGCCTGTCGCGGCCGATTTCAAGCCGGCGACCCTCCCCGGCGGCGCCTTCTATGGCGTCGACAGCTTCGACCTGCCTCCCGGATCGCCCTTGTCGAAGGACGCGCAGCAGATCATCGCCGTGGGGGGTAGGCTGACGCGCGCGGACCGCGGCGCGACGTGGTCTGCAATCGACAGCCCGTTCCAGCTCCGGCACATGGTGGCCACCTCCAACGGCGTGCTCCTGGTCAACGATGTCAACGGCAAGGGCTACCGCTCGGATTCCCTGGGGACCACCTGGACGCCGGTCGAACTCGAGCCGGGGGCGAAGATGCGCTTCCTGTCCGTGTCCGAGAACTTCGCCCGCGATGGGCAGGCCTTGGCCATCACCCTGGCCGAATGGCAGCTCTACCGTTACGACCGCTCGCGCAGCCGCTGGACCCAGGCCGTCCTCAGAGCCGGCGAGACCCACCTGGTGGGGGCCGCCGGCTTCTCTCCCAACGTCGTCGTGGACGAGCTGGTCCTGGCCGGCGCGGATGACGGGGTCTACCGCTCCCCGGATGCCGGGCAGACCTGGCAGCGCGTGGCCTCCGTCGCCGACGGCGCGCCGGCCTTCGGCCCAGCCGGCGGCGCGCCCGAGGAGCAGGGCATCGTCTTTCCGCGCGACTTCGGCGACGACCGGCAGCAGCGCTACGATGCCGACGATCCGACGGTCTTCGCCTTCAACAAGGACGGCATCTACCGCTCCGACAACAAGGGCGATTCCTGGCGGCGACTGCCCTTCAGCGGCGCCAGGGTCCGGGACCTGGCGGTCTCCAACGCCTGGCCCTACGATCCTGTCCTGCTGGCCGCGGTCGACGCGCCGGGGCGGATCGGCGCGATCTCCCAGGACGGCGGCCAGTCCTGGGACTGGGTCGACGGCCCCCCGGGTGTGATGGGCACCGGCGCCGCGCTCTCGCGCGACTTCGGCGTTCCCGGTAGCAGAACCCCCTACAACTGGGATTCCCGTAAAGGCCCGACCGCCCTGTCCCTGCCGGCCCTCTACAAGAACCAGCTCCTGGGGCCTGTCGAGCGCTTTCGCGGATCGCGCGAGCTGTTCCTGGCCACTGACGGCGACGGCATCTGGCCGGGCCGTCTGGTGCTGGAGCCGAACGGGCGGGAGCGGGCTGTCTGGGATGCCGCCGGGCATAGGGCGTCGGACATCAGCCTGGGCAGTGGCGAGCCGACCACCCTGCTGCACCTGGACGACGGCTCGGGCAGCATCCTGGCCGGCAGCCGGGCCAGCGGGCTGTACCGCAGCCGTGACGGCGGCGGCTCCTGGACCGCGGCAGGCGGCGCGGAGAGCCTGCCGCGGGGTCGGGAGCAGACCATTCACCGGCTGGTCGCCGCGCCGGGAACCGGCGGGACCTTGTTCGCGGCGACGGAGAGCGGCGTCTGGCTGAGTCGCGACAGCGGGCAGGCCTGGCGGCGAACCAGCGGCCCGGCCCCGGCGCGGTCGCTGGCCGTGTCGCCGGACTTCGCCAACGATCGCACGCTCGTCTCCGCCCGGCAGATCTCCCGCGACGGCGGCGAGACCTGGAGCCCCTTGGCTGGGCAATCGGCCGACTTCGACTGGTCTGCGGCCGCCTTCTCCGCCGATTACGGGCGCGACCGCACGATCTACGCGGCGCTCAACCTGCCGGCGGACAAGCGCAACCTCGACGACTGGCCGCTCAAGGTATCGCGGGATGGTGGCCAGACCTGGGGCGAAGTCCAGGATTCATACCTGCGGCAGAGCGGGATCCTGGCCCTGACCACGGTGGTGGCGGGAACGGATCCTTTGCGCGTGCTGGTCGGGACGGACCGCGGCCTCGTGCTCTCGACGGATGGCGGCAAGACGTTCACCAAGCCCGCCAACCTGCCAAGCTCCGCGGTGCGGGCGGTGGACGCGCGGTCGCTCAGCCAGCCTTTCTTCACCGCGGCCATCGTCGTGGCGGGGGACGCCGGCGTCTACTGGTCGTCCAATCGTGGCAACACCTGGACGGCGGGTCCGAAGGAGCTCAAGGACTTCCGCGGCGCGGCACTGGCCCCGGACGGGCAGGCGTTCCTGTTGTTCCGCATGGTGGACCTGCTGAGCTACGCCAAGGTCTTCACCCCCTGAGGGTGAGCGAGGCCACCGATGTCAGAGCAAGGCCTGTCGAGCGGGTCGAACCGACCATGGCTCAAGCCGCTCCTGGACCTGGCCCTGGTCCTGTTGATCCTCGCTTTGGGGTTGGGGCCGCGCTTGGATGCGGCCCGTTCCTACACCCTGCCGCCTCAGGCGGAGGAGGAGCTCTACAACCGCTACGCGGTGCCCTGGTCCCTGGGAGAGGGAGCCGCGCCGCGCGAGAAGGAATTCCCCTGGCACCCTCTGGGGTCCTTCACCCACCGCCCGCCCGGCTATGCCCTGTTCCTGGGCCTGGTCTACCGCGTCGCGGGCACGGAGAACTGGCCCGCCGTGCGCCTGACCCAGGCCTGGCTCGGAGCCGCCGCGCTGGCCCTGCTCTACGCCATCGGAATCCTGGTCTACGGTGGCTGGGCCGGTCGCGCGGCGGGCCTGACCGCGGCGCTGCTCATGGCCCGCTACGACTTCCTGCTGCTCTTCGTCGGGCGACTGCTTTCCGAGACGGTCTACCTGCTGCTCTGCCTGGCCTTCCTGGCGCTGGCCCTGCTCGCGCTGCGCCGGCGGCATCCCTGGATCAGTCTGGCGGCCGGCTACGTCCTGGGCTGGGCCAACCTCACCCGGCCCTTTGTGATCTTCTTGGCGCCGGGCTACCTGCTGTGGCTGCTCATCGCCCCGCGGCTGGAACACCGCCGGCGGCACCTGGCGCTGGCGGCCTTCGGTCTGCTGGCGGCGATCGGTCCGGTGACGCTGCGCAACTGGCAGTTCCACGGGCGTCTGATCCCGATCTCGACCAACGGCGGCTTCACGCTGTACAACAGCATCGTCAAGGTGGAGGGACTGAGCGCGCCGGAGGATCTGCCTTCGGAGGACGCGATTGACGCGCTGGAGCTCGGTGAGCTTGCCGAGCAGGGGGCCTTTCGCCAGGCGGCGCTGGACTACATGCGCCGCCATCCGGAGGATCTGCCGCGCATCTTCGCGCGCAAGTTCCGGATCCTCCTGGCCGCCAAGGACGGGCACAAGGTCTCGCACGAGCTCATGGCGACGCCCGATGACACCTGGCTATACCCCTTGCTGTGGATCGGCGCCCTGTTGAGCCTGGCGGTGCGGCCCCGTCAACGGTGGCATCCGCGCCTGCTCCTGCTTCTGGCCATCGGCAGCCAGTTGATCGTCTGCCTGGTCACCAACACCGAGGCGCGCTACCGCGTGCCCATTGTGCCGCTCTACGCCCTGCTGGCCGCCTGGACGCCGATCGGGCTGTTCTCCCTGGGTCGGTTCACCGGGTCGGCGCCTACCGCGCGGGATGAGGTCGGCGCCTGATGCGGTGGCCGCTGCGCCGCCGACCGAGCCTGGTCGGCTTCATGACCTTGGTTGCCGCCGTCCTCCTCGTCCGGCTCTATCTCTGGCGCCTGGACGGCTATCTCCTCAACGACGACGAGGGCAGCTATCTCTACGCTGCCTGGCGCATCGCTCTGGGCGAGCGGCCCTATTGCGACTTCCTGACCCCGCAGCTGCCCGCTTTCCTGTATCCGGGCGGGCTTCTGATGCGCCTGGCTGGCCCGGAAGTCTGGGCCGCGCGGGCCTTGTCCACCGCCCTCACCCTGGGGGCGGGTCTGTGGACCTACATGGGATCCCGACGGCTGTTCGGTCCCTGGGCGGCCTTGGTGGCCGCCGCTGCCTTCCTCCTGCAGCCGGAGGTGTTCCTGCACGGTCGCACCTATCGGTCGGACCCCTTCATGCTCTTCGCGGCCACCTTGGGGGTCTACCTCTTCAGCCGCGGGGTCTTCCCGCGGCCCGGCGCGGCGGACCCTCCTCGCCGCCGCTGGCTGGCGGCGGCGGGGCTGGCCTTCGGCCTGGCCACGCTCAGCAAGCTCTTCGGCCCCTTGCCACTGGCCGGCTGTCTGCTCTGGCTCCTGGTCGACGCCCGGTGGCGTCGTCGGTCGCTGCGACCGGTCCTGGCCGATGCCCTCGCCAGCCTGCTGCCCTGCGCGCTGCTGGTCGGAGGGGTCATGGGTGTCTTTGCCCTGTCCGGCTGCCAGGTGATGGAGGATGTCGTCGGGCACCACCTCCTCCAGAACCAGGGCCTGGGTTGGGCGCGCATGCTATCTGACGCCTGGGTCTTCCTGAGCCGCGCCCTGCGCGAACCGGGCAATGCGCTCCTCGCCTTCCCGGCGCTGGCCCTGGCGGTGGCGGCCTGGCGCGGCCGCGAGCGGCGCACGGCCTTCTTTGTCGCCCAGCTGCCCACGGTGCTGGCCTTCTTCCTGCTGTCCCGCGAGAAGTACACCCGACATCTTCTGTACCTGGTCCCGGCGCTGGCGACCTTGTTCGGTGCCGCCATGCTGCGCCTGGCGACGGAGTGGCGCGAGACGATGGCCGACGAAAGCCGGCGGCGCACACTGGCACCGCCGGCGCTTCTCTCCCTGGCGCTCATCGCCGCTCTCCTGGTGCCCTGGCGGCTCTGGAACCGCGATGTCGCCTACAGCTGGGAGACGGGCACCGCGAGTCTGGCTGCCTTCGTCTCCCTGCTGACCGCGCCGGACGACCTGTTCCTCTCCGACTACTCCGAGCTCAACTTCTACGCCCGGCGCCCGACCACCTACTCCGCTGCCTCGCTGTCGGCGGGAGCGGCGCAGAGTGGCCAGATCACCTGGCGGCGACTGGCGGAGGAGTTGAACGGCCGGCTCCCGCCCTTGGTGGTCATGGACACCGATCCGGAGTACGCCCACACGCGCTTCTTCAAGGGCGAGGATCGCGCCGCGTTCGAGGCCTGGCTCGGTGAGCATTACGGCCCGCCCGCTGGCAGCTTCCGCCGTGACGTCCAGAGCTACGACGTCTACGCGGCCAAGGAACGTCCGCTGCCGACCCGGGCTCGATTCATCGGTGGGCCGCGGCTGCTGGCGGCCGCGCCGGATCGGATCAGCGCCGGCTCCGGCGATCGGGTTGCGGTGCAGAGCGCCTGGCAGGCGCCGGCCGAAGGAGAGGTGCCAATCGACAGGGATCTGGGGATGACCTTGCGACTGATCGATGCTGCGGGCATCGAATGGTCGCAGGCTGACGGCGGGCTCTTCGCCTCCGATCCCTCGTCCCTGAAGCTCCATCGACGGCCCACCAGCGCCTGGACTCCAGGCGAGTTCAGCGCCGGCAGCGTCGCCATCACCGTACCCTGGGGGTTGCCGGCCGGGTCCTACGATCTGCTACTGGGACTCTATGCCCGACCCGACAGCAAGGGCCTGGACGTCGTGACGGATACCGGAGCGCCCTTGGGCCAGAGCCTGGCCATCGCCACCCTGACGATCGCGCCATGGCGGGCGGAGCCGGCGGCGATCGCCAATCAGCTTCTGGACCTGGATTTGCGGGATGAGACGTCGGCTGTCCGGCCGCGCCTCCTGGGGCGCGGGCCGCTGCCCACATCGCCGGTGGCGGCAGGCGCCGCCCTGCCCTTGGACCTGTGGTGGTCCCTGCCGCCGGACGGCGGTGCGGAGCCTGGTGGCGCGGCTCCTGTCCGGCTGACCCTCACGCGGGACGAAGACGAGGCTGTGGCGGCCGACTGGCTGCAGGTGCTCCCTTCGCTGCCGTCGGTGGCTGACGGTCCGCCGTCCCTGATCCTCCAGCGAGCGTACCTGCCCACCGAGCCCACGGCCCCGGCCGGTCGTTACCGGCTGCGCGCCGTCTGGCCGGCGGTGGCAGCCGAGCCCCAGTTCGTCGAACTCGGCGAGGTCGAGCTGCGGGCCCCCGCGCGTGACGACCTGTTCTTCGATCTGCCGACGGGGCAACCGCGCCGCCGCCTGGACGCGGGCTTTGGGACGGTGGCGCGCCTGCTGGGCACCGACCTGGACGAGGCGACGACCGTCAGCCCTGGGGCGGGCTTGACCGTCGAGCTTTACTGGCGGGCCGAAGCACCCCTTCCGGTCAACTACCAGGTCACCGTCCAGGTTCTGGATGAGGCGGGCAAGGTGGTCGCTCAGCATGACGGCCCGCCAGCGGAGGGCGCCCGTCCCGCGGCGGACTGGCTGCGCGGCGAGGTCATCGTCGATCGCCATCCGTTGGAGACCGAGACATTGGCGCCGGGAACCTACCGGATCCTGACCGGCCTTTACCACCCGGTAACAGGGCGGCGCATCGAGCCGTCCGGCCAAGCACCGATGGCGGCGGACCTGGTGGAGGTCGGCCGTGTTCGGGTGCTGCCGACCGCAGACGCCACGGGTCCCGCCGTCGAGCCCTGATCCGGCTCGCGCCTGCGGCGCGGCGCCGAGATCAGTTCGCCTGGACCAGGGTCCCGATCCCGGCCGCCCGGCGCAGGCGACGCATGGTCGCCATGGCGATGCCGCGGGCCCGCTCGGCGCCGTCGGCCAGGTGGCTGTCCAAGGCTGCGCGATCGCCGATCAAGGCCTCGTAGTGCGTGCGCATCGGAGCGAGGGTGGCGTTCATCTCCTCGAGGAGCGCGGCCTTGGCCTGGCCGTAACCCATCCCGCCGGCGCGGTACCGCGCGGCCAGCTCAGCCTGTCGCTCGGGCGAGGCGAAGAGGCGGTAAAGGTTGAACACGTTGCAGCTGTCCGGATCCTTGGGCTCCTCCACGGTCTTGGAGTCCGTCACCACGCGCCCGACGAGCTTCTTGAGTTGGGATTCGGGAGCGAAGAGCGGGATGGTGTTGTCGTAGGATTTGCTCATCTTGCGGCCGTCCAGGCCCGGCACGATGTCCGAGGCGGCGGCGGTCACCGGCTCGGGGACCACCAGCAGCTCGGCGCCGTAGGCATGGTTGATGGACTGCGCGATGTCGGCGCAGATCTCCACATGCTGCTTCTGGTCGCGCCCGACGGGCACCGCGTCGGTGTCGAAGAGCAGGATGTCGGCGGCCATGAGCACCGGGTAGGTGTAGAGACCCATGTTGACGCCGGCGTCGGCGTCCCGACCTGCCGCCTCATTCTTGGCGATGGCGTCCTTGTAGGCGTGGGCCCGGTTCATGTGCCCCTTGGCGGTGAAGGCCATCAGGAAGGTGGCCAACTCGAAGGTCTCCGGGATGTCCGACTGGCGGTACAGCAGCATGCGCGCCGGATCCAACCCGCAGGCGATCCAGGTGGCGGCCACCTCGTAGGTCAGGTCGGAGAGGCGTCGCGGGTCGTGGATGCTGTTCAGCGCGTGGTAGTCGGCGATGAAGAAGCGGGCCTCGTAGGATTGCGCCAGGGCCAGCGCCGGGCGGATGGCGCCCAGGTAGTTGCCGATATGGGGGGTGCCGGTGGGTTTGATGCCCGTGAGGGCGACGCTGGGCTGGCTCATGTGCTTGCGGGATCCGTTGGGTTGCGCCGGAAGAAGCGGGAACCCGGTCATTATACCGCCGCCGGCGCCGGCTTTTTCAGGCGTCGCTGCCGTAATCCAGTTCCATGCCCCGCGCCCAGCGCATGGAAAGCCAAAGGAGGGCCGCTGTCACGAACAGGAGCCCGAAGACCGCCTGGGGAGCCGAGGTCGGGGCGGCGACGACGGAGATGAGCTGGGTCTTGGCTGGGATCGGGCCCAGGGACTGCAGGTAGTGGATGATGCTGAGCTTCTGGAGCCCGGCCGGGAGGAAGAGGTTGATGGATTCCCAGACCATCAGGAACAGGGTCGGGAAGATGGGGTTTCTGAAGCGCAGGCCGAGGGCCAGGAAGACCGCGCCGTAGCCGAGGCAGCCCAGGAAGCCGATGCCGGCGTAGGTCAGTCCCAGGCGCAGGCCTTGGGCCCCGAGCAGCGCGGGGAGGGTCTCGCTCAAGGGTCCGTCCAGATGGGCGGCGGCCCACATGGCCAGGCTGCCCAGCATGAAGGTGGCGCCGGTGAAGATCAGGCCGCTGAGATACTTCGCCGCCACCACAAGTTCGCGCCGCACCGGGGACAGGTAGCTGTAATGGAGGTAGCGCCCGGCCACGGCGCTGCGGAAGCTGTTGAGGAAGACCGCGGCGCAGCCGAAGAAGACGCAGACTCGGAGCATCAGGCTGTGGAAGACCTCGGCGAAGGCCTGCCGCCAGTCGGCAAGGCTTCCGACGATCTCCTCGCCCGAATCTCCTGGACCCACCAGGTGCTTGATCGCGATGATGAACAACAGCAGAAAGGCCGGGCCGAAGGCCAGGAGCAGGGGCGGCAAGCTCCAGAGTCCGGTGGCCCTGAGGCGCAGTTCCTGGCGGGTCAGGACGCGCAGCTGGGCCCAGCGGCCGCGACCGAGGCCGGCGGATCGGTCCGAGGACGTCGCGGAGGGGGTCATGGTCGGATCCACAGGGGGGGCGCCGCGGGGCGCGGCGAGGGAGCGGTCATGATTCGCCGATCAGGTACTGGTAGACGGCGCCCACGTCATCGTCGACGGGCATCACCGTCTCGAGGGCCAGCCCGTCCTGCAGCACGGCGTCCTGGACGAGACGGTAGAAGCCCTCGGGATCGCGGGTGCGGGCGAAGAAGCCCCCGCCGTCCTCGTGGAGCTGAAGGTCGGTGACCGAATCGCCGCCGACGAGCCGCGCCGCGAGGGGTCGCGGGTCCGCACAACGCACCACGATCTGCAGGGGATGGCGCGTCATCTCCCCGCGCACGCCCTGGATGTCTCCTTCGGCCACCACGTAGCCCTGGTTCATCAGGATCACCTGGTCGCTGAGAAGGTCCACCTCGTGCAGGATGTGGCTGGAGACGATGAGGTGTCTGCCGCCGGCTCCCCAGCGCCGGAACAGGGCGATGACCTCCGCGCGCGCCATCGGGTCCAGGCCGTTGAGCGGCTCGTCGAGCACCAGAACCGGCGGATCGTGGGCGATGGCGCGCGCCAGCTTGATCCGTTGGCGCATGCCCTTGGAATAGGCGGCCACCTTGCGCCCGGCCGCGTCCGACAGGCCGAGCTGATCGATGGTCTCTTCCGCCCGTCGCCGCGCGGCTCGGCTGTCCAACCCGCAGACCTCCAGGAAGCCGGCCACGAAGGCCAGCCCTGTGATGGCGGGGGGGAAGGTGTCTGGCTGGGCACAGTAGCCGACCAGGCGGTGCAGACGCTCCGGATCGTCGGTCGCCGTGCCGCGCACGGCAATGCCGCCCACCGTGGGGTGCAGGAGGCCGGTCATCAGGTTCATCAGCGTGCTCTTGCCCGAGCCGTTGGGGCCGACCAGGCTGGTGATTCCCGGTGGAATGGCCAGGCTGACCCGGTTGACGCCCAGCACCTCGCCGTAGAACTTGGAGACATCCTGGAACAGGATCAGCGCGTCGGGATCGCCGCTCATCGGATCACATCCAGGGCCTTCACCCGGATCCTCAGCGCCAGGAGGCTCAGCGCGATCCACAGGCCCAGCGCCGCCAGGGCCCACGGGGCCGGCAGGCTGGGGGCGCCGCCCCGCATGGACACGCCGACCGGCGACAGGTTTCCCTCCATCAGGCTGAAGCGCAGATCGCGCACCAGGAGCATCGGCGCCAGGACCAGACCCCACGGTCGCTCAGTGATGAGGAAGACCGCCATGGCGAAGGCAGAAGGTACGCTGACCAGACCCAGGATGAAGAGCCTGGCCACGGGGGTCCAGCGCACCCAGGCGCTGATCGCCAGGGACAGGCTGGTCAGGAGCAGGATCCAGGCCAGCGAACTGACCATGATGGACAGGAGGATGTCGAGGCTGGCCCCTGCCCAGACCCAGCCGTCAAGTGAGGCCTGAAAGAGCCATACCAGGAGCACCGGCAGCCAGGTGACCGCTGACAGCAAGGTCATGAGCGCGGCGGCCTTGCCGAAGAGGTAGGACCCGCGCGAGAGCGGGCGGCTGAAATACAGGGGCAGCGCTGCGCCCGACAGGTCGCGGGTGATCAGCCCGGGTCCGACCACCAGGGCCATCCACAAGGCCAGCCAATGCTGCGGCCAGAGCAGGAAGTAGAAGAAGGTCCCGTCGATGGGCATCAGGTCGCCGATGGGCAGGTTGAGCACCTCCAGCGCCTGGGCGTTGTGGCGAAGGTAGACCACCAGCAGCCCCAGGACAGGGACGAAGGCCGCGCCTACCAGCGACGCCAGAAACAGGCGGGAGCGGCTGAAGTCCTCCCAAGCGAAGCGGCTGATGACCCAGGCGCGGCTACCGAGCGGGCGCCGAGGGCCCAGATAGGGATCGTAGCGGCGTTCGTAGACCGCCATCAGCCGGCCATCCCATCGCTCACGCCGGCCCCGGCGTCGAGATCGGATTCCATGGCGCGCAGGAAGATGTCCTCCAGCGAATCGTGGCGATAGCTGAGGCGTTGGATCCGCGCCCCCTCCTCGGCGGCCAGCGCGTAGAGTTCGCGCACACCGATGCGATCTGGGATCACCAGTTTGAGGCGGTTGCCCTGGCGATCGATGTCGATGCCCCAGCGGCCCAGCGCTGCGCTGAAGGCGTCCACCGCGCCGACGGCGTCCAAGTCCAGGAAGCTGCGGTCGTCACGGCGTTCGGCGGCCAGGTCGCAGACTGCGGCGACGCGGCCGTCGCGGAGGATCAGCACCTCGTCGCAGCATTGCTCGACGTCGCGCAGCAGGTGGCTGGACAGGACGACCTGGGCCGCGCCGCTGTCGCGGATCTCGCGGATGAGGTCCAGCATCCGGGATCGCGCCCGGGGGTCCAGCCCGTTGGTGGGTTCATCCAGGAAGATCAGCCGCGGGCTGTGGACCAGGGCTTGGGCCAGCTTGGCGGTCTGCTTCATCCCCAGGCTGAAGGTCTGCACCTCGCGGTAGCGCGCCTCGCCGAGCCCCACGTAGTACAGCGTCGCGTGCGCCCGCTCGATCGCCACCGCCCGCGGCAGGCCGCTGAGCTCGCCCATGTAGCGCACGAAGCGCACCGCGCTCATCCCTGGAATGAACGCCTCGTTCTCCGGCATGTAGCCGATGCGGTCGCGAAGATCCGGGCCTGCGCGGCGGATGTCTTCGCCCAGCAAGCGGGCCGTGCCCGAAGTTGGGCGATGGAAGCCCAGAAGGGTCTGGATGAGGGTGCTCTTGCCGGCGCCGTTGGGTCCCAGGAGGCCGATGGCCCGCCCGCGCAACGTGGCCGTCAAGGCGTGCAGGATGGGTCGGCCGCCCAGTCGCACCGACAGCCCGTCCAACACGATCGCGGAAGGATCGGGGACAGTGGTGGCAGCGAGTGCGGAAGCGGCCGGCGACGCGGAGCTGATCATGGGGCGCCTTTCGAGAGCGGTTCCGGGGACCGCCAGGGCCGCGGTGACGAAGACGTCACCGCGGCCCTGGGGGATCCTCGTCGTTCAGTTTGCGTCGGGGACCGGGGCGCGCGGGTCCTTGCCCAGAAGCAGCCCGCTCCCGGTCAAGAGGCTGCCGAGCCCCGCTCCGGTGGCCTGACCGCGCAAGGTCAGCCGGTCGGTGCCGGCATTGACCAGCAGGAGCCCGGGCGGAATGTCCTCGGCGGAGAGCGCCCCCAGACTCCCGGCATCAGCGGCCGTGCCGCCCGGCGCGGCCGCCTGCTCCTGGAGCGCCTGCGCCAGGGGGCGCGCCACCTCGCCCAGGTTCTGGTACAAGAGCGCCGAGACCTTGAGCCCGCCGGCGCTGACGTCGGCCGGAAGCAGCTTCCGGAACGCGCCGGACGCGCGCAGGTTCACCCCGCTGGCGCGGTTGCGCAGAGCGCGATCCAGGATGCCGGTCTCGCTGGCGGCGATGAAGTAGCCGTCATCGATCAGGTAGTGGAAGGACAGCGGCAAGGCAGGCGCGGCGGCCGGCGACGCTCCGTCCCGCGGCGCGGCGGCCCGCTCGATGCGAACGCTGGATGTCAGGCGTCCACCGACGCTGCCGGATTCGCGTGACAGGCCTGTCCCCTCCTCGGCCCGCGCTTGGGTGTCCAGGCAGTCCAGCAACTGGTCGAGCCCTTGCTGGAAGGCCGCGCCGTCCCGCAGCTTCATCGCCAGCGTCCATGCCGGGCGGGGCAGGACGGGGCCGTCCAGGGCGAAGGCGAACTCGCCGTCGGCCGCGGCGGCCATGGCCCGCAGGCTGTCCGTTGGCGAGGGGCTGCAGCGCTTCACCGCCGCATCCGTCGCCGCGTCGCCGTGGACTTCGTCCTTAATGTTCAGGAGCTGACCCAGGATCTCCGCCGGCCGATCGGTGACGCCGGCGGCGGCCAGGTGGGCCTCCGGCGAGAAGAAGTCCAGGGCGCTCAGATCGGCCGGCTCGGCCAGCCAGGCGCTCAAGCCCTGGCGGGTCTCCGCGAAGGTCAACTCGGCACGCAGATCGACCGTGCCGCTCACCGAACGCTCGGTCACGATCAGGTGCCGGGCAGACGCGATGCCCAGAGCCAGGTGCAGGGAGGCATCGTCCGTGGGGGCCTCGACCGATGTCCGGGCGGCCATGATGCGCTCCAGATCGACGCCGATCACGGTGTTGACCCCGGCGGCATAGGCCCGGCCGAGTTCCTGCTGCAGCGCGGTTCCGGCGAAGCGCGGGCTACCGGCCGGATCGACCAGCGACGCGATTGCCTGCGCGGATGGTGACAGGACCACCCGTCCGTCGGCGATCCACACCAGGCCGGCCCGGTCAGGGTCGGTAATGGCCGTCCCGCTCGCGGCCGCCGAATCAGCGGCCTGACCTTCCGGCGACGTCTCCGGCGCGGCGGCGATCTCCTCGGCGACGGCCTGGGTCAGCGCCTGCCGATCGGTCAAGGTCCGCAGCGGCGGCAAGAGATCGCCGTCCTTGGTCGCCGCCTCCGCCAGGGTCCGCCGCAGGCCCTCGGGATCCTTGGCCTCGGCCAGGACCAGTGGGGCGCCGAACGCGCCGTTCGCATCCAGGCTAAGCGCCAGCACGATCTCGTCGCCCAAGTAGCCGCCCATCTGGGCGATCGCGGCCATGACCCGGTCCATCTCCGCCTGCGAGCGGCCCTGACCCAGGTTCTGCTCCCACCACTGCTTGAGGACGGGGCTCTCCTGGATCCGCTGCTTCAGCAAGGCGTCGGCCTGGGTCATGGTCCCGCTGAGGTTGGGCAAGGCCACGAACAGTGCCGTGTCGGCGGGCAATGCGGCGGCCAGGACACTGTCCCGGCGCGGCTCGGGATGCGGCAGCGCGTTGAGGTCGTTGCGCAGGCGGGCCAGTTCGCCGACCAGCTGCCGCTGCCAGCTCTGGACCTGGGCCAGCACCCGGCTGGGGGTGAGGGTTCCCGTGGCCCAGCCGGTGAGGCCGAGGACCAGCAGGAAGCCAGCCGCCAGGGCCCAGGAGCGTCGCGACGGCAACCAGCCGCGCCGGTCCAGGGAGAGCAATCGCGGCTGGCTCAGGGCCGCGGCAGGACGCTGTCCGCGGGCGGCGCGGAGCACGGCCTGGCATTCGACGCAGCCCTGCATGTGATCATCGAAGAGCCGCTTCCTGGCGGGAGGCAGGGCACCGGCCAGGGCCGGACCCATCAGCTCGCGATAATCCGCGCAGCTGGAAAGGCTCAGTGATGGCTCCGCGGACGCAAGGCCGGCGTTGATTCCCTGCCAGGCGCGCCCGCGGGCCGCAGCGAAGGCGACCGGATCCGGCGTGTTGTCACGGAGCATGGCGAAGGCTTGATCCAGACGCGCCTCAGTCTCGTCGGCGGCGCCATTGGGCGGGTTGTTGACGGTCATGATCGGTCTCCCTTGGGGCTCATGCGCTCGCGCAGGGTCTGGCGGGCGCGGTACAGGGTTACGGCGACGGTGTTCTCAGAACTGCCGATGCGCGCGGCGACTTCCTGGTTGCTCAGCTCTTCCAGGTAACGCAAGGCCACCATCTCCGCCGCGCGCGGGTTCAGTCCGGCCAGACCGGCTCGCAGCCAGTCGGCCAGATCCTCATCGTGGAGCGAAGCGTCTGCCGTTGCACCGCCGGAACCCTGCGGCTCGGCCAGGGACTCGGCCGGCCGCCGGGCACGTGCGCGAAGCAGGTCCAACGCTGCGTTGACCGCAGCGCGATGCAGGTAGGGACCGACATCCTGGTCGGCCAGACCGGCCAGGTTGTCCGGGCGCTGCAACAGGCGCATGAAGACACTCTGCAGCACATCCTCAGCGTCTTCGAGGCTGCCCGTCACCCGAAGGGCGGCGCTCAGCATCCGGTCCGCATGAACTTGGAACAGGTCAGCGATGGCCGCCGAGAGCAGGCTCGGTTCGGCGAGGCGGGTGGTCGAGGGCAGTACGCTCATGCTGCGTCTAGCGTACATCGCCAGGCTGGCTGACTGCAACAGTACCTCCTGAGCGACCACGCCGCCTGCCGGCGAATCCGATAGGCTCTCTGGTATCGCGGTCGATCATCATAACCAACGCCCTTTCCGCCGGTCGCATTAACAAGCGGGTATAATCCCGGTCATGTCGACAACCCTGGACGGAGAGCGCCTGTATCTGGGAACCCAGGCCGGGCTGCTCGTCCTGGATCTGGGCCCGGAGGGCTGGCAGCGCGGCGAGGTGCTCTGGCGCGACCGGCGTGTGCTGGCCCTGGCCGTTGACCCCTTCCTGCCGGAACGCCTCCATGCCGTGGTCGAGAACGACGGCTTGTATCGCTCCGAGGACGGCGGGCGCAGTTGGGAGCGCTATCGCACGGGCGACTTCCAGGTGTTGGCGCTCAGCCCTGATCGACCAGAGGTCGTCTACGCCGGCAGCGAGCCCCCCGAGGTCTATCGTTCCATCGATTCGGGGGGCTTGTGGACGGCCATGCGGCTGACCGGTCATCGCGAACGACCCGCTGGCGATGCCTGCACGCCCTGGCGGGTGCGGGCCCTGGTCTTCGATCCGGCCCGCCGCTCCAGTCTCTACGTGGGTGTCGAGGGTGGCGGGCTCATTCGGACCCACGACGGCGGCCGGGAGTGGATCGAGTTGACCGCTCGCGGGCTCCCCATCGAGATCAAGAGCCTGCTGCCCACGCCCGAGCCGAAGGAGGCCTTGTTCGCCGGGACGGCCAAGGGCCTTTACTGTTCCTTGGATGAGGGCTTCAGCTGGGCAGCCGATGGGATCGGGATGGCCGAGCCGGAAGTGCTGGCCCTGGCCCATACAGGCGAAGGGCTGCTGGCAGCCGCGCATCCGCGCGGCGCCGACGACCAGGCCTGGGGAACCCTGCCCGCCAGACTCTATCGCCGTCCGTTCGGCTCGGCGCGTTGGTGGCAGGTATCGGAACCACTGGACGGGGCCGTACACGGATTCACCACCCATTCCGATGGACGGCGGGTCTACGCCGGAACGACCGGCGGTACCATCTGGGCCAGCCGCGACGCGGGGCTTACCTGGCGGACCATCGCGCGCGGGTTGCCGCCTATCCACGGCCTGGCGCTGGATACCAGGGCGACGGCTCGATCCGGTGGTGACGCGGTCTGAGCGGATGGCGCGGCTCAGGCCAGCAGGTCCTCCGCGTCCACACTGTACACCTGCTGCGGCAGCGGCAGGTACTCAGGGAACTTCTGCAGGATGTGCTGCGGCGTCGAGAAGGTGACCCAGTCGAACCCGCCCAGGTAGACGGTGAAGCCGCTCTGGGTGATGTCTCCCGACACGATTTCATCGGAGCCGAAGAGCCGGACCTTGATCTTGCGGCGCTCGATCTCGACGATCTCAGCCATCGGCAGTCCGCGGGAGATGCGCTGCGCGCTGTCTGCGCGGTCCTCGGTCAAGGCTTGCGGCGGGATATGCGGCCACTTGAAGAACACGTGCTTCTCCTCGGGTCCAGGCACCAGGACGGAGCGCGCTCGCGCGGCCGCGCCTCCGTGTCGCCAAGCATGACGTGCCAAAGCGAACCCTAATCATAGACAGGCATCTCCGGCTTGCCAAAGAAGCGGCGCCTGTCCGTTGGCTTCGGCTAGGTCTGGCCCGGCCCCAGACCGCGCCAGGGACCATCGTCGTCGCTCTTGCGCCGGCCTCGTCCGGCCACGGCGAGCTTGCGGTCCAGGGCGTGCAGACCGCGCTTGACGCGGGCCAGGCGGTCGCGTGTCCAGCGCAGAGCCCGCTGCGAGGGTGACCAATGCCGGTCATGCGGGCCGAAGCTCCACTCCACGAGGCAGGCGCCCCAGGTCAACCCGCCCCCGAACCCCACGAAGACGATGTGGTCGCCGGCCCGGATGCGCCCCTCGGCGAGGGCGTCCACCAGAGCCAGGGGGATGCTCGCCGCCGAGGTATTGCCGAAGCGGTGGACGTTGGAGTAGATGCGACCCGGGGCGAAGCCCAATTGCTTGGCCGCCACCTCCAGGATACGCGTGTTGGCCTGGTGCGGGACGATCAGGTCGATGTCGGAGAGCTGAAGGCCGGCCATCTCGGTGACCTCCTTCGTCGCTTCGCTCATGATCCGCGTGGCGAAGCGGAAGACCTGCTGCCCGTTCATCGTCATCGACGTCCCGCCGCGCGCCACCGTGTCCTGGGTGATGGGCAGCCGCGTGCCCAGACCCACCATCAGGAGGTCGCCGCCGGAGCCGTCCGAGCCCAGCTTGCTCGAGAGGACCCCGCCGGGCCGGTCGGAGGCCTCGAGCACCACCGCGCCGGCTCCGTCGCCGAAAAGGACGCAGGTGGAGCGGTCGCTCCAGTTCATCACCCTGGACATCGATTCCGCCCCGATGACCAGGATCCGCTCGTATAGGCCGCCCTTGATCAGGCCCGCCGCCACGCTGACCGCGTAGACGAAACCGGAGCAGGCGGTGTTCAGGTCGAAGGCGGCCGCCTTGCTCGCACCCAGGCCGTCCTGGATGAGGCTCGCCGTGTTGGGCATCAGGTAGTCCGGCGTGGACGTGGCGCAGATCACCAGGTCCAGCATCGACGGGTCCAGGTTGGCCGTTTTCAGTGCACGACGCCCCGCGTGGATGGCCATCGTGGAGGTGAATTCCCCCTCCTCGGCGATGCGCCGTTCCACAATGCCGGTCCGCTCCCGGATCCAAGCATCAGACGTGGGCAGGATCTGCGACAGATCCTGGTTGGTCACCGCCCGCGCCGGGACATGGGCGCCCCAGCCGGTGATATGGGCGTAGCGGCCGCCGGATTCGGACATGTCGGCTACAGGTCTCGTCGTAGCAGCAGCGCGGCGTTGTGCCCGCCAAAGCCCATTGAGTTGGACAGCGCCACGCGGACCCCCCCGGCCGGCCGGCGGGCCACGAGCGGCACGTAGTCCAGGTCGCAGTCAGGATCAGGCGTGATCAGGTTGATGGTGGGCAGGATGATGCCTTCCTGCAGCGACAGGCAGCAGACGGCGGCCTCGACAGCGCCGCCGGCGCCCAGAAGGTGCCCGATCATGCTCTTGATCGAGCTCATGGGCACGTCACCGGCGCGCCCGCCCATGAGTTGCTTCATCGCCCGGGTCTCCACCGCGTCGTTGAGCGGCGTGGACGTGCCGTGGGCGTTGATGTAGTCGATGTCCGCGACGGTCAGACCGGCCTGTTCCAAGGCCGCCTGGGCAGCCCGGATCATGCCCTCGCCGCTCTCCAGGGGTGCCGTGGCATGCCCCGCGTCGGCCGCGCAGCCATAACCCACCAACTCGGCGTAGATGCGCACCCCGCGAGCCTGGGCCTGCTCCAGGCGCTCCAGGACGAGCACGCCGGCGCCTTCGCCGATCACGAAGCCGTCGCGTTCCAGATCGAAGGGCCGGCTGGCCAGCTGCGGATCGCCCGACCACTTGGACAGGGCGCCCATGTTGCTGAAGCCGGCCACCGCCAAGGGCACGATGCCGGCCTCCGAGCCGCCGGCGACCATGATGTCGGCCGCGCCTCGCCGGATGGCCTCCGCCGCCTCGCCGATAGCGTTGGCCCCCGAGGCGCAGGCGGAAAGGTGGGCCATGTTGGGTCCCTTCAGGCCATGCTGGATGGCCACCATGCCGGGGACGGAATCGGCCAGGAGCATCGGGATCGTGAAGGGGCTGACCCGGCGTGGGCCGCGCGCGTTCATGACGTCGTTCTGCTCCACCACGGTGCCGATGCCGCCGACGCCGCTACCGACGTAGACGCCGGCCCGCTCGGCGGGCGCCGCTCCCGTCAGCTTGCCGTCCTCGCCCAGGAGGCCGGCGTCCAACATGGCCTCGTGGGCCGCGACCACCGCCAATTGGGTGACCCGGTCCATGCGTCTCGCCTCGCGGGGGCTGATGATCGGGCTGGGGTCAAACCCCTTGACCTCGGCCGCCGTGGTGGCCTCGAAGCCCATGCCCACGGCATCGAAGTGGGTGATGGGAGCGAGTCCGGAGCGGCCGGCGACGAGCGCCTCCCAACTGGCACGGCGGTCCAGGCCAACCGGCGTCACCAGGCCCAGTCCGGTGACCACGACGCGTACAGGGCTGTTCATGGAAGGTGCTGCGCCTCATGATGTGGGCTTCGGCGTAGGGCGCCGAAGGGGCTGATGGGCGGAAACGCGGATAGACGGATCAACAAGTATATCACTCGGAACGAGATGCGGCGGATCGGGTTGCGGGGCTGCGTGCGCCCAGCTGTGCTAGCGGATGGCGTTCGTGTCCGGAAGGCGGCATTCGCAGGCTTCCCGCCGGGCCCCATCGCTCCGCTGCATGCCGCCGTCGTAGGCCGTGGGCGAGCCCCAAGCGGTCCATCCGCCCATGGAGAACGGGGAATCGCCGGCGGCGGCCAGCCACTCGCCGTCATGGAGCCGGGCGATGTGCAGATGGGTGGCGGTGGACACGCCGCCCTCGCAGCTGGGATGCCCCATCCGGTCGCCGACGCGCAGCCGGCTGCCCGGCGCGACACGGCCTTCGGCGGCAAGGTGCAGGTACATGACCACCGGCCCCGTCTCGCGCAGCCCGTCGCTGTCCAGGTCGAGGAAGAGCTGGCCCGTCTCGCCCTCCAGCGCCATCCCATCGGCTACCGCCGTCACCCAGGCCGACGACGCATAGCAACCTCCGGCCACCTCGTCCGGTACGAAATCCAGGGCGGCCCAGGCGCTGCCATCGGCCCAACCGCCGTGCGGGCCGCCGGTCATCCACCAGGTCTCGCCGGCCGGCCAGGGAAGCGCGAGGGGAGGGAATGCGAGGCTCGTCGCCGCCGGCGCCATCCGGATGCCGGCCCAGGCATCCCCGAAGAGACTGTCGTAGGCGGCCTTGAACGCCGCCTGCGCCTCCGGCAGTTCGGCCTCGGTGGACAGGAGGCCGATCGCGCGGTCCACCGCGAAGCTGCCGGCGTTCAGGCCCTCCGGCGCCCCCAGCCGCAGCCCGTCCTTGAGGGTCATGACGCGGTTGTTGCGCGTGCGCAGATCGTAGTAGCCGCCGTTCAAGCGGTCGGCCAACCAGCTGAGCTGCCGCCACAGCCCGGCGCGGGCGCTGTCCTCCATCCCCGCGGGATAGCCGTCGAGGGTAGCGCGCGGCTGCCGGCCGCTGACCTGGCCGCTCCGGGCCTCCACGAAGGCCAGGAGCACCCGTGGGCCTACAGAGAACTGCCGGCTGATGCGCTCTACCATCGCCGCCCCGTCCATGGTCAGGCCGTCCACCGTTTCCGAGTAGGACAAGAGGGGGCTGCCCTGGGCGGACAGGAAGCCGCGCAGGTCGAAGCCCACGGTTGTCGGGCCGCGCACCAGCTCGCTGTCGGGGAGCATCGGCGTGGCCGGGCCGTCACGCTCCGGCGCCAGCTGGATGTAAATGACCTGTCCCACCTGAAGGCTGTCCGGGTCGGTGAGGCCGTTGAGGTCCATCATGGCTTCCGGTGACAGGCCGTGTCGGGCGGCGATGCCGCTCAAGGTGTCGCCCGAGGCCACCGTGTAGGAGATCAGGGCGTCGGCGCTGTCCGCCAGGCGCTCGAGAATCACGGGCGTGGCGACCGCTGACCGACCCTCCTGGGACAGACGGTGCAGGGCCAGGCGCAGGCCGGCGACGCCGGCAGTCAGGGCCATCGCCAGGGCAACCACCCCCAGCCAGGACCATCCCGCGCCGACCCGCTGAGGGGCCCGGTTCCGGCGGGTGGGCCGCGGGGAGATGGGCGGGGCGTCGGTCGGCCCCGGCGTGGACGGCGGAAGCGGATCGTTCATGGCGAGCTCGGGCGGCGGGGTGGCGATGCTGACAGGGGTCGGTCGATGGGTCGAGCCCGATGGCGCGGGAGCGGGGTGCCGGCGGGCAATTGTAGACGAGGGCCGGCGTGTCGGGACGAATCGACGGCGGCGAGCACGCGTGTCGTCACGAGTTCTGGGCCAGTTGTCCACAGACTTGTGCACAACCAGGGGTCGCGGTGTCCGGACGGGAGGCACCACAAGCGGTGGTAGGGACGCGGCCGACGCTCCGCCGACCTCGATCACGACGGCTTGCGGCGCGCCGGAGGCTCGTGGTAAGGTCTAGCAGTCGCTGGCCACCTGATCGCTTGGAGACGGACCCGACGTTGTTCGTTTGGCGGCCGCTGGCCCGTAGCGGTGGCTCGATCGAGTTGAGGACCCCCATCATGACCGCAATGACCGCCACCATGCTTGGTCCTATCTCCGTACCGTTCGGCTCCGGTCGCGCCTGCGGGACGCTCGCGGCGCGCCTGGCGGTTGTGGCGCCTCGGGATCGAGCGGCAACCTTGGTAGAGGCGGTCCTGGACGGGGAGACCCTGCGACTTGCCGGCGCCGATCTGCGCGGTCTGGACCTCAGCCCTTGGCAGAAGGGTGCCGCGACCCTGGTGCTCGACGGTGCGGACTTCACCGGGGCTACGCTCAGCGGAGCCAACTTCGGCGGCGCCAGCCTCCGAGGGGCCTGCCTGGACGGCGCGCTCCTGGTGGGCGCTCGGCTTCAGGGCGTGGACCTGCGCGGCGCCAGCCTGCGCGGCGCGCACCTCACGGGCACGGACCTGAGCCGGTCGGATATCAGCGAGGCCGACTTCCGGGGCGCGTCGCTGTTGAACGCCGACCTGACCTTGGCCACCGCCAGCGGGGCCGTCTTCAGCGAAGCGCTGCTGCAGTCGACGGTGTTCGACGGCGCGGTGCTGCGCACCGCCGACCTGCGCTGGGCCCATCTGGTCAATGCCCGCTTGATCGGCGCGGATCTGTCCGGAGCGCGCTTCGAGGGCGCGGTGCTGTCGCTGGCGCGCCTGGATCGCGCGCAGATCTCGCCGTCGACGGACTTCAGCTACGCCTTTCTCTACCAGGCCTGCTTGGGTGATCTGCCCCTGCGCCGTGCCCATCTGAAGGGCGGCGTGGGCGAGGCCGTCAGCGACCTGGCCCTGGCGCGGGACGCCTACCGCGGCCTCAAGCACCATTTCGCCCAGCGCGGCCGCTCGGCCGACGCCCGATGGGCCCATGTCATGCAGCAGCGGATGGCGACGGCGACCCATCGACCGGATCGCGCGGCTCGCTACCACCGCCCCTCCTGGCCGCTCTGGTTCCAGCTGCGGCACGGCCTGCGCTGGGTCATGGGCGGTGTCGCCGAGCTGCTGACCGGCTATGGCATCTCCTTCGCCCGTGCCATGGGTACCCTCGCCGCCACCTGGCTTGTCTTTGCCTGGATGTTCAGCCTGTCGGGCGCGGTGATCAATGCGCGGGGCGCCGCGGTGCGGCCGGTCGATCTGCTGCTCTTCTCGGCCGCCCAGCTGACGCCCATCGACGCCTATCCCTTGGCCACCACCACCAGGGCGGGGCTCGTGGCCTCGGCCGTTGAGAGCATGATGGGTATCTGCCTGCTGGGTGCGCTGGGGCACATGCTAGCCCTTCGACTGAACTCCGACTGATGGGCGAGAGACGGGGACGGCGCGCGGGCAGAGCAGGGCAGGGCGGCAATCTCGATGCCCCGGGCATCCTGCTCCCGTCCCCGCCGCCCGACTGGCGCGATCTGGCCTATGCCGCGGGACCGCCGCTGGCCACCGGTCGCCTGCGAACCTCGCCCGAGGACTTCCGGGTGGTGGAGGATCTGGGCTTCGCGCCCAGCGGCGATGGCGACCATGTCCTGCTGCGCCTGCGCAAGCGCGGGGCCAACACGGACTGGGTGGCCCGTCAGGTGGCTGCGGCGGCGGGCGTGTCCCCGGGCCGAGTCAGCTTCGCCGGCCTCAAGGACCGGCACGCGGTCACGGAGCAGACCTTCTCCATCCTCCTGCCCGGCAAGGGGATGCCGGACTGGTCGGCCCTGGAGTCGTCTGATCTCCAGGTGCTGGAGGCGGTCCGCAACCGGCGCATGATCCGGCGCGGAGGGCTGAAGGGCAACCGATTCATCCTGGTGGTGCGAGATCTTGCGGCCGTGGGAGGCGCCGCGCCGCCGCGGGCGGCCATGGATGCGCGTCTGGAAACCCTGCGCGTGGTCGGGGTGCCCAACTACTTTGGCCCGCAGCGTTTCGGCCTGGGGGGCGGTAACTTGTCGCGGGCCCTGGCCATCTTCGGCGGCGCCACCGAGAGCCGCTCCTACAAGCGCGGCCTCTACGTTTCCGCGGCACGCAGCTACCTGTTCAACCGCGTGCTCTCCGCACGCGTGGCGGCTGGAAGCTGGAACCGCGCGCTGCCGGGCGAGGCCGTGGCCCTGGAAGGCACGCGCAGCTTTTTCGTGGCCGAGGTGGTCGATGAGGCCATCTCGCGACGGCTGCAGGCCATGGACATCCACCCCACGGGCCCGCTATGGGGCCTGGGTGAGAGCCCGGCGCAGGATGAGGCCCTGCGCGCTGAGCGCGACGCGCTGGCGGACCTCGGTGAATGGCGAGCAGGGCTCGAGGCCTACGGTGCTCGTGCCAACCGCCGCGCCCTGCGGGTGACGTTGCGCGACCTTGACTGGCGCTGGCTTGACGACGGCAGCCTGGAGCTGGCCTTTGGCCTGCCGCCCGGCGCCTACGCCACCTCCGCCCTGCGGGAGCTGCTGGACGGGGGCGAGGAGCCGGAGGACGAGGGAGAGGCGGAGGAATAGGCTAGAAGCCGCGCTTCCTGGCGATGCCCACCCGGCCACCGTACAGCTCTGTAAAGCGCCCGTACGCCGGATGCGGTCGCAGCAGCAGGTCCCAGACCCTCCGCATCTGCAGCGTCTCCAGCTGTTCTTCCGTCCGGCCGGGGAATCGGGCCAAGGCGTCCGGAACATCCGACAAGCGAAACGTCAGGTCGTCCAGTACCATGTAGCCGCCCGGGCGAAGCAGCCGATCGGCCAGGAAGAAGGCGCCGGCATCGGGGTCCCATTCATGGGCTCCGTCGATCAAACACAGATCGAAGCACCGCTCGATACGACCGGTCTCGTGGGCGTCGGAGATCATCTTCCCCAGCCGCCAGATGTAGCCCGAGGGATCTACCACAACCTCCAGGTGATCCGGTGAGATCCTGCAATGCTCGGCCAGGGCGCGAACATTGACCGGTTCATGCGCCGCCCGGTCGACCGTGGTCACCCGTCCGCGCCCCTGATTCTGGAACTCGGTGGCGATGACGCAGGCGGTGGCGCCGAAGCCTGTTCCCAACTCCAGGACGCGCAGCAGGCGCTTGCGACGGATCAGCCGCAGCAGAGCGATGATGACGGGTTCGGGGAGCTGAAAAAGCCCCCCCCCCCAGCCTTCCGGAATCGGAAACGAGCGCACCGTTTCCAGCGTCAGGTCACCGATGGCGTCCGAGTCCGGCGACAGCAGGCTGACGAGGCGGCGAAGGAACATGGATGGCTCCCAAGGTGCGGCCGAGACGACCTTTCGTCAATGGTACCACGGCGTCCCACCCCTCCACCCGCAACCCGTCCTGTTCCCATGTCCGTCCACGCCGCCAACCCCGCGTCACCAGGGACCGCGCAAGGGCATCGGCCTGCCCGGGCTCCGGACGGTCGATGATGAACCAGAGGCGGGGAGCCGGGCGCACAGCCGCCAGGAAGGCTGCGAGGTCCTCATCCGGCGAACGGTCGACGGGCGCTCGGCCGACCATCGCGATGACCGGCGTCTGACCGGGTTTCGGGGGCGGCAGCAGACCCGGATCCAGGCTGTAGTAGTCGAAGGCCGGGGCCGCCGCGTGGGTCAGGTAGAGCGGCTCGTCCGGCCGGCGCTGGCGGCCCAACCAGGTGAGCGCCGCGCGCAGCGGCTCGCGCGGCACCGCCAGCGCGTCGCTGGCCCTGTCGCGCTGGGGCCAGAGGAGGCAGAAGGCCAGGAGGGTCGCCGCCACCGCCCCCCGGCCCAGGCCAGGTGCCGCGCGGTCCAGACCGGCCAGGCCCGCCGCCAGGCTGACCAGGAGCCCGGGGGCCAGGAAGAGAGACCAGCGGTTGCCCAGAGGGTAGAGCCCGGCGATGTCCGCGGTGTAGACCAGAGCTAGACTGGTTGCGACGAGCATGACCAGCCTCCGCCCCGCCCCGCGCGAGGCCAGGTCGGGTTCCGCCGTGGTCGCCGGCCGACCCAGGAGGTCGCGCCACAGCAGCGTCGCGCCCCAGAGGGCCAACAGGCCCAACCCGCCCGCCACCGGCAAGGCCGCGCCGCCGCCGAAGGGCGTGAGAAGGAACACCAGGACCTCTCGCCACAGACGGTCGGCCAGGTAGTCCAGTTCTTTGACCAGGCCTGTCCCGAAGAGGCGCCGCTGGTTGTGCGGCGTCGTCAGGCGCTCACCCAGGCCCAGGCCGAAAAGGAGCGTCGCCGTCGTCGCGCAAACCAGGAGATGGCCGGCGAGGGGGCGACGGACAACAGGGCCGATCTCCGGGGACAGTGGTCGGGAGGCGCAGCGCCTCCACCACCACAGCCCCGCCGCCTGCGCCGCCACCAGGAAGGCCAACCCATAATGCCAGGTCAGTGCGGCGGCCGACAGGCCGCTCAGGCGTCGCCAGTCCGCGGGCCGACCGCGCCGCAGCACGCCCTCCCCTGCGATCCAGAGGGCGACAGCCATGGTGGCCATGCCGCTGTACTGGTTCAGCTCCTGGCCGTAATGCACCAGCACCGGCGCCGCGGCGGCCAGGGCCGCGGCGATACGGCCCGTGTCCCGTCCCCAGCGCCGCGCCGTGGCGGCGCCCAGCAGAACCACCAGGGCGGCGCCTGCAAGTGCCGCCGGCGCCCTGAGCCAGGCCTCCTGTTGCCCCAGGGCCAGCCAGGGCTTGAGCAGAAAGGCCATCAGCGGCGGGTCCTGGTCGATGCCGCGGCCCGTCAGCAGGAGAGGCCAGCGCAGGCCGGCTCGCTGCCATTCGAGCGCCTCGTCATGCCAGAGGCTGGGCGCCCCCGCCCGCCAGAGCCGCGCGGCCAGGGCGAAGGCGGCCGCGCCGGCCAGCGTCAGGAAAAAGCCCTGGTGGCCGGAAGCCGGAGGCCGGGGCGCGCCCGTGGTCCCCTCAGCCGAACTGGATGCCCTGCGCCAGGGGCATGTCGCGGGAATGGTTGATGGTGTTCGTCTGGCGCCGCATGTAGACCTTCCAGCTGTCGGACCCCGACTCGCGACCCCCGCCCGTTTCCTTCTCGCCGCCAAAGGCCCCACCGATCTCCGCGCCGGAGGTGCCGATGTTGACGTTGGCGATACCGCAGTCCGAGCCGGCGGCCGACAAGAACTGCTCCGCTTCCAGGAGATCGCGGGTGAAGATGGCGCTGGACAGCCCCTGCGGAACGCCGTTCTGCAAGGCGATGGCCGCTTCCATCGTGTCGTAGGTCAGCAGGTAGAGGATGGGGGCGAAGGTCTCTTCGCAGACCATCGGGGTCTGCTGCGGCATGCGGACGATCGACGGCTCGACGAAGTTGGGGCCCAGGTCCGGGCGGCGAGCGCCGCCCGTCAGCACCGTGCCCCCCTGGGCCGTGGCCGTGGACAGCGCCCGTTCCATGTCCTCCACCGCCCGGCCGTTGACCAGCGGGCCCATCAGGATGCCCGGCGCGAGCGGGTCGCCGATGGGCACCTGGCGGTAGGCGGCCACCAGCCTCTCGGCCAGCGCGTCGGCCACCGACTCGTGCACGATCAGGCGCCGCGTGGTCGTGCAGCGCTGGCCCGCCGTGCCCACCGCACCAAAGAGGATCCCGCGCACGGCCAGGTCCAGGTCTGCCTCCGGCGTGACGATGATGGCGTTGTTGCCGCCCAGCTCCAACAGGCTGCGGGCCAGGCGATCGGCCACCGTGCTGGCCACGTGCCGGCCGACACGCACGGAGCCGGTGAAGCTGATCAGCGGCAGCCGCCGGTCGGAGAGCATCGGGTCGCCCACCTGGCCGCGCTCGCCGACCACCAGGTTGAAGAGACCCGAGAGGCTGTGATCGGCCATCACCTGGTTGCAGAGATGCTGCACCGCCAAGGCGCAGAGCGGTGTCGAGGACGAAGGCTTCCAAACCATCGTGTCGCCGCAGACGGCGGCGAGGGCGGCGTTCCAGGACCAGACCGCCACCGGAAAGTTGAAGGCCGAGATGATCCCGATGGGGCCGAGCGGATGCCATTGCTCGTACATGCGATGGCCGGGCCGCTCCGAATGCATGGACAGGCCGTAGAGCTGGCGGGAGAGGCCCACCGCGAAGTCGCAGATGTCGATCATCTCCTGGACCTCGCCCAGGCCCTCGGCGCGGATCTTGCCCATCTCCAGGCTGACGAGTTCGCCCAGGGGTTCGGCCGCAGCGCGCAGCACCTCGCCCAGATCCCGGATCACCAGTCCCCGCCTGGGGGCCGGGAGCAGGCGCCAGGTCTGGAAGGCCGCGTCGGCTGCCTGGGCCACCCGCTCATAGGTGGCGCGGGTCGCCTGGGCCACCGTGGCGATGGGCTCGCCGGTCGCGGGGTTGTAGGAGACCAGCGCCGTGCCGGCCGGATCCTCGATCCAGCCGTCGGGACCGAGGCAGGCACCAGGGTTGTGTTCCGCCAGGCCGAGCCTGGCAAGGAGGGTGTTCATCGGCGGGGGCTCCTTCTGATCCGTGATGGAACGGGCATTCTAGCACGCGGCCAGGGCGCCGAAGTGGCCCGGCGGGACGCTCTTGCAACGCCCGCCCACTATGCTGCGGGCACGAAGGGATGGCTGTCCATTCCTGCACCCGACCCTGAACGAACCCTCGCTGAACGGATCCCTGCAACCTCTCCATCCGCCATGAACCTAGGAGACCCGCGTCCATGAACGCCCGATCGGTGGTCGACACCGCGCATGTCCGCAGTGCCTTGCGTCAACTGGCGCGCCATTACAGCCCCGCTCGCAATCCCCTGGCCGATCTGGTCTGCGTGAGGCTGTCTGTGCGCCGCAGCGGCTTCGAGCCTACGCTTGAGGCCCGGGAATTCGCGTTGGGTCGCATGTTGAGCGAGACCGTGACCGGCGAGCTCGAGCGCCTGCGCCGGCAGACCGGTGCAGGCAGCGTCGGGTCACCGCGGGATCTGCGCCACTGGCCGATCGTCGCGCGCATTCGCGCCGACTTCGAGAAGGACCATCCAGAACTGGAGGCATGGAGCAGTGTCTACCACCTCTATCTGCGCCCGGACCTGAACCTCGGCCTCATCGACCTGACGGAGATCGTGCCCGGGCGCTGTCGGCGCACGGTGCAGCGTCGCCTTCAGCGGGGCATCCAAGCGCTGGCGGACCGGCTGCTCGTCGCCGAACATGAGGCGCGCCAGCATCCCGCGGCCGCGGACTGGTCCTTGCTCGCCCGCTGGGAGCAACCTTCCCGGGGCGGGGGCGAGATGCTGGCGGTGGCTGAGGAACGGCTTGGTGCCGGTTGAACCCAGGGCCCGCGCCGGGGAGCGCGACGCGGCGCCAGCTCCCGACGGCGTGGTCAGCTCAAGGCTTCGGCCAGCGCGTAGCGGGCGCGCTTCTCGCCCTTCTGGCGCTTCTCGGCGTCCAGTTCGCGCTTGCGCAGGCGCAGGCTCAGCGGGGTGACCTCCACCAGCTCGTCCGGCCCGATATACTCGATGGCTTCGTCCAGGCTGAGCCGGATGGGCGGCGTCAGGGCGATGCCCTCTTCGGCGATGGACTTGCGGTGGTTGGTGACATGCTTCTTGCGGCAGACGTTGACGACCAGGTCGCCGGCTTTCGGCCGTCGGCCGACGATCTGCCCGGCATAGACGTCGACACCGGGCTCGATGAAAAGGTCGCCGCGATCCTGGACCATGTTCAGGGCATAGCTCGTGACCAGACCGGTCTCATGGGCCACCAGGGACCCCTGCTCGCGGTGCTCGATCTCCCCTGACCAGGGACGGTAGGCGTTGAAGATGGTGTGGATGACACCGGTGCCCCGGGTCGCGGTCAGGAAGGAGCCGCGGAAGCCCAGCAGCCCGCGGGTGGGAACGATGTAGGTCAGGGAGATGGCGCCGTCGCCGGTGGGCTGCATGGCCTGCATCTCCGCGCGGCGGCGGCCCAGCATCTCCACCACCACGCCTACATGCTCCTCGGCCACCTCGATGAAGGCCTCCTCGTAGGGCTCGTGGAGCTTGCCGTCCACCTCGTGGGTGATGACCTCCGGATTGCCCACCGCCAACTCGTAACCCTCGCGCCGCATCGTCTCCACCAGGATCGACAGGTGCAGCTCGCCGCGGCCGCTGACCAGGAAGGTGTCGGCGCTGTCGCCGGGCTCCACGCGCAGGGAGACGTTGCGCTCCAGTTCCCGCTGCAGCCGGTCGCCGATGACGCGGCTGGTGATGTGCTTGCCCTCCCGCCCAGCGAGAGGGCTGTTGTTGACCATGATGGACATGCGCAGCGTCGGCTCCTCGACCCGGATGGGGGGCAGGGCGCGCGGCGCTTGCGGATCGGCAATGGTCTCGCCGATCGCCACGTCCGAGAGCCCGGTGAGGGCGACGATTTCGCCGCTCTCGGCCTGCTCGACGGCATGGCGACCCAGGTTCTCGAAGACGAAGAGCTCAGCTGAACGGCCACGCCTCACCGGCTTGTCCGGCTCGAGGATCGCCAGTTCCTGGCCTCGGCGGATCCGGCCGGCGCTGAGCCGGCCGATGGCGATTCGGCCTTTGTAATCGTCGTAGTCGAGGCTGGTGACCAGCATCTGAAGCGGCTCGTCAGGGGCCACCTGCGGGCCCGGAAGCTCCAGGATGGTCTCGAAGAGCGGCCGCAGGTCCTCGCCGAGCTGTGTCGGATCCAACGTTGCGGTGCCGGCCAGGGCGCGGGCATACACCACCGTGAAATCGGACTGCTCCTCAGAGGCGCCCAGGTCGATGAAGAGGTCGAAGGTGGCATCGACCACCACCTCGGGCCGGGCCTGTGGGCGGTCCATCTTGTTGACCACCACGATGGCTTTGTGGCCCAGGGCCAAGGCCTTGCGCAGCACGAAACGGGTCTGTGGCATCGGACCCTCGACGGCGTCCACCAAGAGGAGCACCCCGTCGACCATGTTGAGCACCCGCTCCACCTCGCCTCCGAAGTCGGCGTGGCCCGGTGTGTCCAAGATGTTGATCTTGGTGCCTTGGTAGCGAATGGCCGTGTTCTTGGCCAGGATGGTGATGCCGCGCTCGCGCTCCAGGTCGCCGGAATCCATGATGCGGTCCTGCACCACCTGCTTGGAATGGAACACATCGGTCTGCCGCAGCATGGCATCGACCAGGGTGGTCTTGCCGTGGTCGACGTGCGCGATGATGGCGATGTTTCGGATGTCCTGACGACGCATGGTTGAGAAGCCTTTGGAACAGTTCAACGAGGGGCGTAGAGAGAGACGACGGCGGACCGCCAACCGCATAACCATAGCATGACGGGGCTGTGTTGGGCGCCAAGCCGGTGCATTGACACCGCCGCGGCGCGGCGCTAGCATGGGTTCATGCATCCGAATGAGACAGATCAGCCGATCGACCGCCCCGATACCCGCGAGCGGCTTGTGCGGGCGACGTTGGAGGTCATCTACGAGGAGGGCTACGACCAGGCGACCACCCGGCGCATCGCCGAACGCGCCAGTGTAAACCTCCAGCTGATCCAGTACCACTTCAAGGGCAAGGAAGGCCTGATCGCCACAGCTCAGGAGCAGGCGCGTCTGCGCTACATGACCCTCCTGGAGCCGGCCGTCCTGGCCGCCCCGGACCTGAAAGGCGCCATCCGGGCCGGAATCGCCTTGACCTGGGACCAGGCCCGGTCCCATCCGGAGCTCATGCAGCCGGACCTGCTCCTGCAGATACGACGCGCCAGTGGGCAAGCTCCGGGGCATGACCTGCCGGCCCGGGAGACCCAAGTCGATCTCTCCCGCCTCTTGGATCGGGTGAGATCCCGGACCGGCGAGCGGCTGGCTGTTCCCATCGCCCCGTTCATCCTGCTCATGATGAGCGGAACGGCGGGCCTCTTGATGGAGTACCGCATCTCGGGCGACGACGCGACGATCGGCGCCGCCTTTGCGCTGTTGGCCGAGCGTCTGGAGGGTCTCGTCCAGAGCGGTCCCGACGAAAGACCTCACCGGTCCGCGTCGTAGAGGTGGCCGGCAACTGATAGCCGGCCTCCGGCGGTGAACCTCAATGCGTCAGGTCCACTCTGCCAGCGCTGGAAAACGGATCGCATCGGCGCGTTAACGGGGGGAGGCGGGGCCTTTGGCCACGCCTCCCCGTGCGCTGTCGTCGGTCGATAGTTGTCGGGTCTGCATGTGGGAGGACCGACGAATCCCACCAACCCTCGATCGCGATTCCCGGATGGCCTGGACCGTCGCGACAGCAGCCGCGATATCCACGAGCCTCCGAAATCAACTACGGCATCATCCTGAAGTTGGTAACCTGCTCCGTATCACCGGAGTCTCTTCCTCTAACCACGCACAATGATAGGTGGTTTCAACGTGACTGCCAAGCGGTTACACGTCGGGCCGGTTGTCATGCGGCGCGGTTGCGCAGGATCCGGCGGGTGATCAGGGCGCGGTAGGCGAAGAGCAGCGGCATGCCGAGCCACATCGCCAGCCCGACGGGCAGCCACAACCAGTGCCGGCGGAGCCGCGCCTCCACATGGTCTTCGATCCAGGTTCGGTCGCGGCCTTCGGCCACGAAGCGGTGCTCGTGCCGCCAAAGGTCAAAGGGGCCCTCAAGTTGTGTATCGACAAAGCCGCCTTCGCTGACGTCGCTGATCCGCGCCGTCCAGTTGACGGGCAGCAGCCCGCCCAGCCTCAAGGTGAACCGCATCTCGTCGCCCTCGCCAAGGACGGCCGGTGCATGGCGCAGCACGACGACGATGCCCGGCGGCGTGATGGCCGCCATGCTGTCGGAGCGGGCATGGAAATCGGCCACCCGCGCCAGCGCCGCGTCCACCACGAACCGGTGGCGATAGCGGAGCAGGCGACCAGGGTGAAGGGTTTTCGCGGTCAAGGGCGCCGTCGACCTCCCAGCCGTCATGCCAGGATGTCCTGCAACGCTTCCTGCGCATGGGTGAAACGGAAGGCGTAGCCGGCCGCGAGCAGCCGCGCAGGCGCCACCTGCTGGCCTTCGAGCAGGATCATCGCCATCTCGCCCAGGGCGAGGCGCAGGGCCGGCGCCGGCGCCGGCAGGAGGGCGGGGCGATGCAAGGCCCGCCCGAGGGCGCGTGAGAAGGCGGCATTGTCGAGTTGCTCCGGCGCCGCAAGGTTGTAGGCGCCGCTCGTGTCCTGCCGGTCGATCAAGAACCGGATCGCGCCGACAACATCGGCGATATGGATCCAGGGGAAGGGCTGCCGGCCGCTGCCCAAGGGCCCCCCGACGAAGCAGCGGAAAGGCAGCAGCATCCGCGGCAGCGCGCCGCCTTCCCCACTCAGAACGATACCGATGCGCGTGGCCACGCGCCGAACGCCCAAGGACTCCACCGCCGCGGTGGAGTCCTCCCAGTCGTGGCAGACGGAAGCCAGGAAGTCGTCGCCGGCGGGTGCTTCCTCCGTGAGCGGGCCGCTCTGTCGGGTTCCGTAGTAGCCCGCGCCGACGGCTTGCACGAGGCAGCGCGGCCGATCGCCGATCTGTTCGATCGCTGCCACCAAGGCCCGTCCGGCCCGGACCCGGCTGTCGCGGATGACCGCCTTTCGTGCCGCGGACCAACGGGCATCCGCCACACCCGCCCCGGCCAGGTTGACCACGGCATCGCAGCCGGACAGCCTTTCGGCCCAAGCCCCCGGGTTCGCGGGATCCCAGGCAGCGACCGCGACGCCCTGGTCGGGCTTTAGCGCGTGTCGCGCCGGGTCGCGCGACAGGATGGTCACCTGGTGGCCATCCTGCGCCAGGTCGGCGCTCAGAGCCCGGCCGATCAAGCCGGTCCCTCCGGTGATGACGATGTGCATGATCTCACCTCCTCCTAAGCTGTTGACCGACAGGATTTCGGAGGACGGGGCCGGAGGCGGCCCGCTATCCCTCGCTATGCTGCCACGGAGTGGACTGCCCGTGATGGGCGCGATCATGATAACGTTTCGATGCCCCTATCGCCAAGACACCCTGGGCAATAGCTCCACAAATCCTTGACGGCGCCGACCGTCAACCGTACAGTGATTCCCGGTACCAGCAACCCATGACCACCACGCCCAACACCTCCGGCTCGCGCGGCGCCAGGGCCCTGGCCGATGAACCGATCTTCAACATCGGTGCTGTGGCCAGGATGTCCGGGCTGTCGGTGGCCGTCCTTCGCGCTTGGGAGCGACGGTACGGTTTTCCTCAGGCGCAGCGCAGTGCCGGCCGCCAGAGGGTCTACAGCCAACGGACCCTGGATCAGCTGCGCTGGGTGAAGGCGCGCATCGACCAAGGGATGCAGGCCGGACAGGCCATCCGCGCCCTGAGCCATGCCCAGTCCGAGCTCGGCGCGCTCGTGCTAGACGCCCGCCCGTCGTGGGAGCCGTCTTCATCCTCGCGGGTGGACGACCCTGTGCTGCAGGCCTTCGCCAACCGTGTCGCCGGGGCGCTCATGGCCCACGATCTGTCCGGAGCCGATCGGATCCTGGCCGAGGCCCTGGCTGTGCTCAGCCTGGAGGATATCCTGCTCAAGGTGATCCCACCTGCCTTGGCCGATTTGGGGGAGGGTTGGGAAGCGGGCGAGGTCACGGTGGCGACGGAGCATCTGGCTTCGGCATACATCCGCCAGCGACTGTTGCTATGGCTGGCCGAAGGGTCTCCGCCGCGCCCTGTTCCCCCCACGGTCCTGGCCTGCGCGCCCGGCGACTGGCACGAGATCGGGCTCCTCATCCTGGGGGTGCTTCTTCGGCGGCGGCTCTGGCCAATCCACTACCTCGGACCCGCCGTGCCTTTGTCCGATCTGGCGGCCTTCGTGCGCAGCACCCAACCGGCAGCCGTGGTGGTGGTGGCCACCATCGCTTCGGCGGCGGTCGCCCTGGGCGAAGGTTCGCGCGAGATGCCGGAACTGGATTCCAGTGGGCGGACGGTCTTCTGCTACGGCGGCCGCGCCTTTGGCCAGGACCCGTCCCTGCGCGACGGCCTGCCCGGCCACTACCTGGGCGACAGCCTGGAGGACAGCGTAGAGCGCCTGGACGGTCTGTTGCGTGACATCACCGGCATCGTGACCTAAGATTGCCGCCTGCTCAAGCCTCGCACAGCTTCAGGGAGGTCACATGGCACAACGCATCGAGGGCGAACTTCAACTCATCCTGCATTTGGAAGAACTCAAGTCGCGGCACAATCCGGAGATGGTGGGCAAGGCCGAGTATCGGGTTCAGGTATGGATAAACGGTCTGGAGCGCTGGCAGTCCGAAAAGCCGGTCAAGGTGAAGGAAGGCGGGACGGCCGTCCTCGGGGTCGGGATCCCGATGCGCCTGGAAGCCGACACCGACATCGTCGACATCCAGGTGCTGGTCGCGGAGCTGGACCTGCTCAGCCCGGATGACCCAGCCGCGGGCGGCTTCGAGTTGTATCGCTCGGCCGGGTTCTTCGTGGGGGAGCGCTTCTCCATCCCCATCAGCGGAGCGGACACGGACATCAGCATTCAATGCCGCGTCGAGGCCGAGCCGCTGGCGTAGGCGATCGGGGGAGCCGCGTTCGGTGGAGGACGCCGGCCGGCGGTTGCGCGGACGAGCAGAGCGCTCGGTTCAGGCCAGGTAGAGTACCTGGCGAAAAAAAGCCAATCCGTCCGGCTCCTGATCGGCGGCGCGGAGCCGCCAGGCCGGATGTTGGAAGCGGCTGATGAAGCGCTCCGGATGGGGCATCAGGCCCAGGATGCGGCCGCTGGGGTCGGCAAGCCCGGCGATGGCGTGCACGGCGCCGTTGGGGTTCTCCGGATACTGCTCCGTGGGCCGACCCATGGCGTCGACATAGCGCAGGGCCACCAGGCCCTGCGTTTCGATGTCTGCCAGGGTGGCCTCGTCGGCGAAGAAGCGACCTTCGCCGTGCGCCAGGGGCAGCTCCAGTTGCTCCGGCAGACCTTGTACCAAGGGGCCGCTGCCGGATGACCGCAGGCGGACCCAACGGCATTCGAAGCGCCCGCTGGCATTCAGGGCCAGGGTGGCCCGCATCGCCCCTAGTTGCCCGAAGGGCAGCAGGCCGGTGCGCACCAGCACCTGGAAGCCGTTACAGATCCCCAGGATGGGCTTGCGCGCCAGCGCGAAATCGGCCAAGGCATCGGCCAGGAAGCTGACCAGCTCGACGGCCATCACCTTGCCGCTGACCACATCATCGCCATAGGAAAAGCCACCCGGCAGGGCGAGTACGTCGTAATCGGCGAGACGCTCTGCGCCGGAACGCAACAGGTTCATCGGCACCACGTGGGCCTGACCCCCAGCCAGCTTGAACGCGTGCGCGGTCTCGATCTCGCAGTTGGTGCCGTCGGCCTTGAGAACGCAGACCCGCGGCCCGCTGGGAACGGAGGCGATCATGGACGAACTCCTGTGCGGCAATCGGGACGACGTCGGCGCCGGGGCAGAGATGCCTGCGCCGCCTGCCGCCGGAAGGATAAGGCGCCGGAGCGGCGAGGTCCAGATTGGAAGGTTGCGGCGCGGAGGCCGAATCCATTGACGGGATTGCGCGTTATCAAGCATGGGGCGGGCGACTTGTCTTGGATGACCCGATCGCGTCGCCCCTGATGTGCGTGGCAGGAGAGACCGCCCGTCGAGGGCGATGCGACCAGAGAGGCCCAGACCATGACCGAGCTCGATGCCATAGGACCGGCCGATACGCCGCTTGATCGGACAGTCCCCGCCGTCCGACAGCTCAGCCGTCGCGGTTTCCTGCGCGCGGCCGCCGCGGCCGCTGCCACCACCGCCACCGGGCTCAATGCCCTCGGCAAGGACCCCGCCTTCGCCGCGCCGCCACGCATCCCCACGCGCACGCCCACACCGCGCCCCCGGCCCAGCGCCACCCCCGGCACCGTCGGCGGCGTCGGGTCGCCCGGGGGCGGCGCCGCCACCTCGGCCGCCAACCGCTCCGCCAGAGCCATGGTCATGCGCCAGCAGGCGGCGCTCTACGAACACGGTCTGGGCTTCCCCCCTCAGGTCAGCAATGGGGACGAGACGAACCTGCCGGGCTACGTCGGCAACTACTCCAAGGGCCTGCCGCACAATGCCCTGGGCGAAGTGGACCCCGCCGCCTATCAGGCCATGCTCCGCGCCGTCAACAGCGGTAGTCCGGCGGATTTCGAGGCCATTCCCCTGGGCGCTGCCCGCCAGTTGACCAATCCCCAGGCCGGTCTGGCCTTCGCCCTGCAAGGTCCCGACCCGGCGTGTCTCGCCCAGGCGCCTGCACCTGCGTTGCGCAGCGCCGAGCAGGCCGCAGAGATCGCCGAGAACTACTGGATGGCCCTGCTCCGGGACGTTTCCTTCCTGGACTACCAGACCGATCCCCTGGCCACCGCAGCTTGCATCGACCTCGCGGCGATGTCGGACTTCCGGGCGCCCAAGGAGGCCGGTGCCGTGACGCCGAGGACCCTGTTCCGCTCCCAGGCCGCGGGGACGACGGTAGGCCCCTACATCTCGCAGTTCATGTGGCTGAAGACGCCCTTCGGCGCCGAAACGGTGGATCGCAAGATGCGCACGCGCAAGGCGGGCGTGGACTACATGACCGATTATGCCGACTGGCTCGCCATCCAGAACGGCGCGAACCCCGGCGGCGATGCCGGCTTCGAGAGCCAGACCCGCTACATCATCAACGGCCGCGACCTCGGCGAGTGGGTGCACATCGACGTCCTGTTCCAGGCCTACTTCAACGCCCTCCTGATCCTCTTCGACCAGGGGGCGCCGCCGGACGCGGCCAACCCCTACCGGAATTCGCGCAACCAGGCGGCGTTCGGCACCTTCGGACCGCCCTATATTGCCAGCATCCTCTGCGGCGTGGCGCGGACGGCGCTGGCGGCGGTGTGGTACCAGAAGTGGTTCGTTCACCGGCGCCTGCGGCCGGAAGCCATGGCCGGACGCGTCCACAACCAGAAGACGGGCGCGGCCGCCTACGGCATCCACTCCGACATTCTGAACAGCCAAGCCGTGGCGCGGACCCATGACCGTTTCGGCAGCTACCTTCTGCCGATGGCCTTCCCGGAGGGCTCGCCCACCCATCCGGCCTACGGAGCAGGCCATGCCACGGTGGCCGGTGCCTGCGTCACCATCCTCAAGGCGATGTTCGACGAGTCTTGGGTACTGCCTGCGCCTGTGCTGCCTACCGCAGACGGCCAGAGCCTTGTCCCCTACAGCGGGGCGCCGCTCACGGTGGGGCACGAGCTGAACAAGCTGGCGGCCAATGTGGCCTTCGGGCGCAACATCGCCGGCGTGCACTGGCGCACGGACGGCGACGCGTCGATGCGTCTGGGCGAGGAACTGGCCATCCGCTACCTCCGTGAAGACCGGCTGTGTACCAACGAGCCCTTCACAGGATTCAGCCTGACCCGCTTCGACGGGACGACGATCACGATCTGAGGTCCGGAATCAGCCCCCGTTCAGATCGACCTTCCGTCGTTCCAGCGTAGTGACCGTCGCCGTGCCCTCCTCCACCAGGTAGAAGCGGTCGGCGGGCAGGCCCTGCCAGGTCTCCGTGGGTCCGCCCGGCCAGCGCACCTCCAACGTCTCCACCATGGTCGCCGCGCCCAGGCCGATCTCCGCCTGCAGGCTGTTGGCGCCGAAGCTGCCGCCGCTGTCCAGCACGCTGTGGATCTCGCGCGAGCCGCCCGCGCCGTCCTTGACCGTCAGGGGAGATGCCGTGCCCTTTGGGCAGGTGGCCCACGTCGGCGGAGGCCGTGGCGTTCAGGAAGCGCCTGCCGCCGTCGTTCCAGTACAGTTCATTGGGCGTCAGGGTGCTCAGCTCGGGATCGCCAGTTCCCAGGTAGAAATCCAGCCAGCCATCGTTGTCCACATCCGCGAAGTTGGCACCCATCGGCAGGCGGACGATGTTCAGACCCGCCGCCGAGGTCACGTCCACGAAGCCTCCCTGGCCATTGTTGCGGTACAGGCGCGGGCGGGCGCCGCCGGTGGGCATCTCACCAAGATAGTCGTGGGCGATCTCGTCCAAAGTGGCCTGGTAGCCGTTCACGTACAGGTCCAGGTGGCCGTCGTTGTTGTAGTCCCAGAACCAGGCCACGAAGCTGCGGCCTGAGGGCTCTACCACGCCCAGCTCCTGCGCCACGTCGGTGAAGCTGCCGTCGCCGTTGTTGCGGTACAGCCGGTTGGCTCCGATGCAGGAGGCGTACAGGTCTGGGTCGCCGTCGTTGTCGTAATCCCCCCAGGCGACACTCTTCGTCATGCGGTCGTTCCGCACTCCCGCCGCATCGGCCACGTCGGTGAAGCTGCCGTCGCCGTTGTTGCGGAAGAGCTGGCTGGGGTAAGGCTGGTTGTCGTTGCTCATCTCGTTGCCGATGTACAGGTCCAGGTCGCCATCCAGGTCGTAGTCCGCCCAGGCCGAAGCCTGGGTGGGATAGACCGCAAGGTCCAGCCCCGCGGCATGGGTGACGTCGGTGAAGCTGCCGTCGCCCTTGCCGCGCAGCAGGGAGGGGCGCATGCGCCCGCTGTCCATCTGCCAGCCGCCGCGGGTGATGAAGAGATCCAGGTGACCGTCGTTGTCGAAGTCGGTCTGCTGGATGTTGAAGCCGCCCAGCTGGCCGGTCAGGCCGGCCTCCGTCGTGCGCTCCTCGAAGCCGCCCTTCCCGTCGTTGCGGTAGAAGTTCAGGTGCTGGCAGGGGTCGAAGACGGTGGTGATGATGTCCTGGAAGCCGTCCTCGTCCAGGTCTTCGATCAGGGTGCCGCCCAGGACCGACACCGTGGCCAGCCCAAGCTGAGGCGCGATGTTGGGGAAGCGTGGCAGCTCGTGCTCAGCGGCGAAGCGCTCCGGGGGGATCAACCAGGCCGACGGTACGCCCTCCGGATAGCTGCGCAGGAGCATGTGGCCGATATTGAGCAGCCAGCGGGCGCTGCGGTCCTCCGGATAGCGACGCAGGCTGTCCTCCAGGAAGGCGATCGCCCTGAGCACCTCTTCCGGCCGGTCATAGCCCCCTTCCTTGCTCGTTGTGAGCAGGCAGAGGTAGGGGCTGGTCGTCTGGCCGCAGTTGGCCGACTCCCCCATGCGCAGGTAGGTGGCCGCGATCTGGCGGCGGATGTCCTGGGGTCGGACGGCCGAAGTGGTGCCGGCGGCCGACCCGCCGTTCTCGGCCACCTGCAGGGTGGTCTCGAACTCGGTGAGCGCCTTCAGGTAGTCGCCGCGGCTGGCATAGGTCTTGCCCAGGGCGTATCCGAATTCGACCAGCTCCGCGAGCGTCTGCGGGTCATGGCGCGCGGCCGCGGCCTGCCGGGCGTTGCGGACGCGCTCTTCCAGGCGGGTCTGGAGAACGGTTCCCAGGTAGACGTGGTCGTCGATCTCCCGGCAGTGGCGGGCCAGGTCATTGGCCTCGCCGCCTTCGCTGGCGGCCTGGGTGGGGATGAGCCAGCGCCCGGCGTCGATCTGTGGGAGCCCGGCGACGAAGTCCGCCGCCGGCAGCTCAAGCGGTGCGCCGCCGCCGGAACCGAAGCGCCACCAGGACCAGGCGGCGACGGCCAACAGGGCCACCGACGCGCCGGCCAATGCCAGCCGACCTCCGGAGCGAGGGCCCCTTGCGCCGGGCTCGGCCGGGGAAGGGCCCGCGTTCGGCGCCGCCGCCGGGTCGCGGGGAGCGCGCTGCTTCTTGCTCATGGCGGGTACCTGTAGGGGCGGGCGACGCGGTTGCCTGTCGGCGGGAAGAGCCCAATTCTACGCGCAACCCGGATGTGGGTGTCATGGTCGGGACAGACAAGGGCTGCGCGGCCATCCCCGCTCGGCTCGGACTCGGGTATCATTGCGACCCATCCGCGATGTCGGGTTTGCTGCCAAACCCGCTGTCGGCGTGAAGCGATTCTTACGTCGGACCTTTGATTTGGCGAGCACCATGACTTCTGCGATCCCCCATCCTCCCCTGATCCTCCTCGCGGGTGTGATCAAGCGCTTCGCGACCGCGGCCGGCGACTTCGAGGCCCTGCGCGGCGTGGACCTGACCGTCGATCACGGTGAGTTCGTGGCCGTGGTGGGCAAGAGCGGCAGCGGCAAGTCCACCTTGCTCAACATGATCGCCGGCATCGACCGGCCCAGCGAAGGCAGCATCAAGGTCCACGGCAGTTCCCTGGGGCAGCTCAGCGAAGCTCAACTGGCGCGCTGGCGCGGCTTGAACCTCGGTGTCGTCTTCCAGTTCTTCCAGCTCATGCCCACGCTGACCGCCCTGGAGAACGTCCAGCTGCCCATGGACTTCGCCGGCCGGGGCTCCGGGTCGGCGGCCAAGGCCCGGGCGCGCGAGCTGCTGGATCGGATGGGCCTGGCGCAGCAGGCGGACAAGCTGCCGGCCGCCCTGTCCGGCGGCGAACAGCAACGCGTGGCCATCGCCCGCGCCCTGGCCAACGACCCGCCCCTGGTGGTAGCCGACGAGCCCACCGGCAACCTCGATTCGGCGACGGCCGACCAGGTGTTCCACCTTTTCGAGGAGCTGGTGGCGAGCGGCAAGACCATCGTCTTCGTCACCCACGACCGCGATCTGGCCCGGCGGGCGAGCCGGGTGCTTGAGATCGCCGACGGTCGCATTATCAGCGATCGCGCGACGGTGCCGTCCTCGTGAGCGGCCGGCCGCGGCTGCCGGCCGCGATCGCGCCGCGCTGGCGCAAGGTTGTCCGGGACCTGGCCCTGGCGCGGGCCCGGACCTTGATGGTGGTCCTGTCCATCGCCGTAGGGGTCTTCGCCATCGGCACCGTGGCCGGCACTCGCCAGCGCGTCGCCGCGTCGCTCGACGAATCCTTCCGCGCCATCCAGCCATCCAGCGCCACCATTACCACCTTCACCCCTTTCGAGGAGGATCTGGTCACGACGGTGGAGCGCATGCCGGAGGTGGCCGAGGCGGAGGGGCGGCGCAGCCTCTTCGTGCGTGTGCGCGCCGGAGGCGCCGACTGGCGCAACATGCAGCTGAACGTGCTGCCCCGGGACGGGCTGACGCGCTTGGACCGGGTGATGCCCCGCGAGGGCCAATGGCCCCCACCGCGTCGCGAACTGATTATCGAGCGCTCCGCCCTGGGGCTGGTCGGCGCGAAGCTGGGCGAGGAGGTCACCATACGCACGCCGCTGGGCAAGGAGCGGACCCTGCGCGTGGTGGGTACGGCCTTCGACGTCTATGCCCTCATCTTCACCATCGACGGGGTCCCCTGGGGCTACATCGACGAGGACACCCTGGCCTGGCTGGGCGAAGGGCGGGGCGTCAACGAGCTGCACCTGCGGGTTGCCGAGCGGGCCGACGACCCCGAACACATCGCCGACGTGGTGGCGGCGGTGCGCGACAAGCTGGAACGGGACGGCCGGGCCATCTACTACATGACGATCCCCGAGCCGGGGAAGCACCCGCTGGACAGCACGATCCAGGCCATGCTGCTCCTGCTGGGGGCCATGGGCGCCCTGGCTCTGGGCCTCAGCGGTTTCCTGGTGGCCAACACCGCCGCGGCCATCATGGCCCAGGAAACGCGATCCATTGGGATCATGAAGGCCATCGGGGCGGGGCGGAGCCAGATCGGCGGCCTGTACGCCGCCCTGGTGCTGGCCTACGGGACACTCTCCCTGGCCGTGGCCTTGCCGGCCGGCCTGCTGGGCACGGTGTGGCTGTCAGGACTGATGGCGGGCTACCTAAACCTGGACTTGAGCGGGCCAGTCATCAGCGCGCCGGTCCTGGCACTGCAGGCTGTCGTGTCCCTGCTGGTGCCGTTGATCGCGGCCGCCATCCCCATCTGGCTGGGCAGCCGCGTCACGGTGCGCGAAGCGCTGAGCAGCTACGGCCTGGGCCGCGGCCAGTTCGGGCGCCGGAAGCTGGACCGCTTGCTGGAACGGCTTTCCGGACTGTCGCGGCCGGTGCTCCTTGGCCTGCGCAACACCTTCAGGCGTCCCGGACGCCTCATGCTCACGGTTGTCACGCTGACCATCGCCGGCGCCATGTTCGTGGGCGTCCTGCATGTCCGCGCCTCGCTGGGTCGCACCATGGACACCCTGATGCAGCTCTACCAATTCGACGTAGCGGTGCAGCTGGCCCGGCCCTACCGGGCGGAGCGGCTGCAACAGGTGGCCTTGAGCGTCCCAGGCATCCGTCTGGCGGAGGGTTGGGGGTTCACCAGCGCGAGGCATCTGGGCATCACCGGGCAGGGTGGGGCGAGCATGCTCTCCCTGAGCGTGCCTTTGATCGTCTTCGCCCCGCCGGCCGAGACCTCGATGCTGCGGCCGCCCCTCCTGCGCGGCCGCTGGCTCCTGCCGCAGGATGAGCGTGCGGTGGTGGTCAGCAAGTCGGTACTCGACGACCAGCCGGGGCTGGACCTGGGCGGGACGATCCGGTTGAAGATGGAGGGGCGCGAGACCAGCTGGACGGTGGTC
Organism: Anaerolineae bacterium; assembly: GCA_044228875.1. GTDB lineage: Bacteria > Chloroflexota > Anaerolineae > Epilineales > Epilineaceae > Epilinea. The sequence continues at coordinate 71,127 of JBGAUA010000002.1, forward strand.
GGCGTGACCCAAGGTCTTGGGCCCACGCCGTTGGTCTACATCGACTACCGGCCTTTCAGCAAGGTGACCGAAGCGGCGGGGCAGGCGCAGTGGTTGTCCATGACCTTGACCGAACCCTCGCCAGAGGCGCGTAAGCGCGCGGCCGAGGCGCTGGAGGCGGCCTTCGAGCGTGCCGGCCTGCGCGTCTCGCTGGTGATCAAGATCGACGAGGAGCGGCGGGAGGCTCTGGCGGCCTTTGACGGCATCATCGCCCTGCTGCTGTCCATGGTGGGTCTGATGGCCATCGTCGGCGGCCTGGGCCTGGCCGGCACCACCTCGCTCAACGTGATCGAGCGCACGCGAGAGATCGGGGTCATGCGCGCCATCGGCGCCGGCGACGGGACGCTGTACCTCATTATCCTGGTGGAGAACCTGACCGTGGCCCTGCTGAGTTGGTGCCTGGGCGTGGCCTTGAGCGTTCCTCTGGGCTGGGCCTTGGGGTACGGCATCGGCCAGGCCTTGCTGGGCGATCCGCTCAGCTTCGGGCTCAGCTTGGGCGGGGCGGCCGCCTGGATGGGTCTTGAGGCGGCGCTCGTGCTGCTGTCGAGCTGGCTGCCGGCCCGGCGGGCGGTGCATGTCAGCGTGCGGGAGGCCCTGGCCTATGAATAGGCGTTGCAGCGGCGCCGGTAGACGCGGGCGCTTCAGGAAGCCGGCCGTGACGACAGCGGTGGTTCGGGCGTTTAACGCACTTGTTACGGCCAGAGCCGATGTTGGGGCTGTATTCGGTTTGCGATTCGAGGAGCAGCAGATGTCTGGGAACGCCTTCGCGTGGCCGCGCCGATCCGCTTGGCGCGCCGGCGCGCTGCTTGGGTTGAGCTTGTTCGTCGGCGCCTGCGGCCGGTCGGATGGCGGCGACGGCACGGCCACCCCCACCATCGGCCCCGTGGGCGGGGTGGCCGGGGTGTTGGCCGAGGCGCGGGTGCTGCCGGTGAGCAGCGTGGCCCTGGGCCTGCGCGGCGGCGGCCGGGTGCTGAAGATCGCAGTGGAGGAAGGCCAGGCGGTGAAGGCCGGCGCCGAGCTGCTCAGGGTCTCAGGCGGGGCCCAGGCCGCCGCGCTCTTGGATGCGGAGGCGGCCCTGCGCGCGGCGGAAGCGGGGCTGGCCCAAGTTCAGAAGGGGGCCGCCGCGGAAACCCTGGCGGCGTCCGAGGCCGCGGTGGAGGTGGCCGACGCCGAGTTGCGCGCGGCCACGGCCCGCGTGTCGGCGGCCGATGCCGGCCTGACCAGGATCTCGACGGGCTCGGCGGACGAGGTGTCCATCGCCGAGCGCCGCTTCGAGCAGGCCAAGAACACCCGCTGGGGCCTGCAGGCCCAGCGCGACGCCGTCTGCGGCCGGGTCAAGGAGAAGCTGGCCTTCACCCAGGCGGACTGCGACCAGGCCCAGGCCAACGTCCAGGCGGCCGAAGAGACGGTGCGCATTGCCGAGCTGGAGTACGGCAAGCTGAAGCGCGGCACGGCGAAGGAGGACGTGGCGGTGGCCCGCGCCCAGGTGGGCGAGGCGGAGGGGGCGCGCGCGGCGGCGGCGGCCCGCCTTCGCCAGGCGCGGGCGGAGCTGGATCGCATGCGCCGCGGGGCGTCGAGCGAGGAGCTGATCATCGCCACGGCGGGCGTGGAGCGCGCCCGGGCGGCCCTGGAGCTGGCGCGGCTCAACATGGACGACACCCTGCTGCTCGCCCCCTTCGCCGGCACGGTGGCGGCCCTGGAAGCCGTGGAAGGCCAGATCCTGGCTCCCGATATCCCGGCGGTGCGCCTGGCGGACGTCAGCCGCTGGCAAGTGGAGACGGAGGACCTCACGGAGCTCAGTGTGGTGGGCATTCGCGAGGGCGACGCGGCGCGGGTGACCTTTGACGCCATCGACGGCCTGACCCTGCCGGGCAAGGTGGCGCGCGTCCGCAGCTTTGGCGAGAGCCGATTGGGGGACATCACCTACCGGGTGACGATCGCCCTGGACCGCCAGGACGACCGGCTCCGCTGGAACATGACGGCCTCGGCGGCCATCGAACCCAGCGGGAAACGTTAGCGTAGGCGCCTCAGGAAGCCACGGGGGCTGTAGGTCATCAGGTAGCGCTCCCGGGACCTGTCCACCTGGAACTCGGGATGGCCGGACAGGAAGTCATCGATGGCCGGCAGGGGTCCCTCCTCCAGATGCCCGAAATGGTCGCTGGCGGGAAAGAGATCCAGGATGCCGTCCTCCACGATGAGGTAGCAGCCGGGGCTGACCAGTGGCCCGTACAGCTGCAGGTCCCGCAGCACCGAGGCGCGCAGGTGGTCGGCGTCGTGGATGACCATGGTGCGCTTGCCGGCGCAGAGGGCCGCCACCTGGGCGACGACTGCCGGATCGGCGCAGTCGCCGGTGATCTCGGTGATGCGCGGATGCGCCGCCTGATAGCGCGACCGATCGATGTCCAGCGAAAGCACCTCCCCCTCACCCAGGAGATCGAAGAGATGGGCGAAGTAGAGGGTGCTGCCGCCGGAATGGCTGCCGATCTCCACCAAAATCTGGGGCCGGGTCTCGGCGATGATCTCCTGGTAGATCCAGCTGTCCAGCGGGCTCTTGAGCATGGGGATGCCCATCCAGCGGCATTGGCTGAAGACGATTTCCCGCTGATGGTGGTCCAGCCAATCGCGCAGGGTCATGCGGTCCCAGTTGCCGTAGTCGGCGTCGTCCAGTCGCCGCAGGGGCGGCCGCAGTGCCGCCGCCGCCACGGCCCGCCCGCGCGCCACCAGGGAACGTGCGGCCTGGCGCCCGAGGGGGACGGGGAGGGGAGGGAGGGGTCGGGGCGTGGAGGAGGACATGGGCAGGATGGTAGCGCGGGGACAGGGGCCCGGTCTAACCTGGCGCGCGTCGGTGCCGCGACCGCCGGCGGCAGGACTGCCGGGATCAGCGCGGAATGCAGCCGCTATCGAAGCGCAAACACGGCAGGGAACGCGCTTCAAGAGCACAGGAAACCCGCCGCGACAGCCGCTGTCCCCTCTGGTACCCTGGCAGTCAAGCACAGCTACACTGCTACCATGGCACAGCTATCCTGCTACTGTATCCGAGCTATCAGCCTAGGATAGCTGATGACCGACGGCCCCGTCAGAAACTGGGTCAGCACGAGCGACGACGACCGTCGACGGCCGGCCAAGAGCATCTGCGGAACGTTACCCCCGCCATCCCTCCACCAAGCATAGACCTGCCAGATGTGCTCGGCAAACAGGGCTGAGGCCGTTCTTCCACGTCGTCCGAACCACGCGAAGGAGACAACCCATGGCGAGCGACCAGGACTTCGTGCAATACGTCTGCGAGGAATCCGGCTTGCGGGACGCGCTGACCTACAAGAAGATGTTCGGCGAGTATGCGCTCTATCTTGACGGCAAGGTGGTCGCGTTGGTCTGCGACAACCAGCTTTTCGTGAAGCCGACGGCCGAGGGGCGCGGGCTGCTCGGCGCGGTTTCGGAGCAGCCGCCCTACCCCGGCGGCAAGCCGTATTTCCAGATCGACGTCGCGTTCGACGATCCTGAGCTCCTGGGCCGTCTGCTGCGCACCACTGCGCTCGCGCTGCCGTTACCGAAGCCCAAGGCCGCCAAGCCCAAGGCCGCCCAGCGCAAGCCGAAGTCCGCGACCCAGTAGTGCGGCCGGGCAGCGCGGGAGCGCCGCGAGGGCCGCGTTGGGCCTGGTAGGTTCCGTCAGGCCTGAGCCGCCTCCGTCCCGACCCCCGTTCCCACCCGCCGCCCGTCCGCCGCGCGAATGGCCAGCACGGAGGGTCGGGACGGGAGGCCGCCGTCCGGCCAGAGGGAATGCGGATCGCTCAGGGTGCCGCCCTCGCCTGGATGTTGCACCGATACGAAGAGCGTCGTGCCGTCGGGGCTGAAGCAAGGCCCTGTGATCTCGCAACCCGGGACGCCCGTCAGGAATCGCCGCACGAAGCCCCGCTCCGCGCCCTCGGTGGGCACCACGTAGAGCGCGTCGTGGTCGCCGTAGAGCTCCGCCTGACCGTCCGTGGCGATCCACAGGTTGCCGTCCAGGTCGAAGGCCATGTTGTCCGGGCAGGCCATGCGGCTGACGCGGGACTTGGGGAAGCCCCCGTAGTACGTGTCCGGATCTTCAGGATCGCCGCAGAGCAGGAAGATGCGCCAGCGGAAGCGCGCGCCGCCGTGGTCCCCGCCATCTTCCTCCAGCTCGATCACGTGCCCCGCCTTGTTTGCCGGTCGCGGGTTGGCCGCGTTCACCACGCCGCCTGGAAGACCGTCTTCACCCCGCTTCGGGTTCTTGGTGAGCGCGATGTACACCTTGCCCGTATGCGGATGGATGACGATGTCCTCCGGTCGGTCCATTCGCGTGGCCCCCATCAGCGTGGCCGCACGAACCGCGTTCATGCACACCTCGGCCTGCCCCGGAAAGCCGTTTGCGGCCACCAGGGGGCCTTGACCCGCCACCAACGGCAGCCATTCGCCGCGGCCGTCGTCATGGAAGCGGGCGGCGTAGAGCGTTCCCTGGTCCAGGAGGCCGCGGTTGTGGGAGCGGTCGCCCGGCCGCCAGGCGTGTCGGGTGACGAACTTGTACACGTGCTCGAACATGATGTCGTCGCCGTAGTACAGCGCGACCTGCCCCGTGGTCGTCGCCGTGGCCGTGGAGCCCTCCGAGCGGATGCGGCCCAGGGCCGTCCGCTTGCGCGGCGTCCACGCGGGATCTTGAGGGTCCACCTCCACCGCGTAGCCGAAGCGGTAGGACTCGCCGGGCTCGCGGTCGATCCGGAAGCGGTCGTAGACCTTCTCGAAGCCGTACTGCGAGGCCCTGTCCGGGAAACCGTAGCGCATGAAGTCGTTGCTGCGCGGGTCGCTTCGGGGCAGGTCGCGCGACTCCCCGAAATAGAGATGGAAGTTCTCTTCCGAGCTCAGCACGTTTCCCCAGGGTAGGACGCATGCCGAGCAGTTGGCCAGGGTGCCCTGCACCCGCATGCCCGTGGGATCGGCGCTGGTGCGCATCCATGGATGCCCGGCCGCCGGTCCTGCCATCAAGATGGGGGTCAGCCCCGTCACCCGCCAGTTGCGCCCTGAGTCGCGGTTGACCCGCCAGCGGTCGTCCACATCGCTGTAGACCTCGACGAAGGAGATCCCGTGGGCTGCCAGCTGGATGTCCACCTGCTCCCGCGTCGGGCGACTCGGGTCATAGCCTTCGAACATCAGCTCGGGGATGGTGTATTCGTGGTTGACCACCAGCAGCCCGTGCTGCGAGGCCGCGCGTCCCGGCTGCAGGGGGATGTAGCCCACGTAGTCGCAGTTGTATCCGAACTGCAGAGCCTGGGCCGCCGCCGACTGCCGGCGCGCGTCGAAGGCTGGGGAGCCCGGCATTAGCGGATCGCCCCAGCGCAGCAGGACCTGGGCCGCGTGGCCCCCGGCCACCAGCACCCGGTCCTCGCGGCTGGGGGGTAGCGGCACGAAGCTCAGGCCGCCTGCGCCATGCGGCGTCGGGATCTGTCGCTTGTTCCCCGCCCAGGGTAGGAAGAGGACCAACCCGCTCAGGACCCCCCCGCGAATCGCATCGCGGCGGGTCAAGCCGCGGGTCAGGACAGCGGCGAAGTCTTCGGAATGGCTCATGTCGCAACCCGACCGATTGCCGTTTTCGCCCGAACGGCGCAACGGCTTAAGGATCCGCCACCATGTTAAGCCCGCTTCATCCGTGAGGCAATTGACCAGCGGGCCGCCGCACGTCCACCGTGGACTCGAGGCGAGCCGGCCGGGACGAGCCCTCCAGCGGGCGAAGGCATCCAATGGTCCGGCAGACCCCTTTCAGCATGATCGTGGTTGTCCGGTCCGTGCCGGTCACGCGCCGGCCCGCCTGTGGCATCATCTGCGGCCAGACCCGGAGCGGGACCAGCGTTCCCGCATGTCATAGAAACAGGCCACCTCGTGCCTCAGGACGCAGACCCCGCTTCACCCGCCGCCACGAGATCCGCGATACCGGTCCTGGCGGTGCCGCCGGCCGGCCGCACCGCCCGCCTGGCCCTGGCGGGGGTCTTCCTGCTCTCCGTCCTCATCCGCCTGCCTTACGCCCAGCTCATCCCTACCTATACGGATGAGGTGCGCCTGGTGAAGTACGCCGCGCGCCTGAGCTGGGGGGAGGCCGTACCCTTGTCCCTAACCGGCTACAACGGGCCGCTGATGGTCTACCTCATCGCTGCCGCCCTTGCCCTGTGGTCGGCGCCCGAGACCCCCCGGCTGGTGGCCGTGTTCCTGGGCGCCGCCCTGCCGCTGCTGACGGCGATGATCGGCTTGCGCCGCGGCTCCATGCTGCCGGCATTGCTCGCGGCCGGCCTGCTGTCCACCTCCTTTACCTTTGTGGTCATCTACAGCCACCTGCCCTGGGCCGTCTCCTTGGGCCTGCTGCTACTCCTGCTGTCGTGGTGGCTGACCCTGGGGCCGCTGCTCGGGCGGCGGCCCTACCTGGCCGGCTTCTGCTACGGGCTGGCGCTCCAAAGCTACCCCTTGCTGGCGGCCTTCGCGCCCTGGCTCCTGGTTCGCCATGCCCGGGCCCTCGGCGCATCGGGCCGCCGACTGGCGGCCTACCTGGCCGTCCTGGCCTTGGCCTTGTCGCCCGTGGCCCTCCACCACCTGCTCACCTGGTGGCGGGAAGGGTCGCTGAGCCTCGGCAGCTCGGCACCCGAGATCCTCGCCGAATCCGGAACCACGCCCTACGGGGCGGGGCTGGCCGCCCTGGCGCGCAGCATCGTCGACGCCCTGAGCGGCGCCGGGCATGCTCAGCATTTCACGATCGCTCAGGATCCCTTTGCCCTGCTGGTCGTCGGGCTCGTCACCGTTTCCATGGTCCGCGCCCTGGCGGCGCGCGACGCCTTCCTCGTCGTCAACGGCGCCTCCTTCCTGCTGCTGGCCCCGCTCCTGGTGCGGCAGTACGGTTTTCCCATGGGCACGCGCTACAGCGCCCTGCCGCTGCCGGTGCTGTGGCTGGCCGTCGCCGCGATGACGCCGCGGGCGATGGCCAGCGGCGGTCGGGCCGCCCGCGCGCCGCAGCTCGCCTATGCCGTAATGCTGCTGGGGACGATGACGGTTGCCGGCGGGCGCGTCGCCGCCTACTACCGCGAGCAGATCGACAGCGGGCGGACCAACGCGGCGATGAACGCCTTGGTGGATCAGGCCGCCGCCACCTGCCAACGGCTGGTGTTGGACAACCGCATCGACGCCGACTACCCGGCCGGCGGCGCCTTCAGCCGCGTGGTGGAGGCGCGGTTGAATCTCCATGGCATCCGGCCGGAGCGGGCGGATGACACGGCGAGCCTGGCCGCCGCCATCACAGCGCAGGCCGCCCCCGGCTGCGCCATCCTATCGGATGGCCATCTCGCGGAACTGCGGCAGTGGACCCCGGCGCCGGACCTCCGCCCCGCCGCCGGCCTGCCGGCCTCGGCGTTCGGCGAGGGGATCACCCTGCTATGGGTTGGGGAGCCGGCGGCGGCTCCCTGAGGCCGGCGGCATGGCGCCTGCCCGGCCGCCAATCCGCCCCGCGCTCCGTATAATCACCCTTCCACCCGCCACAGCCCCGTTCCAGGATCCCGCATCATGAGCAGCAAAGGCCTCAGCTTCCAAGACGCCGTCCTCCGCCTGCAGACATATTGGGCCGCCCAGGGCTGCGTCATCTGGCAGCCGCATAACCAGGAGGTGGGCGCGGGGACCATGAACCCGGCCACCTTCCTGCACGTGCTGGGGCCGGAGGCCTGGAACGTGGCCTACGTGGAGCCCAGCATCCGTCCCGACGACGCCCGCTACGGTGAAAACCCCAACCGCCTGGGGCGCCATCACCAGTTCCAGGTCATCCTCAAGCCCGATCCGGGTGATCCACAGGGGCTGTATCTGGCCAGCCTCGAGGCCATCGGCGTGGACCTGTCCCGCCACGACGTGCGATTCGTGGAGGACAACTGGGAATCGCCGGCTCTGGGCGCCTGGGGACTGGGCTGGGAGGTCTGGCTGGACGGGCTGGAGATCACCCAGTTCACCTACTTCCAGCAGGCCGGCTCGCAGGACCTGTCGCCCAACTCGGTGGAGATCACCTACGGCATCGACCGCATCCTGATGGCCCTGCAAGACGTGCGTCACTTCCGTGACCTGCGTTGGAACGACCGCGTCACCTTCGGCGACATCCTGCTTGGCAACGAGGTGCAGACCAGCCGCTACTGGTTCGAGCTGGCCGACGTGGGTCGGCTGCGCCAGATGTACGACCTCTGCGAGGCCGAGGCTGCCCTGGCCCTGGAGCATGGCCTGGTGCGCCCGGCTCATGACTACGTCCTCAAGTGCTCGCATCTCTTCAATGTCCTGGATGCGCGCGGCACCGTCGGCGTCACCGAGCGGGCCCAGTTCTTCGGGCGGATGCGCCGCCTGGCGCGGCAGGTGGCTGAGGCCTACTTGGAGGAGCGAGCGGCGGCCGGCCTGCCTTTGGGCGCGGACCCCGATGGCAGGCATTGGGTGGCCGGTGCCGAGGCCGCCGTAACGGACGACTCGGTGGCCCCGGCCGATCCCGGCGTGGCGCCGAAGGCTCCGGCGGACTTCGTCCTTGAGTTGGGCGTGGAGGAGCTGCCGGTGGATGATCTGGACGCGGCCCTCGCCACCTTGGCGGCGCGCCTGCCGGTTCTCCTGGCGGACCTGCGCCTGGAACAGGGCGGCGTGACGGTGGGCGGCACGCCGCGGCGCCTGGTGGTGGGCGTGAGCGCCCTCGCGCCGCGGCAATCCGACCTGGTGGAGGAGGTTGTCGGCCCGCCGCTGAAGGCGGCCTACGATGCCGCCGGGCTACCCACGAAGGCGGCCGAAGGCTTTGCCCGCAGCGCCGGCGTGACCCTGGCCGAGCTGCGGCAGGTGGAGCAGAAGGGGGAGCCGCGCCTGCTGGCCACGCGCCACGTGGCCGGCCGCGGCGCCGCGGAGGTACTGGCCGAGGCTCTTCCGGCCCTGATCGCGGCCATCCCCGCCGCGCGGGCCATGCGTTGGAACGCTTCAGGCATCGCCTTCAGCCGACCGTTGCGCTGGATCCTGGCCCTGCACGGCAGTCAGGTGGTGCCCGTCCAGTGGGCCGGCCTGGCAGCGGATCGAGTGACCCGCGGGCCGCGACCGCACAGTCGGCGCCTGGCCGTGGCCACGGCCGAGGACCATCGCAAGCTGCTCTTCAGCCATGGCATCGAGGTGGATCCGGCGGCGCGCCGGGAGCAGATCGCCCGCCAGGTGGCCACGCTCGCGGCCGAGGTGGGCGGTACCGTGCCTCAGGATCCCGCCCTTCTGGCGGAGGTTGCCAACCTGGTGGAGCAGCCGCGGGCCATCCGGGGTGACTTCGAGCCCGAGTACCTGGAGCTGCCGGACCCGCTGCTGATCACAGTGATGAAGAAGCACCAGCGCTACTTTCCGGTGCTGGGACCGGATGGGCGGCTGCTGCCGCATTTCATCACCGTGGCCAACGGCGCGGCCCTGGACGAAGACGCGGTGCGCTACGGCAACGCCGCGGTCATCCGCGCCCGCTTCGCCGACGCGGCCTACTTCTGGCGCAAAGACGGCGAGCGTTCGCTGGAGAGCTTCGGCGCCGGCTTGGGCGGGCTGAGCTTCCAGGATAAGCTGGGATCGATGTCCGACAAGGCGGCGCGGCTGACGCGACTGGCGCCGCATCTGGCGGCATGGCTGGGCGCCGACGCCGTGGTGACAACCCGCGCCGCCTCCTTGGCCAAGAACGACCTTTGCACCAGCATGGTGGTGGACTTCACCAGCTTGCAGGGGGTCATGGGCCGCGCCTATGCGCTGCGTTCGGGCGAGCCGGAGGCGGTCGCCCTGGCCATCGAGGAGCAGTACCTGCCCCGCGGCGCGGGCGACCGCCTGCCGCAGAGCCTGCCGGGCATCGCCCTGGCTCTGGCCGACCGCCTGGACAGCCTGGT
>JBGAUA010000300.1:0-2116 GCA_044228875.1 Anaerolineae bacterium
GGGCGCGCGGATGCTGTTCGTGCCGTTCTGTACCGACAACCGCCAGGGCTATCTGAGGGTGCGCTATTGCTCTCAGGCCCGGGCCATCGAGAACCAGTGCTACGTCGCCCTGTCGGGCAATGTCGGCAACCTGCCCAATGTCGAGAACATGGATGTGCAATACGCCCAGTCCTGCATCCTGACCCCGTGCGACTTCCCCTTCGCGCGCGACGGCATCGCCGCCGAGGCCTCCGAAAACGTCGAGACCATCACCGTCGCCGACCTGGACCTGTCGGACCTGGCCTGGGCCAAGTCGCAGGGCACCGTCCGCAACCTGCGCGACCGGCGCTTTGACCTCTACAAGACCGTCTGGAGCGACGGGGGATAGGTTCGAGTCTCCTCCCTAACGGCGAAGCCGTTGGGGAGGGGGACCGCGAAGCGGTGGAGGGGAATAAGGCCTCGCCGCTCTAACAGCCTGTCGGTCCGCGCTTCATCGAACCCCATGAAGCGGCGGAGAGAAGCCCCTCCACCCCTTCGGGGTCCCCCTCCCCATCAAAGATGGGGAGGAGACATTCGCCTCAACCCCCCGCCGACCACTCGCGAATACGGCGTTCCAGCACCGCCAGCGGCATGGCCGCCGACAGCAGGCCCGCGTCGTGGAAACCGGCCAGGTCGAAGCGGTCGCCCATGCGGGCGCGGGCCTCGGTCCTCAGATTGTCCCACACCGTCTGGCCGACCTTGTAGGAACAGGCCTGGCCCGGCCACACACAGTAGCGTTCGATCTCGGTGACCCAGTTGGATTCCGGCTCGCCCAGGTGCTCGGTCATGTAGCGGATGGCCTGCTCGCGGCTCCAGCGCAGCTTGTGCATGCCGGAATCGACCACCAGGCGCACGGCCCGGAACAGGAACGATTGCAGATATCCGATCTTGCCCCACGGATCGTCGGCATACATGCCGATCTCGTCGGCCAGCTGCTCGGCATAGAGGGCCCAGCCCTCCGAATAGGCCGAGAAGCCCACCACCTTCCTCAGCATCGGAATGCCCTCGGCCTCCAGTGCCAGGGCGATCTGCCAGTGATGGCCCGGATTGGCCTCATGATAGGTCAGGGTCGGCAGGGTCCAACTCGGGTTCTCACCCGTGTCCCTCAGGTTGATGTAATAGGCGCCCGGTCGTGAGCCATCCAGCGTCGGGGCATTGTAATAGCCGCCCGGCGCACCGGCCTCGATCGACGGCGGCACGCGCCGCACCTCGACCGCCGCCCGCGGATGCTGTCCGAACAGCGGCGTCAGGCGCGGCGTCACTACCTCGATCTGGCGGTTCAGATCGGCCAGCAGCTGTTCCTTGCCTTCGTCCGTGTTCGGATAAAGGAAGCGGGGGTCGCGGCCCATGGCCGTCAGCCGCTCGCCGGTCGACCCTTGCGTCAAGCCGTTCTCGCGCATCAGGGCATCCATGCGGCCCTCGATCTCGGCCACCTGTTCCAGGCCCATGCGGTGGATCTCTTCGCCGGTCATGGTCGTGGTGGTGAAGGTCTTGATACCCCAGTCGTAATAGGCCTCGCCGTCCGGCAGACGCCACACACCCGCGTCGTGGGTCGCGGTCGGGCGCATAGCCTCCAGCGCCGCGATCTGGCGATCCAGCGCCGGATAGACCGTCGCCTCGATGATGCGCGCGGCGTCCGGCCCGGCGTCGGGCAGGCCGGCCTCGGTCGATTTGCGCGTCGCTGCGACGGCCAGTACGGCCTCGGCGGCGGGTGTATTGCGGGCACCGCGCAGCTGCAGCAGCGCCTTGTCGATCATGAAGTCGGTCGGGGCCGCCCCGCGTGAGGCGTCGTCGATGGCCCGCTCGGTCTCCTGATCCAGGGCCGTGCCATAGGCTTCGACGCGGCTGAGGAAGGCGGCCATGTCCTCGGCCGTCTCGACCGCATGTTGGCTATCGAGGAAGTCGGGCAGGCTGATGTAGGCCGACGATAGCTGGTTGACGACATAGGCTTGCGGGAAGCCGCGCGCGCCGTAGTCGAACCGCCGGCCCTCTTCCGACGTATCGCCGACGAAGACGATGGTGTCATAGTTGACCGCGTCCATACCGCTCAGCCGCGACCGGTCCAGCGCCTTCAGCTCGTTCAGCAGAGCGCGGCTCC
>JBGAUA010000301.1:0-2064 GCA_044228875.1 Anaerolineae bacterium
GGGGGGGGGCGTGGCTCGGCAGGTTGCGATGGGTTCTAATGGCCTCGTAGGGTGCCGTAGGGTTCATTCATACTGGGACCTATAGGACGAATGGGACGTATGGGTCCGTCTCCGACCGACTACCCACAAGGAGTTTGCGCCTTGATGATCCGACTGTCAGTGACCTTGACCTTCCTGGCCCTTGTGCTCGCGTGGGGAGCCCCGGTTGCCGCGCCGGCCGAGGCCGGCCCCGCGGGACCGCGCGCCGTGCTGTCCACGGCCGAGCCAAGGTTGCTGGGCCGACTGCCGGGTGCTGTGCCGGCGCTCTCGGTCGCCGTGCGCGGCCGGCTGGCGGCCATTCCGGCCCACGCGCGGGGTGTGCACCTGGTGGACATCGCCGATCCGGCGAAGCCGCGGCTCATGGCGACGGCGGCGGTCAAGGGGCAGGCCTACGACGTGGCGCTTTGGGACCACAAGATGGCGGTGGCTACCTGGAAGGGCGGTCTGGAGGTCTTCGACCTCAGCGATCCGGCCGTGCCGCGGGCTCTGGGCCAGGCCGTCACGCATTCGAACGCCCGCTCGGTGGCGGTCATGGAGGGCGGAACGGTCGTGACCGGCAGCTGGTCGGCCCTGGACTTCGAGGGCGGCGATCCGGACTTCGGCCTGGAATTCTGGGACCTGTCGGGCGCGCAGCCGCGGCGCCTGGCGGAGCTGAAGACGCCAGGCTGGGCAGGCGACCTGGCGGTGCGCGGGACGATGGTGTACGTGGCTGACGGTCCGGGAGGCGTCCGGGTGGTGGATGCCGCGGATCCCACCGCGCCGCGCGAGTTGGGTAGCCTGGTCACTGAGGTGCGCGCCTACGGCATCGATGTCACGGAGGATGGGCGGCTCTACGTGGCGGACAACGCGGGAGGGCTGTTCATCGTCGATGTGGCGGAGCCGGCCGCGCCGCGGGTCCTGGGGCATCTCGCCCCCGGCGGGGCGGCCTACGGGGTGGCGGCGGCGGCCCACGGCCGGCTATGGCTGGCCTTGGCTCTGGGCGGCGACCCCAGCGCCGCCGGACGGGTGCTGCTGGTGGACGCCGCCGACCCGCGGCGGCCGAGCATCGTGGCCGAGAGGGGCACGGACCGCCGCGCCTGGGGCGTTGCGGTGGACGAGGCGGGACGGGCCTACGTGGCGGCCACGGATGCCGGGCTGTGGGTGCTGGAGGAACCGGAGCCCGATCGGCGCCTGTGCCTGCCCTGGCTGAGCGGACGGGGCTGAAGGCCTCGGAGGTTGTGATCAGACCGGGTTGTGATCTGACCGGTCCGCGGGTCGGGCCTGCATGTCATGGACCTGGGCCGACGACGTATAGTCCCGTGACATGATCAGCGCGCAAGGCTTCCAGGATCTCTACCAGGCCCAGCTGGGCGCGGTCTACAACTATGTCCGCTACCGCCTGGGCGACGCCGAGGCGGAAGACCTGACGGCGGCAGTCTTTACCCGGGCCTGGGACCAGCGGTCGCGGCAGGACGCCGATCGCGGTTCGCCGGAGGCATGGCTGTGGTCGATGGCCCGCAGCATGGTGGCGGACCGCCGCCGCTGGCTCCGCCGCCGCCCGGTGGAGCCGCTGGCAGAGGACCTGCCCTCCGGCGACGACCTGTCCGGCCTGGTGCTGCAGGGCATGGAGTGGGAGCGGCTGGCCCGCGCGCTCGACCGGCTTCCGGAGCCGGACCGGGACCTGATCGCCCTGCGCTTCGGCGCCGGCCTGCCGCACAAAGCCATCGCCGCCGAGCTGGAACTCACAGAGACCGCCTGCGCCCAGCGCCTGCACCGTGCCCTGCGCCGCCTGCGTGCGCTGATCACCGCCGGGCCGGTCCCCCCCGCACCGGCCGCCCCCGCGGCCCCGCCGCCCGCCGCCGCCCCACCGCCCCCGAGGCTCCAGCCATGAACGACGCCCCGAACCGCAGCGGTAGCCTGCCGGACCCCGCCGACGCCCTCCCTCTGATGGACCTCCTCGATGCCCTGGACCCGCCTGGTAGCGCCACCACCCCTGGTGAAGCCGCGGAGCGTGATGGGTCTCATAGGTCTCATGAGTCCTACAGG
>JBGAUA010000302.1:0-2052 GCA_044228875.1 Anaerolineae bacterium
ACCGTGGACCTGCCGGACGGCGCGCGCCGCCTCGCAGCCGGGCCCGCCGGAGAGCTCTTCACCCTGGACCGCGACGGCTGGGTGCGGCGCTACGACATCACCGGGGCCACGGCCCGTCTTGAGACGGCCTTCGACGCCATGCGCTTCGACCGCGCCGACCGCACCGCGCCTTCCGATCTGGCCGTGACGAGCGACGGCACGGTGCTGGTCAGCGACCGCCTGGCCAACCTCGTCAGCCATTACCGCTGGTCGGAGCAGGCCACCCCGCCGGATCCCGGCGAACAGGGAAGCTGTCGCAGCTACCCGGCCAAGACGGCCGGCCCCAGCGTCGTCGCCCTGGGCGAAGTGGTGGACCTGCGCCTGAGCCTGCGCGGCGGCTGCGGCGCCAAGGTGGGCGGAGCCACCCGCGACATCGTCCTGGTGCTGGACAACTCCGCCTCCATGGCCGGCGAGAAGCTGGACACCCTGCGCAGCGCGGCCCGCAACTTCGTCGCCGAGGTGGACCTGAGCCGCAGCCGGGTGGGCGTGGTGGTCTTCAACGAAGATGCCCGGGTGGCCCAGGGCCTCACCGGCGACATCGACGCGCTGAGCCGCGCCCTGGGCGGCATCCAGCCGGCCGCGCCGGACAAGGTCACGGCCATCGACCACGGGCTGAAGGAGGCCCGCGACCACCTGCGGCAGCGGACCCGCCCCAATGTTCCGGGTGTCATCATCCTCATCTCCGACGGCGGCTCGGACTACGATCTGGCGGTGGCCGAGGCCGACGCGGCCAAGGCGGCGGCCATCGAGATCTTCACCATCGGCATCCAGGCCTGGCAGCGCCTCATGCGCGCCGTGGCCACGGATGACGCGCATGCCTTCGCCGTCGAAGGCGCCCGCTTCCTGTACGGGGTCTTCGAGCAGATCGCCGGCAGCCTGACGGCGGCCACGCTCTTCCAGAGCATCACGGTGAGCGACGAGATCCCCGCCGGCTTCGACCTGGTGCCGGGCTCGGTCCAGCC
This sequence comes from Anaerolineae bacterium, assembly GCA_044228875.1. Taxonomy (GTDB): domain Bacteria; phylum Chloroflexota; class Anaerolineae; order Epilineales; family Epilineaceae; genus Epilinea. The sequence goes on from JBGAUA010000302.1 coordinate 1,002, forward strand.
GGCCGCGGATTGGGACCCGGCGGCGCGGCGCCTGCGCTGGCAGATCCCCGGCGTGCTGCCGGCGGGCTTCGTCCTGCGCTACCGGCTGCTGCCGCGGCAGACGGGCGCCGGTCAGGCCACCAACCTGCGGGCCTGGGGCGATTACGTGGACGGCTTCGGCCAGGCGGGCCGGGTGGACTTCCCGGTGCCGCGCGTCGACGTCATCGGCCCCACGGCCACTCCGGAGCCGCCCCGCAGCCCGACGCCCACGGCCAGCGCCACGCCGCCGCCCACGGCCACGTCGACGCCGCGGCCGACCGAGACGCCGACCCCCAGCCCCCAGCCTCGGCCCATCTTCGTGCCCTTGATCCTCAAGGAGAAGCCCTGCCGTCCGGCGGAGCAGCATGCCGACGTGATCCTGGCCATCGACAGCTCCAACAGCATGATCGGCCCCAAGCTGGAGGCCGCCAAGACCGCGGGGGCCCTCTTCATCGACCTCCTGCAGCTGCCGGACGATCAGGCGGCCGTGGTGTCCTTCAACAGCCAGGCCGTCCTCGCCAGCCCCCTCAGCGGCAACCGGGCGGCGCACCGGGCGGCCATCGCCGCCCTGGGCACGGGGGCGGGCACGCGGATGGAGACCGGGCTGGCGACGGCCCTCGCCGAGATGGAGAGCCCCCGCCACCGGAGCGGCAACACGCCGGTGATCGTCCTGCTGACCGACGGCCGCCAGGACGGCGAGCCGGAGCTGGCCCTCGCCCAGGCGACCCGCGCCCGTGGCCAGGGCATCGCCGTCTTCACCATCGGCCTGGGCGGGGACGTGGACCGCGCCTTCCTGGAGAGCCTCGCCGGCAACCCCGCCCGTGCCTTCCTGGCCCCCAGCACCGCCGACCTCGAGGGCATCTACCGCCAGGTGGCCTTCCAGGTGCCCTGCCCGGCGGAGGTGTACTGGGCGCGGCGTTAGCGTGTGGGCGGCGCCCCCCTCTCGAACCATCCTCCAGCGGGAGGCAGGTTGAGAGGGGGGCCGGCCGGAAGTCCTGCCGCGGGCCATCGCGACGATCGCTCCGGCCCTGAG
>JBGAUA010000303.1:0-2047 GCA_044228875.1 Anaerolineae bacterium
CGTGCCGGGGCCGGACTTCCCCACCGGCGGCCTCGTCTACCGCTGGCGCGACGAGGGCGCCGGCCCCCGGGACAGCATCCTGGACGCCTATTCGACGGGCCAGGGGCGGATGATCGTCCAGGCGCGGATGCACATCGAGCCGGCCGCCGGCGGCAAGGCGCACATCATCATCACCGAGCTGCCCTACAACGTGCAGAAGTCCACGCTGCTGGAGCGCATCGCCCGCGAGGTGAAGGACGGCCGCATCGGTGGCGTGTCGGACCTGCGCGACGAGTCGGATTACGACGACGGCCTGCGGGTGGTGGTGGAGGCGGGCCGCGGCGCGGACCCGCAGAAGGTGATGGCCGACCTGCTCAAGTACTCGCAGCTGCAGGAAACCTTCGGCTGCATCGCCCTGGCCCTGGTGCCCGACGACGGCGGCCTGCGCCCGCGCCTGCTCAGCCTGCGCCAGATGCTGGTGTACTTCGTGGCCTTCCGCCTGACGGTCATCGAGCGGCGCACGCGGCACGAGCTGGCGCGGCGGCGGGACCGCCTGCACATCGTGGAGGGCCTGCTCAAGGCCTTGGCGGACATCGACGAGGTGGTCAGGATCATCCGCGGGAGCAAGACGCCGGATGCGGCCCGGGAGGGGCTGATGGCCAAACTGGCCTTGAGCGAGGTCCAGGCCTCGGCCATCCTGGACATGCCGCTGCGGCGCCTGACGGCCCTGGAGATCGGCAAGCTGAAGGACGAGGCGGCGGAGCTGAAGACGCGCATCAAGCAGCTGGAGGCCCTGCTGGCCTCGGAGACGCTGCGCCTGGAGGTGGTGGCCGAGGAGACGGCGGACATCAAGGCCCGCTTCGCGACGCCGCGGCGCACGGTCATCCTGGACGCCGAGGACGCCGTGGCCGGCAACCGCGTGGTGACGGAGAGCCAGCTGCGCCAGCCGGGTGAGCCGCAGGCCCTGCTGCTGACCACGGCGGGCATCGAGCGCCGTCCGGCGGCGGGCTACCGCTACCTGCCGGGCGACGGCCTGACGGGCCGGGCCACGGCCAGCCTGATCTCCAAGGTCACGGTGCCGCCCACGGGCGAGGTGCTGCTGCTCTCGAGCCAGGGCCGCGCCTGGCGGCAGGCGGTGGGCTTCGTGCCGGAGAAGGCCGACGCCAAGGAGCTGGGTCTGGAGCGCGGCGAGAGCCTGATAGCCGCTTTGGCCTTGCCGGAGCCGGCGGCGGCGGTGGGCGAGGGGGATGGCGCGGGCGCGGGAGAGACCGACGGCCAGGGTGAACACGCGGGCGCGGCGCAGGCGCCGCAGGTCTGCCTGGTGCTGGGCAGCCGGTCGGGCCGCGTCAAGCGCACGCTCCTGAGCGACCTGGGCCTGACCCCGGGCCATTGGACCACGGTGCTGGGCCTGGTGGAGAAGGGCGACGAGCTGCTCTTCGCCGCCTTCGCCCCGGACGCGGCCGACATCCTCTTCGGCACGGCGGCGGGGCAGCTGCTGCGCACGCCGGCCGCCGACGTCAACCCGCAGGCCTCGGGCTCGGCGCGGGGCGTGGCGGGCATCGGCCTCAAGGGCGCGGACAAGCTGCTCATCGGCGGGGTGGTGCCGGCGGAGGCCTTCGACAAGACCGCTGTCTATATCGTCAGCGAGAAGGGCCTGGTCAAGCGGGTGCCCCTGGCGGAGTACCCCTCCAAGGGCCGCGGCACGGGCGGGGTGATCACCCTCAACGTCACCGCCGCCACCGGCAAGGTGGCCGCCCTGGCCATCGGCCCGCTGGCCGGCGACCTGGACCTGCTCTTCGCCAACGGCCGCCGCCAGCACATCCCCGCGGCACAGATCCCCACCGTCAACCGCTACCAGCAGGGCAAGGCCCTGGGGCTGCTGAAGGAGGCGGAGGTTTTCTGCTGTACGTCCTGTGGCAAGCCGATGGGCGCCAAGCCGGTCATCGACAGCATGCTGGCCCGCCTGGCCGGCCACAGCATGTTCGCCACGCCGGAAGCGCTGGCGCGCCTGACCCAGTGCGGCGACTGCCGCGTGATCCACCTGATTACCAAGGAAAAGAGCCTCAAC
>JBGAUA010000304.1:0-1976 GCA_044228875.1 Anaerolineae bacterium
GACGGCGGCTGGAACTGCGAATGGGTCGAGGGATCGACCCGCTCGTCGTTCCACTCGACTCTGAACGCGCTGCGGGGCCTGCTGGCCCATGAGGCCGCCACCGGCGGCAGCGACGAGACGCGTGTGGTTCGAGGTGGACGTGCCCGCGGGGCCGCCGTCGAAGTGGCTCACCTAGTACGGCACGCGGGTCCTGTCGTGGTGGGATGCGGCGCAGGCCGGGGGCTAGGCCGAGCGGGACGGTCGCTGCGAGCGAAGGGACCTGTGCCAACCGTGACCGTCAGCCAGGCCCGGGCCAGCCTGTTGCCTTGAAAAGCAGTAGGCGCTGCTCCTTGCTTCCCGATCAGCCGAGCGTATAATCCCGATCAGCCGCTCCCCTGATCCCGATTGGCCGCTCTCACGTGTCCCGGACATCGACCCACCCAGCGCCTCTCTACCACCGCCACCTGCAGCCCCGTATCGCCGAGGCCCTGGCCGATACACCCGTGGTGCTGCTGAGTGGGCCGCGGCAGGCCGGCAAGACCACCCTCGTGCGGCAGTTCGTGGGGCAGGCGCGGCGCTACCTGACCCTGGACGATGCTGCTACCCTGCTTTCCGCCAGGCAGGATCCCACCGGGCTCGTGCGCAGCCTGGACACCGTGGTGATCGACGAAGTGCAGCGGGCGCCGGAGTTGCTCTTGGCCATCAAGCAGGCGGTGGACGAGGATCGCCGGCCTGGGCGCTTTCTCCTCACCGGGTCCGCCAACCTCATGACCCTGCCCAAGGTGGCCGATTCCCTCGCCGGCCGTATGGAGACCCTGGCCCTCCTGCCCCTGGCCGCTTGCGAGATCCACGGCGGAAACTGCCGCTGGCTGGAGGCCCTCTTCGCCGGCGAGCCCCCGCGCGTCCAGCCGCTGGCCGGGCGTGCCCATTTGGGTCCGGCGCTTGTGCGCCAGGTGCTGTGCGGCGGTTACCCCGAGGCCTTGTCGCGTGACAGCGCGCGCCGCCGCGCTGCCTGGGCCCGGCAGTACGTGGACGCCCTCATCCAACGCGACGTGCGCGAGATGGCCAGCGTGGAGAAACTCGATACGCTGCCGCGCCTGCTCAGGGCCCTGGCACAGATGGCCGGGCAGATCTGCAACCTGGCGCAGCTCGCCGGGCAGGTGGGCCTGGACGCCAAGACCGCCGGCAAGTACGTCGCGCTGTTCGAGCAGCTCTTCCTGCTGCGTCGCGTGGCACCCTGGTCGACCAACCGCCTGGCCCGCATCGTCAAGAGCCCCAAAGTCCAGTTCCTGGATGCCGGACTGCTCGCCAGTCTCATCGGCTTGACGGAGGAGAAGGTGGCCCAGGACCGCGGCCCTTTTGGCCCCGTGCTGGAAAGCTACGTCTACGGCGAGATCCTCAAGCAGGCCAGTTGGAGCGAGGGCGACTACAGCGTGTTCATGTACCGCGACAAGGACCAAGTGGAGGTGGACTTCGTCATTGAGGACCGGACCGGCGGCGTGCTGGGTGTGGAAGTGAAGGCCGCCGCCACCGTCCGCCTGGCCGACTTCAGCGGCCTGAAGAAGCTGGCAAGCCTTGCCGGCCAGGACTTTCGCGGCGGAGTCGTCCTGTATGACGGCACCGAGACCCTGCCCATCGGCCCCAAGCTCTGGGCCCTTCCGCTGTCTTCCTTGTGGCTTGTCGGCCACTGAAGGGGAGACGACTTTAATAGGGGGTAATCGCCGGCCGCGGTGGGGCCGCGCGCTGGGATACGAAGGAATCCGGCATCAAGGACAGGTGCGCAATGCGCGACAGGCGCGGAAAGTCACTGCCGGCTATGCCCCCTGTGTTCTAACGATGATGATGGAGGCGCGTCGGCACGAAGGCCCCGAGTAGCGACTGGCTGGCCGCTGAACGCTGGTCGCCAACACCCGGTAAAGATGTCTCCATCACGTGGTCTACAGGATGGTATCCCAATTGGAACTGCCTCGTCAACACCGGGTCTAGCGAGCAGGGTT
>JBGAUA010000305.1:0-1892 GCA_044228875.1 Anaerolineae bacterium
CGAGATCAACGCCGAGGTGCCGGCCAATCTCGATGCCGAGCTGCGCGTCTATCTGATCGAGGGCTATCGCTGGCTGTTGCGCCGGGCCAGTTGGGGCGCCGGCGCCTGTCTGGCCGACGACATGGGCCTTGGCAAGACGCTGCAGGCCATCGCCCGCCTGGTGCAGGAGCGGGAGGCGGGCGGGGCGCTGGCCCCGACCCTCCTAGTGGCCCCCACCTCCGTCATCGGCAACTGGCGGAAAGAGGTCCAGAAGTTCGCCCCCCACCTGCCCGTCCTCATCCATCACGGTACCGAACGGGACAAGGATAAGGATGCCTTCATCGGGAGTACCGCTGGGCAGGCCCTGGTCATCACCTCCTACGCCCTGGTGCGCCGCGACCAGGCCTTGTTCGCCGCCCGCGACTGGCACCGGATCGTCCTGGACGAGGCCCAGAACATCAAGAACCCCGCCGCGGCCCAGACCAAGTCCATCCTCAAACTACGCGCCCGGCACCGGCTGGCGCTGACCGGCACCCCGGTGGAGAACCGCCTGACCGACCTCTGGTCCCTCTTCAACTTCTTGAACCCCGGCTATCTGGACACCCAGGCGCGCTTCCGCAAGGGCTTCGAGATTCCGGTACAGCGCGATCACGACCCCATCAAGACCGCCGCCCTCCGGCGCCTGGTGGAGCCCTTCATCCTGCGGCGGCTCAAGAGCGACAAGGCCATCATCCAGGACCTGCCGGACAAGCTGGAGGCCATCCAGTACTGCAATCTCGGCAAGGAGCAGGCGGCGCTGTACGAGACGGTGGTGCGCGAGGTGGAGCGTGAGCTGGAGGAAAAGGACGGTATCGCCCGTCAGGGGCTCATGCTCTCGACCCTCATGAAACTCAAGCAGATCTGCAATCACCCGGCGCAGTTTCTCCACGATGGCAGCGCCTTCACCCCGGAGCGCTCCCACAAGCTGCAACGTCTCCAGGAGATGCTGGAAGAGGCCATGGCGGCGGGGGACAGCGTCCTCATCTTCTCCCAGTTCACCGAGGTGGCCGCCGAGCTGGAGCGGTTGCTGCGCCAGGCCTGGCACTACCCGACCTATTACCTGCACGGCGGTACCCCGCGCGCTCGGCGCGAGGCCATGATTACCGCCTTTCAGGACCCGGAGGCCGAACCCGCCATCTTCGTGCTCTCCCTCAAGGCGGGTGGTGTCGGCATCACCCTGACCAAGGCCAACCATGTCTTCCATTTCGACCGTTGGTGGAACCCGGCGGTCGAGGATCAGGCCAGCGATCGGGCCTACCGCATCGGCCAGGAGAAAACCGTCTTCGTCCACAAGTTCGTCACCCTGGGGACCCTGGAGGAGCGCATCAGCGACATGATCGAGGAGAAGAAGGCCATTGCCGGGGCCATCGTCGGCAATGACGAATCCTGGCTGACTCAACTCGACAACGAGCGCTTCAAGGCGCTGATTCGCCTCAACCGCGACGCCCTGGTGGACTGACCATGACGACACTCGGCAAGACGTGGTGGGGGCAGCGCTTCATCGCCGCGCTGGAGGGCTTCACCGACCAGGGCCGGCTGCTGCGGGGCCGGGGTTACAGCGGCGACAGCCGCATCCTCGCCTTCGCCATTACCGACGGTTTGGTGACCGCCACGGTGCGCGGCAACGTCAATCCCTATTACGGGGTCTATAAGGAGCCGCGCTACCAGGCGCGCATCCAAATGGCCCCGATCCCGGCCAAGGATTGGGATAAGGCCATCGGCCACCTGGGCAGCAGCGCCGCCTTGGTCGCGCGGCTGCTGATGAACGAGATGCCCGACGGCATCGACGATGCCTTCGCCGGCATGAAGCTGCACCTCTTGCCACGCGGCCACCGGGACTTCGCGCTCACGGATTGCTCTTGCCCGGATTACGC
>JBGAUA010000306.1:0-1883 GCA_044228875.1 Anaerolineae bacterium
CGGGGGGGGGGGCGCTACACCGTGACCGGGGGGGGGGCGCGGGTGCTGTGGCGGGGGTATGGGGGGGGCGGGCGGTGAAGGGGTGTTGTGGGTTGGATCAGGTGGATGGGACCTATGGGACGAATAGGACCTATGGGTTCCATCCGATCGGTAGGGCTACTGTGTCCCATCCGTCCTATAACTTTCATAAGTCCCATCCACGCCGTTCGCCATACCATCTACCGCAATGTCCCTCCTGACCCTCGACCGCCTCGCCCAGTCCTTCGGCGCCCTGGACCTGTTCCGCGGCGTGTCGGGTACGGTGGCCAAGGGGGGGCGCATCGGCCTGGTAGGCCCCAACGGGGCGGGCAAGACGACGCTCCTCGAGATCATCGCCGGGCAGGCGCGGCCGTCGGCCGGCGGCGTTCGCATGGCCCAGGGCACCCGCCTGGGCGACCTGCCGCAGGAGGCGGCGGATGCCTTTCCGGACCCGATGCGGGGCTTGGAGGCGGAGCTGCTGGCGGTCTTCGACGACCTGCGCCGCGCCGAGGCGGAGCTGGCGGCCATGGCCGAGGACCTGGCGGCGCGGCCGGACGACGCCGCCCTCTTGGAGCGCTACGGTCAGCGGCAGGCGGCCTTCGAGGCGGCGGGAGGCTATGACTACCGCGTGCGCACGCGGCAGGTGCTGCAGGGCCTGGGCTTCGCCTCGGCCGACGCGCAGCAGCCGGTGGGCGAGCTATCGGGCGGGCAGAAGACGCGGGCGCTGCTCGCGCGGCTGCTCCTGCAGCGGCCGGAGCTGTTGATCCTGGACGAGCCCACGAACCACCTGGACATCGAGGCGGTGGCCTGGCTGGAAGGCGCCCTGGCGATGTGGGAGGGGGCAGTGCTGGTGGTGAGCCACGACCGCTTCTTCCTGGACCGGGTGGTCAACCAGATCTGGGAGCTGCGGCCGGACGGCATGGAGGCCTACAGCGGCAACTACAGCGCCTACCACAAGGAGCGCGCGGGGCGCTGGGCGCGGCGGGCGCAGGCCTTCAAGGACATGCAGGAGCGTTTCGCCAAGGAGCTGGACTACATCCGCCGCCACATCGCGGGTCAGAACACGAACATCGCCAAGGGCAAGCTGGCGCGGCTGGGCCGGGAGGTGGAGGCGGTGCACGCCGGTGGGCTGGCGGTGCTGGCGGCCATCCAGAGCAAGGGCTGGGCGCAGGCGACGGCGAACCTGGACGTGAAGGGCGCCTCGGACAAGGTCAACGATGTGGGGCGGCGCATCGGCGAGCTGCGCGCGCCGGACGGCGAGCTGCCGGAGTTCAACCTGCGCCTGGCGGCGCCGGCGCGGGGCGGCGACATCGTCCTGCGCACCCAGGGCCTGCTGGTGGGCTACCCGGGCCAGCCGCTGCTGCGGGTGGACGACCTGGAGCTGTGGCGGGGCGAGCGGGTGGCGGTGATCGGGGGCAACGGGACGGGCAAGACGACGCTGCTGCGCTCGCTCCTGGGCCAACTGCCGCCGCTGGAGGGCCAGCTGCGCCTTGGCGCGGGCCTGGAACTGGGCTACTTCTCGCAGACGCATGAGGGTCTGCGCCCGGAGCGCACGGCCCTGGAGAGCCTGATGGACGCCTACCCGGGCCTGCAGCTGCCGGAGGCCCGGGGCTACCTGGGGCAGTTCCTCTTCTCGGGCGACGACGCCTACAAGCGCATCGAGGTGCTCAGCGGCGGCCAGCGCAGCCGCATCGCCCTGGCCCGCCTGACTTTGCAGGGCGCCAACCTGCTGGTGCTGGACGAGCCGACCAACCACCTGGACATCACGTCGCAGGAGGTGCTGGAGGACGTGTTGACGGGCTTCCCCGGCACGGTGCTGCTGGTGACCCACGACCGCTACCTGGTGGACGCGGTGGCGACGCAGG
>JBGAUA010000307.1:0-1570 GCA_044228875.1 Anaerolineae bacterium
CTTAGGACTGTTATAGTTACAGCCGCCGTTCACCGGGGCTTCGATTCAGAGCGTGAACCCCTCCTCTTAACCTTCCGGCACTGGGCAGGCGTCAGCCCCTATACGTCCGCTTTCGCGTTAGCAGAGACCTGTGTTTTTGGTAAACAGTCGCCAGGGCCATTTCTCTGCGACCCCCATGCCCTCCACGCGTGTGCGCTTCAAGCTCAGGGGCGAGCCTTCTCCCGAAGTTACGGCTCTATTTTGCCGAGTTCCTTAACGAGGGTTCTCTCGCTCACCTTGGTCTGCTCGACCTGCCCACCTGTGTCGGTTTGCGGTACGGGCGATCTCAGTTCATCGCTTAGAGGCTTTTCTTGGCTGCTTGGACTCAACCACTTATCCGCTTCCGCGGCTTCGCCATCACGCCTTCTCCTCGGGTGGCGGATTTCCCTACCACCGTCATCGGCCACACGCTTGGCACCTGGCATCTCCATCCCCAGGCTGGCCTATCCTTCAGCGTCACCCCATCGCTCCCTGAAATCGGTACAGGAATATTGACCTGTTGTCCTTCGCCTACGGCTTTCGCCCTCGGCTTAGGCCCGACTAACCCAACGCGGATCGTCCTTCCGTTGGAAACCTCAGGCTTTCGGTGAGTGCGGTTCGCACGCACTTTTCGCTACTCATACCGACATTCTCACTTCCCGGAACTCCACCGCTCCTCTCGGTACGGCTTCTTCGCTCCGGCAACGCTCCCCTACCAACCATCCTAGGATGGCTCCGCAGCTTCGGTGGTGTGCTTTAGCCCCGTTACATTTTCGGCGCAGGAGCACTTGACCAGTGAGCTATTACGCACTCTTTAAAGGGTGGCTGCTTCTAAGCCAACCTCCTGGCTGTCTCTGTACGCCCACTTCCTTTCCCACTTAGCACACACTCTGGGACCTTAGCTGGCGGTCTGGGCTGTTTCCCTTTCGACGATGAAACTCATCTCCCACCGTCCAACTCCAACGGTAACACTTGACGGTATTCGGAGTTTGGTTGGGTTTGGTAAGCTTGACGCCCCCTAGCCCATCCAGTGCTCTACCTCCGGCACTCTCTTGTGGAACGCTAGCCCTAAAGCTATTTCGGGGAGAACCAGCTATCTCCGAGTTCGTTTGGCATATCACCCCTACCCACAGGTCATCCCCTAATTTTGCAACATTCGTGAGTTCGGGCCTCCACGTGATGTTACTCACGCTTCACCCTGCCCATGCATAGCTCACCCAGTTTCGTGTCGAATAAGTGCGACTTGACGCCCTGTTCAGACTCGCTTTCGCTTCGCCTTCAGCTGTGACTGCTTTAAGCTCGCCACACCTATTCACTCGCAGGCTCATTCTCCAAAAGGCACGCCATCAGGGTTGCCCCCTCTGACTGCTTGTAAGCACACGGTTTCAGGTTCTATTTCACTCCCCTCGCCGGGGTTCTTTTCACCTTTCCCTCACGGTACTTGTTCACTATCGGTCGTCAAGAGTATTTAGCCTTGGGAGGTGGGCCTCCCAGTTTCCTGCAGGGTTAGCGTGCCCCGCAGTACTCAGGATACAGACCAGTCTACGTCAAT
>JBGAUA010000308.1:0-1539 GCA_044228875.1 Anaerolineae bacterium
GGTGTGCTCTCCAGTCGGGTCCACGTCGCGTGGGCGACCGCTGTGGGGGGTCGCCTCGGCGTCGGCGACGATCCCGTCTACGCCAAGACGACGTGCTTCGACACCTTCCCCTTCCCCAACCCCGACGACCTCACCCGCCAACGCATCCGCGCCCTCGGCGAGCAGCTCGACGCCCATCGCAAGCGCCAGCAAGCCCAGCACCCAGACCTGACGCTGACCGACATGTACAACGTCCTGGAGAAGCTGCGTTCCGGGGATGCGCTGACCGTCAAGGAGCGCGCCACCAACGACAAGGGCCTGGTCGCCGTCCTCCGCCAGATCCACGACGAGCTCGACGCCGCGGTGGCCGAGGCCTACGGCTGGCCGGCGGAGCTGCCGGAGGCCGAGATCCTCGAGCGCCTGGTGGCGTTGAACGCCGAGCGGGCCGCCGAGGAGGCGCGAGGCCTGGTGCGCTGGCTGCGGCCGGAGTACCAGACGCGGGGCTTGCGGGAGACGCAGGCGGGCATGGAGGGCGTGGCGCCGGACAGCGGGGATACCTCGTCGCCGGCCGCCAAGGTCAGGATGGCCTGGCCCAAGACCCTGCCCGAGCGGTTCCAGGTGGTGGCCGCCGCCCTGACCGGGCTCGGCCATGCCGCCAAGGCTGACGAGGTTGCCGACGCTTTCGCCGGCGGCGCCACCCTGCGCGGGCCCGATGTGGCGGAGATCCTGGCCACGCTGGAAGCGTTGGGCCAGGTTCGGCAGGTCGAGCGGGGACGGTATGTGGGGGGGTGAGCCCGGAGGAGATGATTGCGGCTGCCCTCCCCGCCTTCTGTGACCGTAACCCAAGCTACGAGCGAGGTGAGACATGCAGCAGTGGGAACATAAGGTCGTCAGCATCACGGCGCGATTCGGTTTCGGGAGCGGGGTCAGCGCAACGATTCGGGTCGGAGGTGAGGAGAGCCAGTCATCGGTCTCGGAGATCGCGGATCAGCTCGGTCGGGAGGGTTGGGAGTTGGTTGCCGCAACCTCCGCGAACTTCGAGATCACCAGATACGACACGCTCTACTTCAAGCGGCCCCTGGCGCTGGCCTGACTGCCCTGCGGCAGGCAGTCGAGCGGATTGGAGCCTAGCCAGCCGCCCCCTGATCCCCGATCGATCCGTTTTAATATAGGGCCACGCGCAGCAGAGCCGCCGACGACCGGCGACGGGCAGGCCGGAATAGGGCACAGCAACCGAGCAGCAGCCCCTTCGCGAGAAAAGTTCTGGCGGCTTCCGCTCAGAATCACGCCGTAGAACTTGCGCCATCACGGCGTAGAAGTTGCGTCATCATGCCGTAAAACTTGTCCGTCCTAGCCGTAATCCTCGCTCCCGCAGCGGGGAAAACCCCAGGTATCCTGGCAGTCAAGCACAGCTACACTGCTACCCTAGCTCAGCTATGGTAGCACCCAATTGCAGGTACATGCCTACTGTAGCTCGAGGTCCCCGTCGTCGCTGGACCGCCTTCGGCGCCACCCGACGCCGGGTGGCGCCTTGCCCGATCAAGACCCGTCCACCGCCCG
>JBGAUA010000309.1:0-1072 GCA_044228875.1 Anaerolineae bacterium
CACCAGGTCTTCATCGTGGTCGAGCAGCTCCACGAGCTGGACCTCCTCCTGGCCGTGGCGGACGAGATGGGGATCGTCCCGACCCTCGGCGTGCGGATCAAGCTCGCCACGGAGGGGTCGGGGCGGTGGGCCAAGAGCGGCGGCGAGAAGTCGAAGTTCGGGCTGAGCGCGGTGGAGCTGATGCGGCTCCTCACCAAGCTCGACCGGCTGGGGCGGAAGGACCTGCTCAAGCTGGTCCACTTCCACCTCGGCAGCCAGATCACCGACATCCGGCACGTCAAGGCGGGGCTCGAGGAGATCACCCGCTACTACGGCGAGATCCACGCCATGGGCTTCCACCTGACCCACGTGGACGTGGGCGGCGGCCTCGGCGTGGACTACGACGGTTCCCGCTCCACCCGGCCCGCCAGCGTCAACTACACCATGCGCGAGTATGCGAGCGACGTGGTGTACACGATCGGCACCGCCTGCCGCGAGCGCGAGCTCCCGATGCCGCACCTGATCTCCGAGTCGGGGCGGGCGCTGACGGCGCACCACTCCCTCCTCCTGGTCAACGTGATCGACGTCGAGAGCCAGGTCGAGCCGGTCCCGCCGCTCCTCGGCGACGACCCGCACCCGCTGCTCCGCGAAATGGCGGAGAACCTCGAGGGGCTCAACCTCGAGCGGCTCGACGAGGCGTTTCACGACGCCATCTTCGCCAAGGAACGGACCAACGAGTACTTCGCGAGCGGCGTCTTCACCCTGCGGGACAAGGCCGACGCGGAGCAGCTCTACCTCTGCACGCTGACCGCCATGCAGCAGTTGCTGGGCGACGACCGCACCTCGCACCCGGAAATCACCGCCCACATCGACGCCACGCTCGTGGACCGGTACTTCTCGAACTTCTCGGTCTTCCAGTCGCTGCCCGACAACTGGGCCATCGACCAGCTCTTCCCGATCATGCCGATCCACCGGCTCGGGGAGCGGCCCACCCGCCGCGGCACCATCCAGGACATCACCTGCGACTCCGACGGCGTCATCGACCGCTTCGCCGGCGGCCGGAAGGGGAAGCCGTCGCTCGAGCTGCACGCCT
>JBGAUA010000309.1:1082-1321 GCA_044228875.1 Anaerolineae bacterium
CCACGAGCCCTATCACATCGCCACTTTCCTGGTGGGCGCCTACCAGGAGATCCTGGGCGACCTCCACAACCTCTTCGGCGACACCAACGCCGTGCACGTCCGGCTGTCCAAGGACGGCGGCTACCAGGTGACCGACCTGGTGCACGGGGACACGGTGACCGAGGTGCTGAACTACGTGCAGTTCCACGCCTCCGACCTGCTGGCCACGTGGCGGCGCAAAGTGACCGCGGCCCGGGATC
>JBGAUA010000030.1:0-27812 GCA_044228875.1 Anaerolineae bacterium
ATGGGCTAACATGCCGTTCAGCCGGCACACGCCAGGTCCAGGCATTCTCGCCGTCGGCCACCGCGCCATCGAACGGGACATCACCCGCCGCCGCATCGGGCCCCGGCACCGACCACGCCAGCGCGCCGCGCGACCGCAACGTCGTCGCACCGGCCGCGCCGGCCAACATGCTGCACCGAGGTCGGAACCATCCGGCGGGCTCCTACTACACCACCAAGACACGTGAGGGACGCTGCGGCTTGACCTCGCAGCCAATGCAGCATGCGAGACCCGGCACAACCAGCGGCTACGCTCAGCATCTCTCGTGGTGCGATGCTAGCGCCCCCACAGATAGGGGAGGTACGACCAGCCTTCGCGGAACTCCGGGGTGGGCGGCGGCGGGACGCTGGTCGACGTGCCCTTGGGCGCCGTGGGTTGGCCCGTGGGCGTTGCCGGCGGACAGATCACCGGGTGGCCGATGTCCAGAACCTTCCCGCCGAACTCGGTATAGGGCGTGATCACGTCGCCCCCGAAGGGAATGGTCCAGAAGCCGTCAGGATCGGAAATCTGCCGCAAAAGGGCGTACTGGGCGATGGTCCCGACGGCGATGTTGTAGTGGCGGGCGCCCTGCTTGCGCAGCGAATCCGCCACCGCCTTGGCCTGCTCGGGCGCCTGCATCATCGGTCCGTCGGTGATGTTGATGGTCATGGCCCTCGTGCCCGGACGGTGGCGAGCCGTGCGCAGTTCGCGCGCCACGTCGCGGTAGGCCAGATCCAGGTTGGCCGCGCTGTCGCGCATCGTGATCCGGTCCACCGCCGCCAGCACCGCCTCGGGATCGTCGGTCAGGGTCTGGAAGATCTCCGACGTGTCGCCGTAACCGATGACCGCCGCCGTGTCCTTGCCGCCCTTCTTCAGTCCGAGGCGATTCATCGACGCCTCGATGCCCTTGTGAATGGCGGCACGGCTGTCCATGCCGTTCAGGGTCGCGCCAGCCAGGCAGTTGGAGTCGTCGATCAGGTAGAAGACCTCGATGGGCAAAGGAGGGCAGGCACCGCGGATCAAGACCACGGGGATGGGAAAGGGCACCGAGCCGGGCAGGCCCTTGCGGTCCTTGAAGTCGGCCCTGGCGGACACGTTGGTGGGATGCCGGCCGACCTCCAGCGGTTCGACGTCGTAGCTCAGGCCGGCCGCGGGGAAGTCACCGGCGAGGCGCCAGGTGAGGAGCGTCGTGCCGTCGGGCTGCGGCAGGGCAGCGGCCACCGGCGGCACGGCGGAGCCGACGATGAACTTCATGTTGGCCGGCAACACGTCTTCGATGGTCCATTGGACGATGGCGTTGGCCTGCAGAGCGCCGGCCAAGCGGGTGTACAGCTGCTCCAGTTCGTCGGTCCTGGGCACGTTGAAGTAGAGATCCGCGCTGCTTGCTGCGGGCTCGAGACCCGGGTCGCATTCCCCGCCCGCGCAGATGGTGACCATGACGATCCCGTCGGCCTTGGCCCTGGCCGCGGCGGTCGGGACGGGTTCGGCGCCGGCGACCGTGTTGTAGCCGTCGGTCAGCACGATCATGGCCTGCTGCACGCCGCGCTGGCTCTTTCGCAGTTCCTGGGTGGCCACGTCGATGGCCAGGCTGATGTTGGTCTGGCCCGTGGGCGAGAGCGCGTCGATACGGGTCTTCACCGCCGCGCCGTCCTTGGTCAACACGCTGTGCACGCCGGCGTCCTGGTTGAAGGCCACCAGACCAACCTGCGACTGGCCAAGGTCCATGGCGTCGATGAAGGCCTTGGAGGCCCGCTTCGCGTTGACGATCTTGTTCTGGTCCAGCATGGAAGCCGAGATGTCCAGAACCAGCATCACGTCGACCGGGGACACCTCCTCCGGACAGCTCGAGGTCAAGGTCAGGGTCACGCGCACGGTCTCGCCCAGGTTCAGCTCCGCGGGCTGGGCCACCTTGTCGGTCGCGGCCTGGCAATTGCTGCGATCCTGGGCCATCGACGGCCCGGGAAGCGCCATCCGCAGACTGCCGCCCAGCAGCAGCACCGTCAACAATCCCGCCTTCAGCGGGCGTGAACGCGAGCTCAACGGGTCCATTCGCATCCCGAGCCTCCTTCCGACCTCACAAAGGGTTGGCCGACCTGGCTTCAGTATAACACGCCCCCGGCCACCTTGCTCGGGTGTCGGGCCAGATCGCATCGCGCGCAACCGCGGACGATGCGGCGCATCGCTGTCGCGGCAACGGAACAACCGCCCGTGACCTGTTGGATGCTTGCACCATCGATACGTTGGTAGACGCTGACGCCATCCCGCCGATAGCGCAGCCGGAGCCCCGCCATGCGGTCGAACCGATCGGCCTGCAGCATGCCGCGCTCCAGCGCGGCGCTTCCCGGACCGACATAGACCCAGTTGGCGGCCGCCCCATCCAGCAGGTCTTCGATCTCGCGATCCGTCATGGGCTCCGACGCCGTGAGGCGAGCGGCCCGCGCCTGAGCGGCGCGCACCGTCACCGCGTCGTGCAGGGCGTAGACCGCCGGAGGCAGGCTCGCCGATCGGCCGGCCGTCAGCGGCAGCCAGTAGCCGCCGTCCACCCCGCGGTAGGCGCCCTGATTCCAGGCGGTCTGGTTGATGTAGAAACGGGCGTCGGGCGGCGTGTTGGCACGAATCCAGTCAGCCGCCGCCAGTTCCACCGGCCGCAGAAGCACCGTGGTCTCGTTGAGTACGCCGGGCATTTGCGCCGCGCCGATCAGCAGCAGCGTCAAGGCAAAGCCGAAACGCCACCTGACACGCGGATGCGAGCCGCCGGCAATGGGCGGAGGACGCCGGCCGAGCAGCGCCAGGCCGGCAGCCGCGGCGACCATGGCGACCACACCCTCGGCCTGCGCGTTCCAGTCGGCGCCGCGGCCCAGCCAGGCCACGACCAGAAACGAGGCCAGGAGCACGACGGCCCAGGCCGCCGTGGCATCCCATCGTTGGAGCAGGTCCGTGGCCAGCTCCGCCAGCCACCCACAGCCGACGGCGATCACCAACCACCAGGAGATGGCGACGGCGAACTCCGGCAGGGCCCAGGAGCGCGCCGGTCCCCAGAAATCGGCTCGGGTCAGGATCAGCGCACCGGCGGACCAGACCAAGAGCGCCCACGCGCCGCGGCGGCCGAACAGTACCGCCCAGAGCAGGCCCAACGCCGCCAGACGCAGCCAGAACCCGCCATGGTGTTGGGTGAGAATCCAGGCCGGAGCCGCCTGGACAGTGACGGCCGCCTCCGTCCCACCGGCAGGCGCCGCCATGCCCATGAAGCCGACCAGCGCCGGCCCAAGGCCATGTCGCAGCCAGGGCGAGACGACGACCAGGGCCAGCGCTCCGATGATCGCCAGGCGACCGAGGCGTCGTCGCATGCCGCGCAGGGGAAAGGCGAGCAGACCAGCGGCCAGCCCGAAGAACACGGTCACCCGATAATGGGTCAGGACCAGTCCGCCGGCCAGGACGGCGGCCGTCATGAATCGCGGCAGCCGCAGACGGCCGCGCACCGTCAGCGATCCGGCGAGCGCCCAGCGCAGGGTCCAGAGCAAGGTCGTAAGCAGGAGCAGGCCGCAGAGCTGGGTGTAGCGACCCCAACTGAGGAAGTAGGCCGGGAACCACAACCAGACGGCCGGCAGGATGGCGGCGATCAAGGCGCCGAATTGTCCGAGCCCGAGCAAGCGGGCCAGGAGCAGCATGGAGAGCGGGGCCAGCGAGGCCAGCAGCTGTCCCATCCACAAGACGCTTCGCCGGGGCTCGACATCCGCGATCCAGCTGACGGCGGCACAGACCGCGTGGAAGCCGAAGTGGTAGTCGAAGCGATCGGCCGCCACGTAGGGTCGGTAATCGTGCGGCAAGCCGCCCTGATCCAGGAACAACTGAACGATGACGGTATGGTGGAAACCATCCACCCAGGGCGTCGCCACGAGCCCGCGCGCGTCTCGGAAGCGCAGGATGCCCGCCACCAGGACGATGAACAGCGCCAGCACCGTCGTGGCCTTCGCCTGACCGCAAGCCCCCCGCCGACGTCGGCCTGCGCCGGGATCAGCGCGAGCCATCCGCCATGGCAGGAGACCGGCGGCGGCGGCGACCACCACGACGCAGACCTGACGGTTCCAGGAGACGCCGAGTGGTTGGGACCATAGGAAGGCCAACGCCCACAGGGCGGGGCTGGCGCCGAGGCACCAGCCCAGGCCTTCCGCCGCGACCGGCATGCCTTGCCACATCCAGGCGTCAGGTCGCTGCATCTCAGCAACGAATCGACCCAACGGGTACAGCACCAGATAGATCAGGGCCAAGTCGCCCCTGCGCAGCGATCGTCCGTAGCGCCGCGACAGCCAACTGAGCAGGAAGAAGGCCATCAGGTTCCACAGGGACTCGTACAGGAAGGTCGGATGAAAGCGCGCCGTCGCCGGCAGACCGACATGCTCGGGCAGTCGGTACTCGAGATCGACGGGCATGCCCCATGGCAGATCGGTCTGCCGCCCATAGAGCTCCTGGTTGAAGTAGTTGCCCCAGCGCCCGATGGCCTGACCCAGCGGAATGCCCACCGCGAAGAAGTCGGCCCATTCGGCGAAGCTCAGCTTTGCGAAGCGGGTGTACAGCCACAGCCCCAGGGCACCGCCGACGACCGCTCCGAAGATGCCGAGGCCCCGCAGCCCCCCGTCCCAGAAGTTGATGATGCTCTTGGGATCGGCGAGGTATGACTTGAGGCTCGTCCCACCGCCGGCCGGCGTGGACAGCACGTGGTACAGCCGCGCCCCCAGGAGTCCCAGGATCATCACGGGGATGAGCGCGTTCCAGACATGGTCGGGATTGTGCCCCCGCTTCCGCGCCTGGCGGTCCGCGATCCATGCGCCGGCCAGTGTTCCCAGGGTCACCAGGATCCCGTACCAGAACACGGGTCGGTCCAGCCCGGGGATGGTGAAGGCTTCAGGCCCAAACGGTGGATGCGGCATCGCGTTCTTCCTCCAGGTTCCAGTCGGCGATCGGGTCGCGGTAGGCGGAGCCCGCGGCGGCTGGCAGCAGAACCGGCAGCGTCGGCCGGCAGCTCCCGACCGAAGGCGGCCGATTATAGGAAGAGCGGCCTGTCAGGTCCAGCCGACCCGCGATCCGGGTCGCCGGATCGCGAGCGCGCAGCTTCGGCCTTCAGGGAGCGGGGATCGCGGTCGCGGCGGCAGGGGCCGCGGAGGGTCCCTTGTAGCTGCGCAGGATCTCCCGCGCCTCGGTCTCATGCGCGGACCACTCGGCGTCCGGAATCGCCACGTTGACCATCGAGAACGTGGTCCCGTCGATCTGGAACAGGATCAGGCTGCGCATCTCCGTACCCTTGGGCGTGGTGTACCCCACGTCGACGCGCATCGCCTCGTCCTCGCGATCCATGACCTTCTCGCGGTTGAACTCCCGAAAGTCCTGCTGACCGGTGAAGCCGGTGAGCTGAAGCACCTGGTTGGTGGTGAACCCCAAGGACTTCGGCTTCTGACCGTTGTCGAACTGGGTGATCGACACCAGACCGCCACCGCCGGGCCGATTGAAGGCCGTGCCCAAGCGGATGTCGGGCGACGCGATCGACTGACGGCTCTCCGTCCAACCCATGGGCACCTCGATCTCGAAGCGCCCTCCGACGTCGACGATGGTCTCACGGTCGGCCATGTTCATCGGCAGCGGCGTACCGACCGGAACCAGCGGCTCCCCACCGGGGGGTGGGGGGACGGTGATGAGGATCGGCTGGCCATTGGTCAACGGCACGCCCTCCGTCGTCAACGCGATGGGGGCCGGCGTCAGCGTCGGCGGATCTTGACGCGTGCAGGCAGACAGGGCCGGCACGAGGGCGAGCACGCTGACCAGCAACGAAAGACGGTTCGATCTCATGTCACCTCCAATCGGGACGGTCGAGAATAGCAGCCTCGGTCCTAGGGCGGCAAGATCGGACGGTCCGGCGGACGCTGGCGCCGGACGTTGAAAGAGGCGCCTCGGAGGGCGCCTCTTTCAAGCCAGAAGGAGTATATTCGTGCCAAGTGTCCCTCGCCGCCGTCTTGCTCCCCAGCAACCGCGGTCTGGACCATTCACATCCAGGGCTCGCCGCTCCAGCCGTTTCGACAACCACTCAAGCCAGCGATGGACCCAGTATAAGGCTGAATGGGCGGTCGAGCTGGACCATGCGCTGACCGCTGCCTGACCGTTGCCTGACCACCGTGTGCGCTGTCGGCATCCCCTACCGCGTTGGCCGTTGGCCCGAGAGCCAAACGAGCATCCGCACCGCACGGTCAAGGCACTGAATCGGTTTCAGACAGGGCGGCCCGGGCCGCCGCCGCCGGTGCGAAGCCGGGATTCAGGCCCAGTGCCCGGTCATAAGCGCCCAGGGCCGTCGACCGATCGCCGACGGCTTCCGCCGCGCGGCCGAGCCAGTAATGGGACTCTTCCAGGTTGTCGGCGTTGCGGAGGTTGGCTTCGGCCAAGGCGATCACATCAGTCCATCGTCCGGTTGCGGCATAGGCCTCGAATGGCCCGAACTGGTACCACAGCATGCGCCAGGGAAGGCCGATGGCCCGTGCGCGGTCATAGGCGTCGACGGCGCCCGCCGCGTCGCCCATCGCCAGGAGACTGGTGCCCAGGTTGAACCACGCGAAGGCGTCGCCCGCTGCGCCGGCCTCCTCCTGAGCAAGGGCCAGAGCCGCGAGCGCCATCGACCGGTCATCGGCAAGCTGACCCAGAAGCGCCGCCACCTCCGCTTCACGGGCGAGCGGGTAGATCGCAGTGAAGCCGCGGTTGAACACGCGCCAGTCCGCGTCGAAGGCCTCGTACGTCAGTCGGCGGTCCGGACCGAGGTAGCTGTCGTAGGCCAGGAAAGCGCCTGACCCGCCGGGGACGGATGCCTCATCATCGTAGCCGACGAGAACCCGGTAGTGTCCCATCTCGTCGCCGGGATCGGGAACGAACCAGGTCTCGACGATCACGGGGAATCCGGCCGCAATCAGCGCCTTGAGCACCGGGACCCCACCGCCCTGGCGCCAGTCTGCGCCAAGCTCGCCCTGGCCGCGGACAAAGGCGACAATCTCCCCTGGCGACACATTCCTGTCGTCGGGATCGGGCTTCAGCACGCGCGCGATCTGCGCCTGGTCCGGGGCGGGTCCAAAGGCGCTGAGCGCCATGCCGGCCGTCGCCGGTCCGCAATTGTTCCAGGTCTGGTAGGCATGGATCAGGCCGGTCAGCCTGGCTGCCGCCAGGTTCAAGGTGGGCTCAGGTGCTCGTGGTGTCGCCGATGTCCTCGCCGCGGGCTGCGGCGTGGCCGTGCTCGAAGGCCGCGGCGCGGCCGCAGACGCGGGCGCCGCCGCGGTAGGCAGCGGCACCGGCGTGCGCTCCGACTGTGGTAGGGCGGCGCGCAGACGATATGGCAAGCCTTGCACCCGCGCCGGAAGGTGGGGATACGCGCTGCGCCACAGCCGTCCGCCGGTCCACGCCTGCCAGACACCAAGCGCGGCTGCCAGCGCTACGACGCCCAGCATGGCCGCCGGTCGGCGGCAGCCGTTGGCCACCTTCAGCCGCCGCTGGACCGAATCTGGCGGCGGACATCGAGGATGCGGTGCCCCGCGGTCAGCCAGGCACCGACGGCGATGATGGCGAGCACGATCTGGAGCCGCCCGAACAGAAGGCCCAGCCAAAGCAGGCTCATCCGCTCGAACCGCGTGGCCAGGCCGACCTTCGTCGGAAAGCCAACCGCTTCGGACCGCGCGCGTGTGTAGCTGACCATGATGGAGCCGGTCAACGCCAGGTAGACCAGCCAGGCAGCCGGCGCCGTTCCACTCCCCCCGACCGCATAGAGCAGGAGGCCCAGGTAGACCAGGATCTCGGAGATGCGATCCAGGCTGCTGTCGAGGAAGGCGCCGAAGGTCGATACCTGACCGGTCCGGCGAGCGACCGTGCCATCGATGCCGTCGATGCCGCTCGACACAAGCAGGACCACGGCCGCGGACAGCAGGCGTCCCTCGGCCAGCAGCCAGGCCACGAGCACATGGAAGGACGCTCCGGCGACGCTCAGCGCATTCGGCGAGATCCCGGATCGGGCGATGGCATCGGCCATGGGATCGATGACAACGCGCAACCAGACCCGAAATCGCTCACCGATCATGCCTCAGCTCCATTTCTCAACCATCCGCGGTCTCGCCGATCTGCTGTCTCAGGTAGGCGTCGATGAAGCCGTCGATGTCGCCATCGAGCACGCCCTGGGTGTTGCCGACCTCGAAACCCGTGCGGTGGTCCTTGACCATCTGGTAGGGCTGCAGCACGTAGGAGCGGATCTGGTTGCCCCAGCCGGCCTCGACGTGCTGTCCCTTCAGGCGCGCCTGCTCCAGTTCGCGCTCCTCCAGCCGCAACTCCAACAGCCGGGCCCGGAGCAGCTTCATCGCCGTTTCACGGTTCTGGGCTTGCGAACGCTCGTTCTGACAGCTGACGACCACGCCGGTGGGAAGGTGTGTCATCCGCACGGCGCTGGAGGTCTTGTTGACGTGCTGTCCCCCCGCGCCGCTGGCGCGAAAGACATCCACCCGCAGGTCGTCATCCTTGATCTCGATCGTCATGTCATCATCGATGGACGGAGACAGCTCGACCAAGGCGAAGCTGGTATGCCGCCGCGCCGAGGAATCGAAGGGTGAGATGCGCACAAGGCGGTGGACACCGCGCTCGCTCTTGAGCAGCCCGTAGGCATTTCGTCCCGACAAGGAGAAGGTGACGCTCTTGATGCCCGCTTCCTCGCCGGGCATCCGGTCGACCACCTCGGCCTTGACCTGGTGCTTGTCCGACCAGCGCAGGTAGAGTCGCTCGAGCATCAGCGCCCAATCCTGGCTCTCGGTACCGCCGGCACCGGCATGAATGGACAGGATGGCGTCATGACCGTCGTACTCGCCGGACATGAGCAATGCCGACTCGGCGACACCAAGGTCAACGGCCAGCGCGGCGGCTTCAGCCGCCAGTTCCGCCCGAAGCGGATCGTCGGCACCCCCGGTAGCGTCGGTCGCCAGTTCCAGAAGCATGGCCGACCGCTCACTCAAGTCGCGCCACATGTTGAGGTCATCCTGCAGCTCCCGCAGGCGTCTCATGGCCTTGCGGGCACCGTCGGCGTCGTTCCAGAACTCCGGGGCGGCCGCTCGCTGCTCCAGGTCCGCGGCCTCTTCTTCCTTGGCAACGAGGTCAAAGACGGTCCATGAGGGTCTGGATCTGAACATTGAGGGCGTTGAGTTGTGACTGGAGCTCGTCCATGGGTGCACCTGTGCCATAAGGGTAGCCGCGCCGCCGCACTGCGGTCGCGAACCGTTACTATATCATCAATGCCGTCGGCCATCGCGTGGCACCGCCGCCGGCCCCAGGGTCGGCGCTCGCGTCGCCGGCGCCGTGGGCATCGGCTGCGCCCGACCCGGCCCGACCTTCCCGAGAAAGGGTGAATCCGCCATGGACAGCCTGCTGAGTCCCGAACTGCGAACCCTAGCCGACGACGCGCGCCAGCTGCTCAGCGCCATCCTGCTGCGGCTGGACAGTTGGGAGGCCCGACCCGCCGAGATCGGTCGACTTCGAGCCGCCATCGACGGCCTGGACGACCTCTTCCTGTTGGTGGTCACCGGCGAGTTCAACGCTGGGAAGAGCCGCATGATCAACGTGCTTCTCGGCGGCCGTTACCTCGAGGAAGGCGCGACGCCAACGACGCAGAACGTGCAGGTGCTGGTTCACGGAACTGCTGGCACGCAGCGGGTAAAGTCCGGTTACCTGGTGCGTGAGATCGACGCGCCGCTGCTGCGCGAAATGCACGTGGTGGACACACCCGGCACCAACGCCATCATCCGCGAACACGAAGCCCTGACGCGCGACTTCATCCCCCGAGCCGACCTGATCCTCTTCGTCACCTCCGCCGACCGTCCTTTCTCGGAGAGTGAGCGCCAGTTCCTGACGACCATCCGCCATTGGGGCAAGTCCATCGTCTTCATCATCAACAAGGCGGATCTGCTCCAATCGCCATCCGATCGCGACCAGGTGCTGGGCTTCGTTCGCGGTGCCGCCAGCGCCTTGATTGAAGGGCAGCCCGCCGTCTTCATGTTGTC
Organism: Anaerolineae bacterium; assembly: GCA_044228875.1. Classification (GTDB taxonomy): domain Bacteria; phylum Chloroflexota; class Anaerolineae; order Epilineales; family Epilineaceae; genus Epilinea. Next base: position 10,077 of record JBGAUA010000030.1, read on the forward strand.
CGCGCGTCAGGCCCTGGATGCCCAGGAATCCGCTGACGACGCCGCGCTGGCCGCCAGCGGTTGGACCGATCTCTCTGCCTGGCTGCACAGCGCCTTGACGGCGCGCGAGCGCATCCGGCTGAAGCTGGAAAACCCTCTAGGCGTGGCCGAGGCCGTGATGGAGGAGGGGCGCGGGGAGATCGAACGTCGTCAGAACCTTCTGTCAGGCGACGCCCAGACACTGGGCTCGGTGGACCGCGGCCTCGACGATTTCGCTTCGGAGCTGCACAGCAACCTTGGACCGCGCCTCGACCGCATCGACCGCATCTTGATGCAGATCCGCGAACGCGGCGAGGTCTTCCTGGACGAGCATTTCCGGCTGACACGGATCCGCAGCCTCATGAACGGCGATAAGCTGCGCGCGGCCTTCGAGACCGAGGTCATCGCCGACGCGGCGATCGCGGTCAACCGCGAGATCGACGGGCTGGTCGATTGGTGGGTGGACCAGGAGTACAGCACCTGGCGTACGGTGGAAGCGCGCATCCGCTCGCTGGCCGACGGCGGGGCCACCGCCGTCCAGACCGCGAGCGGTCCCGACGGCTTCGCCCAGCGGAGGCAGGCGACCATCGCCCAGGTGAGCAGCGGAGCCGGAGCGATCATCCAGACCTTCAACGCGCGTGCCGAGAGCCTGCGGATCAGCGCCGACATCCAGGACACGCTGACCAAGGCGGGTCTCGCCGAAGTGGGTGCGATCGGCATGGGCATCGTGCTCCTGGCGACCAAAGCGGCCTTCCTCGTCGAGTTCACCGGCGTCCTGGCTGCCGGTATCCTGGCCGTCTTCGGCCTGACCCTTCTGCCGCAGCGGCGACGGCAGGCCAGCAAGAAGCTGCGTGATCGCATCGACGCGCTGCGCTCGGAGCTGCACGCGACGTTGCAGGCCGCCTTCGAACGAGAGATCGACGGCAGCGTCGACCGCATGCGCTCCGCCTATGCGCCCTACCGCCGCTTCGTGAGCGGCGAACTGGAGCGGCTGAGCGAGCTGTCTACCTTCTGCGACTTGAAGCGCCAGGCGATCACCGAGCTTCGACTGCGGCTCGACAAGGCCTTGGGAGCGTCCGACAACGGACGTCCTTAGCCGCGAGCATCGTCGCTGTCGAGAGGTTATCATTCGCTTAACCGTGGGCTATAATGGCGTTCTCTCCTTTCCTCGGCGCAAGCAGGCGCCGGACCTGAGGTTGCCACGTGTACCTGCAACGTCGCCCCAGCGGGCGCAAGCTTCGAGATGGCGCGATCCTGGCCTTGTCGCTGATCCTGTGTGGCTGCCAGGCCCGAGCGGAGTCCGCACCCGACATCCGTGCCCAGCGCCGGTTGCTGCACCGCATCGCGGACCGTTCGCTGCCGCAGACCTTGTGGATCGTTGACCGCAACGGCGTACTGCTGGCCGAGGTCGTTCCCGAGGAAGGCTTCCGGACCTGGGTCGGCCTCGATCGCATCCCCCAGGCCTTGCGCGACGCTGTCATCGCCACCGAAGACCGCAGCTTCTACGACAACCCGGGCTTCGATAGACGCGCGCTGGCGCGAGCCTTGCTGCAGAACAGTCAGGCCGGTGACACCGTCTCCGGCGCCAGCACCCTCACGATGCAGGTGGTGCGGCTCTACGCCTTCACACCGCAAGAGCGGCTGACGCGCACGATGGACCGGAAGGTGCGCGAGATCTACCTGGCGGCCGAACTCCACGAGCGTTACTCCAAGGACCAGATCCTCGAAGCCTATCTGAACGCCGCGCCCTTCGGCAACCGCGCTCTCGGCGTGGAAGCCGCCGCGCTACGGTACTTCCGCCGCCACGTCTGGGAGTTGAGCACCGCCGAATGTACCCTGCTCGCCGGGCTGGTGCAGGCACCAGGGGCCTTGAACCCGCGGAGCAACCCCGATGGCGCCCGGCGGCGACAGGCGGTGGTGCTCAACAGCATGGTCGCCGCGGGCAAACTGAGCGCCGAGCTGGCCGAGGCCTTGAAGAGCGCCCCTTTGCGGCTCGATCCCGATGACCACGAACCCGCGGCCCGCCGCGCACCTTACTTCGTCGACCACCTGCTGCAGACCGACCTGGCCAAGGTCCTCGGACCCGATCTGGCTGCCGCGGGAGGATTCACCGTCACGACCACCCTGGACCTGGGTTACCAGGATCGCTTGACAGCGATCGCCGCCGCCCAGGTGGATCGGCTCCGCGGACCGCATGACGTGACCTCGTCGGCCGTCGTGGCGCTGCGACCGGGAACCGGAGAGATCCTGGCCATGGTCGGCGACATCGACTATGACGAGCCCAACAGCGGCCAGGTGAACATGGCGACCCGTCCGCGGCAGCTGGGCAGCACCTTCAAGCCCATCGGCTACGCCGCCGCCCTTGAGGCGGGCTGGGGGCCGGCAACGGTCCTTTGGGACCTGCCCCATGCCATCCCGGACGGCGCGACGCCCTACCGTCCGGTCAACTACGATGGCCGATACCGCGGACCGGTTCGCATGCGGACCGCGCTGGCGAGCTCGCTGAACGCCGCGGCGATCGACGTCGCGGCCACCCTGGGCGTCGAAGCCGTGCACCGCCAGGCCTTGCGCATGGGGCTGCCGCTGGCCGAGGATGTCAACGGCAACTACGGCGTGTCATTGATCCTCGGCGCGGGCGAGGTGCCGCTCCTGGACCTCACCAACGCCTATGCCGCCATTGCGGCCGGCGGACTTCGCACCGCCCCCACCGGCATTCTGGCCGTGCGCCGACCAGGGCATCGTGAGCCCTTCTATCGGCTGCGGCCCAAGAACGAACGGGTGATGGACGCCGCCAACGCCTGGCTCATGTCGAGCATGCTGTCCGACGCCGAGGCTCGGCGACCGGCCTTCGGCGACGGCGGACCGCTCAACCTCAGCCGTCCCGCGGCAGTCAAGACGGGCACCACGAATGACTTCCGGGACAACGCCACCATCGGCTACACGCCTTACCTGACCGTGGGCGTCTGGACGGGCAACAAGGACAATCGCCCGATGCGCGACGTCCTGGGCATCACCGGCGCCGCACCGATCTGGCAAGCGGCGATGGAGGCGGCCTTCGTCGACGAGCGGCTGCTGCGGACCCTCGGCGACGGCCAGCTCCCCCGTGACGGATTCCAGGCGCCGGCCGGCGTGGTGGTCGGTGGCACCTGCGACCTGGAGCTGCTGGCTCGCGGCGGTGGCTGCCAGGCGCGATCCGAGTACTTCAACAGCCGCTTCCCCGTGGGCGACGAAGGACAGGCTTTCGGCTACTTCCAGTCCTCCGGCGGCGCCTGCCTCGAAGGCGGATCGGCCATGGTCATGGTGGCCCGTCCGCCCTGGTTGTCCGTCGGCATCCACGATTGGGCGGCGCGCGCCGGGTACCGCCTCGCCCCACCCGACTGCGACGGACGGCTTTCACCTTCGATCGCGGCTTCGAGTCATCCATTCTGACGCTGGCCGGCTGCCGCATGCCTGCGACTCGGCGTACTACCCGTCGGCGCTCTCGTGCGTAGACTACCGTCCATGGCGCAGGCCGGCTGCGTAGACTACCGTCCATGGCGCAGGCCGGCAACGCAGCCGCTCGTCAACCATCGCCGCGAACCAGAAGGAAAGACCATGATCCCTCAACGAAGCCGTCGGCCATTGACAGTCGTACTCGCCGCAGTCCTTCTCGCTTGCGCCGCCCCGGGCGTGGCGCTTGCCGCTCAGTTCATGGGCGACGAGACCGAAGCGCTGGTCGGCGCGGGAACAACCGTCGAGGGCAACCTATATGCGACGGGGCAGACGGTGACAATCGAAGGTACCGTGGACGGTGACCTCATCTGCGCCGGGGGCCAGGTGATCGTGGCCAAGGGAGGCCTGGTCACCGGCGATCTCATGTGCGCCGGGCAATCCGTGGAAATCTACGGCGAGGTCAGCGGCGATATCCGCGCCGCGGGCTACCTGGTGCGCGTCAACGATGGCGGCAAGGTCGGCGGCGAGCTGGTCGGGGCCGGCTTCGCCGTCGATGTAGAGCAGGGCGCCGCCGTTGCCGAGGACATGATGGCCGCGGGCAGCCAGGTGCGGGTGGCGGGCACGGTCGGCGGCGATGCCAGGGTGGCCGCGGCCGGCTTCGCGATCGACGGCGCCATCGACGGCGACGTGGATGCGTCGGTAGGCGGCGCCGGCGATGGCATGCCGCCCGGCGCCATGCCGTGGAACAGCCAGGTGCCCAGGATGCCCGCCTCGATCGGCGGCGGTCTGCACTTGGGAGACAGCGCCGCAGTCGGCGGCGACCTGAACTACAGCAGCCCGTCTGAGATAGACATTCCCAACGACGCCATCGGCGGCGCTGTGGATCACGAGCCGGTGGTCGCGACCGATGCCGACCGTCCTACGGCACCCGAGCAGCCGTGGCCTCTACGGTGGCTGATGGCCGCGCTGCGCCGTGCCATCGCGCTCTTCGCCATCGGGGCCCTGCTCTTGTGGCTGGCGCCGCGTCTGGCCGAGGCAGGTCGCGCCCTGGTCTTCAGCCAGGCGCTGCCAGGGCTGGGCTGGGGCTGCGGCACCATGTTCGGCGCCGGCGTGCTCCTGATCGGCTTGAGCATCGCCACCGTCTTGGGTCTGATCCTCTTCAGCGCCTTGACCCTCGGGGAGTTCTCGGCGCTGGTGTTCGCGGTGTCGGCCGTACTCGGCACCCTGCTCAGCTTCGGGGCCTACCTCCTGGCCTGGATGGGTCAGTCGGTGGTCGCATCCGGAGTCGGCCGCCGCATCCTCGGTGAAGGCGGGCTTCCGAGCGCGGGGCGGCAGCTGGCCGCGTTGGCCATCGGCGCCCTCCTGCTGGCGGTGCTGATCACTGTGCCGGTGCCGGGCCTGGGCTTCCTCCTCCGCCTCGTCGCCGCGGCCTTGGGGCTGGGCATCATGGTCCTGACGCTCAGGCGTCAGTTCCGCGGGCCGGCCACCCTGACACCCGCCGCACGATGCGCGGCCAGACTGCTAGACTCTCTGGCCGCGTACAAGCCCCCATCGTCTAGGGGTCCAGGACATCACCCTTTCAAGGTGCAGACCGGGGTTCAAATCCCCGTGGGGGCATCTTCACATCGGCGGCGCCCTGTCCGCGGCGGACAGGGCGCCGTCGTTCTGTGTCGCGATCACGTGAGAGAGCCCATGTCGACCGATCCGCAACAGGCCCTTGACCTGGGCGCCGAAGGCGGACACGCACGCCGCCTGAACATCGAGGACGTGGTCGATGTCGCACGCGGCCTCAAGGCGGTCGCGCCGCTACACGCCACCCCTCAAACTCGGCGAGCCTTCGAGTCGGCCATGCAGGCCGGCGCCGACTGGATCGACGGGATCGTGTCGGCGGGCGTAAACGGCCAGGCAGTGTATGGCATCAACACCGGCTTCGGCGCGCTTTCCGGCCGCAGCGCGTTTCGTGAGCGCTTCCTGGCGCAGGCCTTGATGCGCGGTCTGGTCACCAGCCATGCCGCCGGCGTCGGCGAGGACCTGCCAGAGGAGGTGGTGCGCGCCGCGATCCTTATACGATCGCGACAGCTGGCGGGAGGGTTGTCGGGCATCCGCATTCTGGTGGTCAACCGCCTGTTGGGGCTGCTCAACCACCGGATCCTCCCGGCCATTCCGCGCATGGGTTCCCTGGGCGCCAGCGGCGATCTGGCACCGTTGGCCCACCTGGCCCTGGCCATCAGCGCGGCGCCCGACGCGCCGCCGGAGGCAAGCGGCGAGAGCGGTCCGGCCATCCAGCTCGATCGCCACCAACCGGACCTGTGGACCCTCGACGACGCGACCGACGCGACCGTGGCGCCGCAGCGCGCCGATCGGACCAGCCCAGGGGCGCCCCGCTGGCGCCGCTCCAGCCAGCGCCTTGCGTTGGCGGCACTGGGCGGACCGGTCGTGTTGGAGGCCAAGGAAGGCCTCTCCCTGACCAACGGCGCCACCTTCTCGGCCGCCCTGGCGGCGTTGGCCGTCGCCGACATCGAGCGCTTGCTCGCTCATGCCGAGCTGGCGGTGGCCATGGTGCTGGAGGCGATCGGCGGCTTCCGCGATCCATTCCTGCCGGAGGTGGTCGGCGCACGCCCCTATCCGGGTGCGCTGCGGGCAGCCGCCGCCGTGCTGGCCTACACCCGCGAGTCCGGCCGTCTGGACGCCGCCGATCGGGATCGGGATCCCGCGGCCATCCCGCCCCAGGACTTCTACTCCTTGCGCTGCGCGCCGCAGGTGCTGGGCGCCGGCTGGGACGCGACCGACTTCGCTCGACGGATGGTGGAGGTTGAGATCAACAGCGCTGTCGACAACCCCTTGATCCTCCTGGATCTGCCGCGGGACTACAAGGCGGCTAGTGGCGGCAACTTCCACGGGGCGCCTCTGGGCTATGCGTTGGACCTGCTCAAGGTGGCGGCCACGGACTGCGCGAGCATGTCGGAGCGGCGAACCTTCAAGCTGACCGACTACCGCCGCCAGGGAAGCGGCGCCAACGACGCGACGGACGCTGCCCTGCCGACCTTCCTGGTCTGCGCGCCCGAGGGCCTGGAGGGCATTTACAGCGGTCTGATGATCGCCCAGTATACGGCGGCATCGCTGGTTTCGGCGGCCAAGACCCTCAGCCATCCGGACTCCGTCGATTCCATCCCCTCCTCCGCCGGCCAGGAAGACCATGTCAGTATGAGCATGAACGCGGGGCTGCACGCGCGGGCAGTGCTGGAGCACGCCGAAGCGGTGGTGGCCATCGAGCTGCTGGTCGCGGCCCAGGCGATGGACCTTTCCGGCCGGGGCAGACCCGCCGGAGCAGGCACCCAGGCAGCGCGAGACCGTCTGCGCGAGGTGGTGCCCTTCCTGGACCATGATCGCGTGTTGAGCTTTGACATCGCCGCGGTTCGAGAGCTCATGCGCAGCGACGCGCTGTTGGCGGCCGCCCGACGGGCTGCGGGCATCGAAAGGGACCACAGCCGGCGATTCTGATAGATCGCCAACGCCAGCCCTCTTGCCAGAGCACCATCCGAGCGCTATGATGGTCGCATGACTTGGGGATGACAGGTCTCGACGGAGACGGCTGCGTTCAGAGTGCAGGCCGCGTTTGGCTCAAACGCGTTAAACAGGGCCAAAAACACAACTGCCGAGCCACAGCTCGCGCTCGCTGCCTAAGGGCAGCGATGCCCCCTAGGCGCCCCGTCAGCGCGTTTAGGTAGGGTACAATTTAGCTGACGTGCCGTTGGGTGACGCCGATGCCCCAACGAAAGACAATCGGCTGGCCAGGTTCCTCAGCTCGGTCGGGTGAGGAGGGAGCCGGCGAGATATTGGCAAGCCCGACTAAGCCTGTAGCATCTCGGTGCGCGAACTCTTCGGACGCCGGTTCGATTCCGGCCATCTCCACCATGACTGGAACCCCTCACCGTAGCCGGAATGCGGTGGGGGGTTCTTGCGTGTTTCTGATATCCGATGGCCGATAAGCACTTGACCATATCGCCATCAACTGGTATCATAGGTTCGTTGTACACGGGTCGCAAGGTCTCAAAGATCGGATTCATGCCGTGCAGCTTCACCATAGGTCGTCTGTCTGGACGTCGGGTTGCGCTGGTGCGAAAACTGAACTTCCTTCGTCCTGTGCCGTAACTTCGTTTCCTTTAGAAGGGAGATCTCAGCAATGAGCCGTATTACTGGTGCCGTCAAGTGGTTCAACACCGAGAAGGGCTTCGGCTTCCTGAGCCGCGATGATGGGGAGCAGGACGTGTTCGTCCACTTCAGCGCCATCGCGCAGCAGGCCGGTGAGTTCCGCAACCTCAACGAAGGCCAGCGGGTCGAGTTCGAGGTCGAGACCGGTGGCAAGGGCCCGCGCGCGGCCAACGTCTCCAAGATCTGATCGCCAAGACCGGGTGCGGGCTTGCCCGCCTCGGTGAGCATCACGGTCAACACCACGGCGCGGGACTCTGTCCCGCGCCGTGTCTCGTTTCCGCCCGACCGCTCATCTGGCGCTCCGGCCGATCGGCGCGGTTGCGCTGGGCCAGCCGCATGTCCGCGCCCCCGCACAATCCCAGGTAGCATCATGTCCGTCTTGCCCGAGGTCGTGCTCGACACCATCCTGGCCGAAGTGCTGGGTCGCCCGCATTCCTTCCGCGATCTGGGCGAGCTTTGCGACCGGGTCGGCGGACGGATCGCCGGGACAGAAGCCGGTCGACAAGCGGAGGACTGGGCGCTCGCGGCATTCGCCCGGCACGGCTTGCCGCAGATCTGGACCCACCCCTTGGATCTGGAGGTCTGGGAGCGCGGCAGCCTCAGCGTGGTGGTTCAGGGCGCGGGCGGCTGGCAGCTGACCGCTGTGGCCCACGCGAACAGCCCGCTGCAAGTGGATCATGATGCCGACGTCGTCGACGTCGGCCACGGCCGAGCGACCGACTTTGCCGAACGGGGCGCCAACCTGGAGGGCGCCGTCGCCCTCTGCGACGAAGAGGTGCCACCCGGCGAGCGGAATCCCCACCGTAGCGAACGGCTCGCCCAGGCCGTGGCTCACGGCGCGGGCGGCCTGCTCATCCTGAGCTCCGCCTCCGGCGGACTGGCCCGCACCGGCGTCTGCCATCCGCGCCTGGCTCCCATCGCCAGCCTGGGCATTTCCAGGGAGGACGGGCTTCGACTGCGCCGCCTGCTCTCCGGCGGAGCCCGGCCGCGGATTGCCATCAGCATGCGCAACCGGCAGTTCAACGGGTGCGGCCGCAACGTCCTGGCCGAAATCCCCGGCCGAGATCCCGATGCGGGTCTAGTGCTGGCCGGCGCCCATCTCGACAGCTGGGACCTCGCCCAAGGGGCCACCGACAACGGGCTCGGCGTGGCCATCGTCCTGGAGATGGCCCGCGCTCTGGCCCGGCTGCCGGTCGCGTCTCGTCCACGGGCGAGCTTGCGTTTCGCGCTGTGGACTGCGGAGGAAACAGGACTTCTCGGCTCGAGCGCCTATGTGGCCGACCGTCGCGAGACCCTGCCCGAACATCGGGCAATGCTCAACTTCGACATGACCGGCGACCCTTACGGCTACTGGCTGCCGGGGCTGTCAGGTCCCGGAACCATGCTGCCCAGGCTGGCCGACCAATTGGCGCCGCTGGGGATGGGGCCGAGCGTCGACCACAAGGCCGGTCTGCACTCCGACCATCAACCCTTCATGCTCGCCGGCGTGCCGATCGTATGCCTGCTCGCTCGCCTGGGGAGCGACGGCGCACGCTACTACCACAGCGCCGGCGACACGATCGAGAAGGTGGACCTGCCCAGCTTGTGCCGCGCCGCAGCCGTGGGCGCCGCCACCATGTGGGCGCTGGCCGACGAGGCCACCCCCAGTTTCGCACACTTGAGCGCGAGCGCGGTGGACGCGATGATCGACGGCGCCGGGCTGCGCGAGGCGCTGGCGGCGCTGTGAGCGGCCGGCCTACTTGATGCCCAACTCCGCGCAGAGCTGCTTGACCCAGGACTCGATACGGCCCTGGCTCTTCTGGCTCTGGTTGTCATCGTCCAGCGCCAGCCCCAGGAAGTGATCGTCTATCAGGCCTTCGGATTGAGCGAAGTCGTAGCCCTCGTAGGACCAGAAGCCGTAGACCTCGGCCCCCATGGCCACCACCTTGTTGCCCAGGATGCCCATGGCGTCCTGGAAGTTGTTGACGTAGCCCACCTGGTCGCCGCAGCCGAAGAAGGCCACTTTACGGCCACTGAAATTGACGCTGTCAAGTGCCGGAAACTGCGCCGCCCAATCCTCCTGGAGCTCGCCGACATTCCAGGTGGGGCAGCCGATGATCACGACGTCGAAGGCATTCATCTGGCTGGGGCTGGCCACCTTGACATTGAGGACCGTGGTGGCGCCAGGGAGCTTCTTGTCGAATTCCTTCTGGATCGCCTCCGCCGCGCCGGCACTGTTGCCGGTGGTGCTGCCCACGAATATACCGATCTTCATCCCGTTGCCTTCTCTTCGATCAACCGGCCAGGGACCGGGCTTCGGCGCGGGCCTTCATCATCACCCGCAGCTTGTCCTTCAGTGCATCAGTCAGCAGCGAGCCCATGCGCCGCGGTCCGGAAGCCTTCGGCCCGGAGGTGTCGGCAACCACCGCGTCGGCCGCCACGACAAAGGCGGACTCATCACCCTCGATGGCCTCCACCTGCGAGGACACCGATTGGACTCCCGCCGCCTGCGCCGCGACGGCTTCCACCTGCGCCTTCAGGCCATCCGCCTCGGCCTGGGTCTCTCCGAACACGCGACCACCAAGGGCTACCTGGCCCAGCATCGACCGCACCGAGACCTTGTCTGTGGTGATGTTCACATCCGGGTCCATCGCCAGGCGCATCGAGATGTCCCGTTCGACCTCGGAATCAGCGATCAGGCGGTTGACCACCCGGCGCACGCCCGGGACGCCGTTCGCGATGCGCGCGGCGATCGCCTTCATCATCTCTCCCCGGATGTTGCCGTCCAGGGTGATCACGCCTTCCGATTCGCTCACGGCGATCGACGTTCGCGTCTGGCGGATCGGATCGAAACGCCACAGCGCGCCTTCCACCGTGGTGGCCAGGTTCTGCCGCAGATGCTCGGATGGATGTTCGATGGGCTCGAGATGCGGGCTTGCGAGAGTCATGGGCCTGTGATCCTGCTGCAACAACGTGTGGCCGGCTATGGTCGACGGAGGCCTAGTATACGCAATCAAGGATCGCAGGCCAGTCTCAGCGACGGCCCCAGAAACTGGTGCGGTCGCAGGGGATGTCGCCGGCGATGGCGGTGTAGATCCCCGCCAGCAGCTCCGGCGTTGCCGCCTGGAAGAACATGTCAGGTCTGCAGGCCAAGGCCTGGAGGGTGACATTGTCCACATCGGTCGGCGGGCCCAGACCGATGGTGTAGAGTTGGATGCCCTCGCCGCAAATGCGGCGGCCGATGCCCAGCACCCTGGCGCGGTCCTCTTGTACGCCGTCGGTCAGCAGGACGATGGTCCTGGTGGCCCCCGGCCGATGGCGCGAGGAGTTCACTTCCGACTGCGCCATGTCGAGGCCCAGGTCGATGCGGGTGCCGGGTTGGGTGCGCAAGGCGCGCACTGCGGAGCGAAGGGCGGCGGCGTCACCTGTCAAGGGACTGAGCAGCCGCGCTGAGGAATCGAAGGTCACCAAGGCCACCCGGTCGCGCGGCAACCTCAACTGGTCGATGAAGACCTCGGCCGCCGCCTGCGATGCCTCGAGCTTGGGTCCATCCATGCTTCGCGAGCTGTCCAGGACCAGGATGACGTCGGTGCTGCGCTCGGTCACCACGCAGGACTCGCGCAACAAGAGCGGCAGGAAGATCGGCCGTGGCCTCGGCGTTGCTGTCGCCGTCGCCGTGGCCGTCGGAATGGCTGTCGGCAGACCGACGCGCACTCGCGGAACAGGAAAGTCGACCCGGCCGGGACGGGCGAAGCCGTCGATGTAGTCCAGCCAGGCTGCCCGGTTGGTGGGCCAGTCACCTACGGACTGCGGCTCCAACTGGTATTCGACCACCATGCCCGCGTCGGTCACGTTGGCGAACTGCCAGGTGAGGCTGCGCGCAGTAGGATTCCACACCGCCGGCGGTCGGTCGCTACCCGGCACGAAGCCCATGTTGGTGGGAATCTCGTCCACCAGCGTGACAGACTGGAACAGCTCGCGCAATGCCAGGCGGTCGGCGATCTGGGAGAGCAGCTTGGCCAGATGCTGCGGATCGTCCGCCACGAGGGCATGGCTGGCGGAAGAAGCCAGTTCCTCCATCAGCTGCAGCGGCTGCTGGGCGTCCTCGGTAGCCACGGTGAAGACGGTGATACCTTGCGCCTTGAGTCGGTCGGCAGCTGCCACGGCCTCCGTGCGGCCGGAGCGCCCGTCCGAGACCAGGACCACCACCTGGCGGGTTCCAGGACTGCCCTGCGCGGCCAGGGCGGTGCCAACTTCGGAAAGCCCGCGGTCGATACGCGAACTGCCGAAGGGGCGCAGGTCGCCCAAGGCCTGGCGCAGACCGGCCTCCTCAATGGTCAAGGGAACGAGAACACGCGCGGACTGGTTGAAGGACACCAGGCCGACGCGCGAATGCGACCAGTTGAGCCAGATGGAGAAGTCCAGGACCGCCTGACGGAAGCTCGCGATCCGCTCTCCAGCCATGGAGCCGCTGATGTCGATGACGAAGTAGAGATCGACGGGCAGGATCTGACGATAGGAGCAGCTGCCCCTCGCGCCCAGCTGCATGTTGACGATCTCGCCCAGCAGCAACGCGGTCGGCGACGCGACCTTGCTGAGGTCGATCCGGCAATGGCTTTCGTCGGGCAGCGGCGGCTCCGGTGCGGTGGCCGCCGGATCCCAACGAAAACGGGTGATGACCGACGCGCCGCGGTCGGCGACCAGCAGGTCGCCGTCGGGCAGGGCCAACAGGTCTGCCGGCCGTGAAGCCGGGCTGAGGTCCAGACGGGTGACAGGATACGCGCCCAGGACCGCGCCATCGGCCCGGACGCCCCAGACCCAACCCGCGTCGTCGAGCACGAAGATCCGCCCGTCGGCTCCGGCCTGCAGGCGCAGCGCCGGTCTGTCGATATCGGCGAGCGGCACCGGGCCGCCCGGCTCGGCGACGAAGATCTCGCCGCTGGACGCGTCCAGGACGACCACCCGCCCGCCGGGGTCTACCGTCAGGTCCGCCCAATGGCGGGTCGTTCCCCCCAGCGGCAACGCCGGCAGCTCGCGGCCGTCCTGCCCGAAGCGCCTCACCTGCCGCCTGGCCAGATCCAGCAGGCTCACCTCGCCGGCGGCGCTCATGCCGAGCGCCACGCCGTAGGCCGGCGGCGCACCCGCCTCCTGTAGCGGCCACTCCCGTTGGATGGTGTAGGTCCAGCGCGGCGGGTCGCGTTCGAGCTCCAGCAGCCGGTCACCTACCAGACCCAGGACGCGCCCGCCGAATGGCGCGATGTCCTCCAGGACCGGTGCCGCCGCCTGCGTCTCTCCCGCTCCGTCCACAGTCAGGGTCTGCAGCCGTTCGCTGCGGTCGGCGACCAGCACGCTGGCGGCATCTTCGCTGAGCGCCATGCGGAAGGGGCCGAGGTGGGCGCCCAATGGAATCGGCAGGCGACCGAAGCGCGCCGGGGCGGTGACGGCGGCGAAGCGCAGTTGCCAGGAGAGCACCTGACTGAAACCCGAACCGAAGTCCAAGGTCCCGGCCAACAGCTGGTCGCGCGCGGCGTCGATGGTCACGCTGCCCAAAGGGCCGACGCCGTTGACGGCCGGCTCCGCCATCTTGTTGTTGTAGACCTCCAGCCCCCTGTTGGTCGCCAGGTAGAACTGGCGCTGGCTGGTGCCGGGCATCGGGCCGACCGCCAGACCCAGGATCTTGAGCGGCGGCCAGTTCTCGCCGATTTCCTGGGCCACCAGACCGCCGGGCGTCAGCACCCGGATGAGCGTGGAGCGGCCGTCAGCGACATACAACCGGTTCTCCCAGTCGATGGCCACGCCGGTGATGTTGCCCCCGCCGGGTTTGGGCGGGAACACGTCCCAATGGCCGAGGGGCCGGCCGGTTGGGTCGAAGCGGTAAAGGCGCCCATCGACGGCGGATGCGGCGAACAGCGTCCCTCCGCTGTCGACCGCCAGTCCGGAGGCCGCGGGCACGCCGTCCAAGAAGCCCAGGACCGAGCCCTTGCGGTCGAAGACGAAGACGCCATGGCGCAGCCGGTCGGCGACGTAGAGGCGGTCCCGACCGGGGTCGAGGGCCAGGTAGCCCGGTTCGCAGAGTCCGGGGACGCTACCGGGCATGGCCGGCGCGCAATCCGCGGAGCCGGTGGCCAGCACTTCTACGCCGCCATCGGTGTGGCGCGCCGTGACGCGCGGCGACTCGCGATCGGCGTCGGCGGCGAAGAGCGTTCCATCGCGGTCAACGACCAGACCGCCCAACTGGCGCCATGCGTCGGCCGGCTGGATGTTGGGCACCCGGGGAAACGTGACCGAAGGCATGAAGCTACCACTGGACTGGCCTCGCACCGCGGGTTCGCCGCCAGAGACCAAGGCGGCCAGGGTCAACCCCAAGGCCAGCGAACCGATGACGCGCGCAGCCATGTTCCGCTTGCGTGCGCCGACGTGGCCGCCGCGGGCGCCGGTCACTGGGTCTGATGTGGCTTCCGTGCCACCGCTGTAGAGGGGGAAGAAGTGCATGTCGGGCACCCTATAATGGCGTCGGCTTTGCTGTTTGGGACAGGTTCGAACGCGGACGTCCGCGGTCATCGCGACCAATGGGTTGCAACGATGATAACTCCGATTGGTTAGGTTGCCCATATGAAGAACCTTGCGATTCTACGCCCTCGACCGCTCGTCTTGGTGTCGGCTCTCTTGCTTGCCGCCGCCGCATCCGGCCGATTCACCCCCACGAAGGCGCAGATCGGCGGTTGCCGCTGGGAGGCGGACGGTCGACTGCCGGTACCGGTGGCCGACGCGGCCGGCGCCGTCGATGCCGCCCGGGGCATGGTCTATGTGCATGGCGGGGTCGACCGCGATGGCGTGGTGCGCAACGAGGTGTTCCGTGTGGACCTGCGGTCCGGAGCCGTCGACCGCCTGACCACCTCCGGAGGCAACGTCACGCGCTGGGCCCACGGAGCGGCGTTCCACGACGCCGGTGGGAAGCCGGAACTCCTGATCATCGGCGGCAACACCGCCACCGCTGACGACTTCCCGGCGGAGAAGCGCGTCTACACGTTGGACGTCTCCGCGTCGCGCTGGGCCATCACACCCGTGACCGGGGGCATCCCGGCAGTACAGGACCATGCTGTCGCCTATGATCCGTTGCACAAGGTGCTGGTCTTCCAGGGGGGGCGGACGTCCAACGGCAAGGGCGGTGTCGGCGTGCCGCAGGGCGAGACCTTCGTCCTGGACCCAGCCACGGGGCAACTTGCCCGCGGCCAGCGCGACGGACCGGCTCTCTATGGCCACAGCATGGTGTTCGACTCCGGCCTCAAACGGATGGTCATCTATGGCGGCACGCCTGACGGCAAGAAGGGAAGCCCGCTGGTATGGGAGCTGTCCCTGGAGGCGGCCCCGGACCGCGGTGTCTGGCGATCGGTCGCCGTCAGCGGCGCCATCCCGCAGCCGCGCTTCAACCACGGCGCCGCCTACGACGCCGCTCGGCAGGCGATGGTGGTCTTCGGCGGACAGAAGATCTTGAGTGAATCGCTCGACGACACCTGGGCACTCGACCTTTCCACCCCCGGCCTTGCCGTATGGCGGGACCTCGCCGCGCCCCACCAGAAGCGCGCGGGCATCCTGATGGTCTACGACCCCATCCGCGGCGATGTCCTGCAGATCAGCGGCGGTCGACCGCTGGGTGACCAGTCATCGCGCGACATCTTCCGTCTGGTATGCAACGCGGCACCCACGCCCACCCACGACGCGCCGCCGATCACGGCGCCCACGGAAGACCCGACGGCTACCGTGCGGCCATCGGCCACCAATGATCCGCGGTCGCCGGCTCCCACCGATCACCCCACCGATCTTCCGCCCCCGGTGACCATCGGCACGCCGACAGGCACGCTCCAGGCGCCGATTGCCAGCGCGACGCCCGCAAGCACCGTGACGCCGACCCTCCCTGCTCCTACGCCCTCGCGATCGCCCACGGAACGCTATCTCGATCCGACGCCCGCCGCGGTCCTCTTGCTGCCCGTCCTACCGCTTCGCTCCTCGTTGGCGTGGGACGACGACAGACCCGCCCCCCCGATCGGCACCCAGACACCGGCCGCGTCGCCGGCGCCGCCAAGCCAGGTGCCGCCGAGCTGCGTCATCGCCGAGGTGGAGCCAAACGACCGCCTGACCGATACCTGGGACCGTCCACCGCTCTGCCCGGACCTGCCGGCCATCGGCATCCTGGATCAGGGCGATGGAGGCGACTACCTCCGTGTGACCGCGGCGGAGGACGGCGTGCTGCAGGTGAGCCTCGCGGACATTCCGGCCGGCCGCGATTACGATCTGATCCTGTATACCTACGAGGGGCAGAGCCTGGGCACCTCGCAGCAGCCCGGGAACCTGCCGGAGCGAATCAGCGCCCAGGTCACCGCCGGCGACTACGCCATCCGCGTCTATCCCAGCATCGGCCGCAGTCCCCAACCGTACGAGATCCGCTGGCGTCTCGAGCCCTGATCGGCCACCGGTTCACCCATGAGCCAGGAAGCGCTCGGCGTCCAGGGCGGCCATGCAGCCCGAGCCGGCAGCGGTGATGGCCTGGCGGTAGGTCTTGTCCTGCACGTCTCCCGCGGCGAAGACGCCGGCCACCGAGGTCTGCGTGCCCCCCGGGCGCGTCAGCACATAGCCATCGGCATCCAGGTCCAACTGGCCGTCAAGGAAGCTGGTGTTGGGCTGATGACCGATGGCGAAGAAGAGGCCACCGGCCGGCAGCTCACGCTGTTCACCGGTGGTCAGGTCCTCGACCAGGAGCGACTCCAGGCGCCCCTCTCCCCGAGCCTCGACCACGCCGTGGTTCAGGAGCAGATCGATCTTGGGGTTGTCGATGGCCCGCTGCTGCATGATCTTGGATGCGCGCAGGCTGTCGCGGCGGTGGACGATGGTGACCCGACTGCCGAACTTGCTCAGGTAGGCGGCCTCTTCCATCGCCGAGTCGCCGCCGCCGACCACGAACAACGCGGCGCCGCGGAAGATGGGCAGTGCGCCGTCACAGACCGCGCAGGCGGAGATGCCGCGCTGCCAGAGCTGACCGTCCGCGGCGCCCGGGATGTCGAGGCGCCTGGCCGTTGCGCCGGTGGCGATGATCAGGGATTCGGCCTTCATCTCGCGGCCATCGGCACGCACCGTGAAGGGCCGTGAGCTCAGGTCGATGGACGTGACCGTCTCGGTGAAGACGCGGGTTCCGAAGCGCAGGCTCTGCGCGCGGCATCGGTCCATGAGCGCCGTGCCGTCGATCCCGTCCGGAAATCCCGGGAAGTTCTCGACCTCCGTGGTAGTGGTCAGCTGGCCGCCGGCAGCAACGCCGGCCGCCATCAAGCCCTCGAAGAGCACCGGCGACAGGGCGGCCCGCGCCGCATAGATCGCGGCGGTATGCGCTGCCGGCCCGCTGCCGATGATCACCACCTTCTCCGTCTGCTCCGTGGCCATGTCTTGACTCCCTGTGGAAGGTCGGCGATGAATCGCCGCCCTTGGTTAGATTGCGCCGACCTCAAGCCGCCGCCGTAGCGCGACCGACGCTCCTGCTTGCCGCGAAGGCCCCTTCGGCGATAATCGGTCCCGTCCGCGGCGACGAAGCACCGTTCCCGCAGCACTTCCAGTGTTCGGACCGCGGGCAATTCTAGAACGACCGGTAGGCGATGTTCGAATCGTCACCGGCGCAAGACCGCTGGGGGAGGGCCATCAAGCCATGACGGACCGCTACGCCGACTACCACAGCCTCGGCTTCGATCGGCCCTCCGATCGCGTGCTGCGGATCACCATGTCCCGTCCCGATCGCCTCAACGCCGCCGACCAGGATCTCCATCGCCAACTGGCGGATGTCTGGCGTGAGATCGACCGGGATCCTGACGTGTCGGTGGTCGTGCTGCGCGGTGCCGGTCGCGGCTTCTCCGCCGGCGGGGACTTCGACCTCGTGCAGGAGATGGCCGACGATTTCCAGGTGCGCACCAGGGTATGGAAGGAAGCCCGAGACCTGGTGTACAACGTCATCAACTGCTCCAAACCCATCGTGAGCGCCATGCACGGACCGGCGGTGGGCGCCGGACTGGTGGCCGGGCTGTTGGCCGACAAGACCAACATCGAGCTGCGCAA
>JBGAUA010000310.1:0-997 GCA_044228875.1 Anaerolineae bacterium
AGGCGGCATCGGCAATCAACGCGCGATGGCGATTCTGAGCGACAAGTGGATCCGGCAGCAGGCGCGCGAAGCGGCGATGATCGAGCCCTTCGTCGAGGCGCAGCGGCGCGACGGCTGCATCTCCTACGGGCTGTCGTCCTACGGCTACGACGCCCGGGTGGCCGACGAGTTCAAGATCTTCACCAACGTCCATTCGGCGGTGGTCGATCCCAAGAATTTCTCGGACAACAGCTTCGTCGACATGAAGACCGATTGCTGCGTGATCCCGCCTAATTCCTTCGCGCTCGCCCGCACGGTCGAATATTTCCGCATCCCGCGCGATGTGCTGGTGATCTGCCTGGGCAAGAGCACCTATGCCCGCTGCGGGATCATCGTCAACGTGACCCCGCTGGAGCCGGAATGGGAAGGCCACGTCACGCTGGAATTTTCCAACACCACCCCGCTCCCCGCGAAGATCTATGCTAACGAGGGCGCCTGCCAGTTCCTGTTCCTGCAAGGCAACGAGCCGTGCGAAGTGAGCTATGGCGACCGCAGCGGCAAATATATGCGCCAGCGCGGAGTGACGCTGCCCAGACTTTGAGGATGATGCGGTGATGGAAGCGCCCTTGTTCGACCAGTGGCGGGCCCGCTCGCCGTTCTACGACGAAAGCCACGAGGCGGTCTGCGATGCGGTGCGCGCCTTCGTCACCCGTGAAATCACGCCGCACGTCGATGAGTGGGAAGCCGCCGGGGAATTGCCGCGCGACCTGCACCGCAAGGTGGCACAGGCCGGCATCCTCGGCCTTAACTACCCGCAGGAATTCGGCGGCACCGGTGATGGCTTTACCCTGCTCCACAGCCTGGTCCAGACCGAGGAACTGGCGCGGCCCGGCGCGGGCGGGATCTGGCCTATCAGGTTCAGCGCGCTGGTGGCCTTGGGATCGGCTCCGCCAAGCAACACCGGAAAGGCCAGCGCCTGGCGCAAATGCGGCTCCTTGACCAGCTGCGCGGCCAGCGC
>JBGAUA010000310.1:1007-1271 GCA_044228875.1 Anaerolineae bacterium
GCTGGCGGGCGAGAAGATCATCTGCCTTGGCATCACCGAACCCGGCGGCGGATCGGACGTAGCCAACCTGCGCACCCGGGCGACGCGCAAGGGCGCCAGCTATGTGGTCAACGGTGCCAAGACGCTGATTACCTCGGGGATGCGGGCGGATTACATCACGCTGGCGGTGCGGACCGGTGGTCCGGGCCTGGGCGGCATTTCGCTGCTGCTGGTCGAAACCGACCGTCCCGGCGTTTCGCGCACCGCTCTTGCGAAAATGGGCTG
>JBGAUA010000311.1:0-1230 GCA_044228875.1 Anaerolineae bacterium
GAGCGACCTTCTGATGGAGATGCGGGAAGAGGAAGATAGAGCGCATTGGGATCGAAGCGTATGATCGTCGACGCCAGTGTCATCGTCTCGGCGCTGAACCCCGCAGACGTCTTCCACCATCGGGCCCGGGGCTTCCTCCAAGCCCAGAAAGCAGCTGCTCAGCACCTGGCGGTCCCGATGCTCCTCTTGGCCGAGGTTGCATCGGGCTTGCGGCGGGCTCTGTCGGACCCCCAGTTGGCCTACCAAGCCTGGCGGATGCTTGAGGTCGAGGGCCTGATGGGTCTGGTACCTGTTAGCTCGATGATGGCGCGTCGCGCCGCCGAACTGTCCCTTGACCTGGGCCTTCACGGCTGCGATGCTGTCTACGTCGCCCTCGCCGAGCAGCGTGGCGAGCCCTTGATCAGCCTCGACCGCCGCCAGATTGAACGGTCTCGCGCGGTGATCGAGGCGCGGGAGCCGTGAGCTAGCCCCCTACCGCGCCCGCCCGATCTCCTCCACCGCCTCCGGGTTGACCAGACTGCTCGTGTCCCCCGCCGGCAGGCCCAGGTAGGCCGAGCGCACCATGCGGCGCATGACCTTGGCGTTGCGCGTCTTGGGCAGGTCGGAGACGAAGAGGAGGGACTTGGGCGCCAGGGGCTTGCCCATGGCCGCGACGATGGCCTGCTTCAGCTCGGCGCGCAAGGCTTCCGACGGCTCGACGCCGGACCGGAGCACGCAGAAGGCAACCAGCTCGGAGCCCTTCACCTCGTGCGGCACGCCGATGGCCGCCGCCTCGACCACCGCCGGATGGGCCACCAGCACCGACTCCACCTCCGCCGGACCCAGGCGCTTGCCGGCGATCTTGATCGTGTCGTCAGAGCGGCCCAGGATGTACCAGAGGCCGTCGCTGTCCACCGCCGCGAAGTCCCCGTGCACCCAGGTGTCCGGCCAGCGCGACCAGTACGTCTCCATGTAGCGCGCCCGGTCCTTCCAGAAGCCGCGGGTCATGCCGATCCACGGCTCCGCCACCACCAATTCGCCCACCTGGCCGCGCACCGGCTTGCCATCATCGTCCACCACATCGGCCGCCATGCCCACAGCCGGGCCGGAGAAAGCTGCTGGTTTTAGCGGCGTGAGCATATTGCCCATGACGATGCCGCCGGACACCTCCGTGCCGCCGCTGTAATTGATGATCGGCCGCTTGCCCCCACCGACTGTCTGGAAAAGCCACAGCCAGGGGCCGGGGTTCCA
>JBGAUA010000312.1:0-1219 GCA_044228875.1 Anaerolineae bacterium
GGAGCACGCCCCGGGTCTGGACCGGCGAAAGTAGCGGCAGCAGCAGGGCAGGCGCGTAGCCGCTTTCCCGGCCGGCCAGACTCATGGGAGCACCGGAATCGTAGACCGCCCGCACATGGGGCAAGTCCTCGCCGATCGGCGGCAGGTGGAGAACGGCCTCCGCACCCACCTGCTCCGCCAGGAAGCGCCGCACCGTCTCGATGACCACCAGCGGCTTCTGTGCGGTGGCGGCGTTGTCGAAATACACCAGCGGCTTCCCGTCCACCCGCGTGCCCAGGATCGGGAAGTCGCGCCGGATGGCGTGGACATCGAGGGGGGCCGCGGGGCCGCGGGGCAGGGGGGCGGTGGTCGCGGACGTCGTCACGCCGACTCCTGCCTCGCGGCCCTGCTGCCCCGCTGCCCCGCCTTGAGCAGCCACTCCCTCATCAGGTCCTCGAGATGATCCACCACCGGGCGGCTCCGGATCTCCTCGAGCACGTCCGCCGCGAAGGCGTAGGTGAGGAGGGTCTGCGCCTCGGCCGCGGGGATGCCGCGGCTCTGGCAGTAGAAGAGCGGCACCGCGTCGAGGCTGCCCACCGTGGCGCCGTGGGTGCACTTGACGTCGTCGGCGAAGATCTCGAGCTGCGGCTTGGTGTCCACCTTGGCCGTCTCGGAGAGCAGCAGGTTCTTGTTGGTCTGCTTGCCGTCCGTCTTCTGCGCCACCGGATGGACGTACACCTTGCCGTTGAACACCCCGTGCCCGTGCCCGTCGAGAATGCCCTTGTACACTTCCCAGCTGGTGCAGTTGGGAGCGGCGTGCTCGATCCGGGTCTGGTGGTCCACGTGCTGCCGGCCCTCGCCGAGGTACAGGCCATAGAGGGTCGCGTGCGCGCCTGGTCCGGCCAGGGTGGTGTAGATGTTGGTCCGGGAGAGGGCCGCGCCCTGCGCGAACGAGAACGAGTTGAGGTAGCTGTCCCGTTCCTGGCGCACCTCGAGCGTGGCCAGGTGGAAGGCCTGGACGCTCTCCCGCTGGATCTTGCAGTGGTCGAACCGCGCGCCGGCAGCCAGGTTCGCCTCGGTGACCGTGCTGGTCAGGGCGACACCCTCGGCCAGCGCCACGTAGCTCTCCACCACCGGCGCGCTTTGGCGGTAAGCTGCCTGCGTGCGCAGCGCCGTATAGACCGACTCGTCAAGCCCGCCTGGGCCGCCGGTGATCTGGTGGGTGGCCTTGCCCGTAACG
>JBGAUA010000313.1:0-1142 GCA_044228875.1 Anaerolineae bacterium
GTGTCGAGGTCTTCCTGACCTGGGCCGGCCCCGACGGCTTCCTCGGCACGTTTGACGACGTGGACGTCAGCGTCTTCACCGACGCCAGCGGCAACTACAGCTTCGATGCCACGACCATCACCAGCGGCCCCTTGGACGACGGCCTCGAGCCCGGTCTGTACGAGATCACCAAGACCAACCCCTCGGGGTACGACAGCCTGGCCGACGCGGACGGTGGCAATGCGAACAACATCTCGGTGACGCTGGCCATCGGTCAGACCAAGGCCGACCAGGACTTCGAGGTGGCCGTGCCCAATCCGGTCATTGGCGATCGCATCTGGCTGGATGAGGACAGCGACGGCGTGCAGGACGCCGGCGAGGCGGGTATCGCCAACGTGACGGTGCGGCTCTGGGCCGCCGGCACCGATGCCCTCCTGGGTACGGCCGACGACGTATTGGCTGGCGAGGAGGTCACCGACACCGAAGGCAACTACCTGTTCATGGGGCTGGACCCCAACACCTCGTACCTGGTCAAGGTGGTCACATCCACCCTGGCGACCGGCCTGAGCGCGAACCCGACCTTCGACCTCGACGGCATTGGCACGGCCCACCAGGCCGTGGCCAACACCGGCAGCGGCGAGGGCAACTTCGCCGCCGACTTCGGCTACAACTGGGCCCCCACGGGCAATGTCACCGGCGGCACCGGTAACGGCGCCATCGGCGACCGGGTCTGGGTGGATGCGGACGGCGACGGCGTGCAGGATCCGGGCGAGCCGGGTCTGGCCGGGGTCACGGTGACCCTGACCGGCCTCGGAGCGGACGGCATCCTGGGCACCGGCGACGACACGACCGCGACCACGGTCACGGCGGCCGACGGTAGCTACGTGTTCGACGGCCTGGTTGCCGGCGCCTACTCGGTGTCGACATCCGGGACCACCGGCTACATCCAGACGGGCGACCCGGATGCGACCCTGGACGGCAAGACGACAGCGCCGCTCCTGCTCGGGCCGGGCGACGTCTATGTGAATGCCGACTTCGGCTACCAGCCGACGACGGCGGTGACCGGCGCGGTCAGCGGCACCCTCTGGTTTGACGCGGACGGCGATCAGAAAGGACCGGCGGGCACCCCGACGCCGAACGACGCTGAGCCCACCATCGCGGGC
>JBGAUA010000314.1:0-1137 GCA_044228875.1 Anaerolineae bacterium
TTGCCCATGACGATGCCGCCCGAGATCTCCGTGCCGCCGGAGTAGTTGACGATGGGGATGCGCCCCCGGCCGACGACGTCGAAGAGCCAGCGCCAGGGCTCGGGGTTCCAGGGCTCGCCGGTAGAGGCGAAGCAGCGCAGGGAGTTCAGGTCGTGGGCGCGCACCGGCGCCTCCCCCAACTGCAGCAGGGAGCGGATGAGCGTGGGCGACACCCCCAGCTGGTTGATGCGATGGTCCTCGACCAGGGCCCAGAGCCGGTCCGGTCCGGGGAAGTCCGGCGCCCCATCGTAGAGCACCATCGTCGCGCCCAGGAGCAGGCTGCCGAAGACCAGCCAAGGGCCCATCATCCAGCCCATGTCGGTCATCCAGTAGATGACGTCGCCGGCATGCACGTCGGTGCCGAAGGCCATGTCCTGGGCAGCCTTCACCGGGAAGCCGCAATGGGTGTGCACGGCGCCCTTGGGCTTGCCGGTGGTGCCGGAGGTGTAGATGAGCATGAGGGGGTCTTCGGCGGCGGTGTCCGCCGTGGGGCAATCCGGGCTCTGGCGGTCCACCAGCTCCTGCCACCAATGGTCGCGCCCCTCGCGCATGGGGATGTCATGGCCCGTGCGGCGCAACACGACCATGTGCCGCAAGCTCGGGATCTCCTCGGCCGCGGCGTCGGCCACGGCCTTCATGTCGGCGGGCTTGCCGCGCCGGAAGGCGCCATCGGCGCAGAAGAGCAGCCGGGCGTCGGCGTCGGCCAGACGGCTGACGATGGCTTCCTTCCCGTAGCCGGAGAAGAGCGGCAGGATGATCCCGCCCACCTTGGCCACGGCCAGCAGGGCGATGACGATTTCGGGCGTCATGGGCATGAACAGCCCCACCCCGTCGCCCTTGCCGATGCCCAGCTCTGTGAGCGCGTTGGCACAGCGGTTGACCTCCGCGCGCAGATCGGCGTAGCTGAAGCGCCGGACCTGGCCCTCCTCCCCCTCCCAGACGAGGGCGGGCATGGCGTCCTGGGGCGTCCCGGCATGCTTGTCCAGACAGTTGGCGACGATGTTCATCCGCCCGCCCACGCACCACTGGGGCCAGGCGATGCCCTCGCTGAGGTCCACCACCTGTGTGTAGGGCGTGCTGAAGCGGATGTCCAGGAAC
>JBGAUA010000315.1:0-1055 GCA_044228875.1 Anaerolineae bacterium
GCTCGCGAGGCCGTGTTCTGGCCGATGTTGAAGATGTCGTAATGCACCGTGCCGCTGAAAGGAATCTGGTCGCCGTTCGAAACCCCTGTCCGGATCCGGCCGATGTAGGACACCGCGACGGTGCCGCCCACCGGAATCGACCCGTTCCATTCGATACGCTCGCCGTTGTTCGACACCGTACACAGCCCCGTGCCCGTCCCCACCGTGCAGGTGTTCTGCTGCAGGGCGATCTCCGCCGGGACATCCGCCTCGAATTCGGGTCCAGGATTGTCCCGCTGCAGGCTGACCGCCAGCGGACCGGTGTTGGAGAAGGTGTAGACCACCCGCACGAAGTCGCCGGAGGCGATGCAGTCGACGCCTTGGTCGAAGGCGGCGGGACGGTCGATGCCGATACGTCGAGCGGCATCCCGTTCGTCTTCGGCCATTTGTTGGTCGTCAAGGGACGGCGCGGTGTCTTCCACCGCGCCGTAAGCCCCTGGGCCCATGGGAGACACAAGCACGCCCAGGACCACGTCCGCGCCGGCGCGGACGTTGGTGGACACTGTCGCGGCGTTGTTGGCCGGGTTGGGATCCGCAAGGCAATTCGTGGAGCTGACGGTGGCCGTGTTGACCAACGGGACCCCGGGGCTGCCCGGACAGATGGCCGGCGAGCAGGGCGTGAGTGGGTTCACCGTGGCGACGATGGTCACCGTGTAGCTGGTGGGAGCGGTGCCACATTGGTTGGCCGATGCCAGGTTGCCGAGATTGCAGGTCACCACCTGGCCGACCGTTGAACACGTAGGTCCGGCCGGACTGACCGTGGCGGAGACGAAGGCCACCGCCGCCGGCAGGGTATCCACGAGCACGGTTCCGGCCGCGGTTGAGGGTCCGGAGTTGCCGATCACCAGGTTGTAGGTGACGTTCTGGCCGGCCACCACTGGATTGGGGGAGGCCGTCTTGGATACCGAAAGGTCCGCCTGCGCCTGGGCGGTCAAGGTGCTGGTGGCGCTGTTCGTCACCTTGATCCCCACCACCATCGGCGCGCTGCTCTCGGCCATCGGCATCGCCGGGATGGA
>JBGAUA010000031.1:0-27790 GCA_044228875.1 Anaerolineae bacterium
GGGGAGCGGCTGTACGGAGGGTGGGGCTGTCGCCCCGCAGGAATGGGTGCATGGCGATCCCCGACTCCGGACCTAGCGGGCCATGACCGCCGGTGCGTTACCGGGGATGGGCAACGAGAGCAGCTGCAGTTCGCCGCGTTCGACGGCTGAAACGCTCCGCCAGAAGGCGAGACCTTCGTCGTTGTCGCGGAAGACGAAGAGATGGCACTTGGTCAGGCCCTCGGCTTGAAGCGCGCTCAGACCGGCTTGGAGGAGTCGCCGCCCCAGCCCCCGGCGGCGCTGATCGGCGGCCACCACCAGGTGATGGATGAAGCCGCGGCGACCATCATGGCCGCAGAGGATGGTTCCCACGACCTGGGCGCCTTCCGTGGCCACGAAGCTCAGCTTCGGATTGCGTTCGAGGAAGCGAGCGATGGCGTCCGGTTCATCCGCGTCGCTGACGCCCACGCCAGGCGTCCGGTCCCAGAGATCCCGAGCCGCTGGGTAATGCTGGTTCTCGAAGCAGCGGATGGTAGCCGCTAAGGAGGGGGCGCCGATGCCGGTCGGCGTGGGCTCGGTCTGCATCAAGGGCCCGCCGCAGGGTCAGGAGTTGCGGTCATGTGGGTTTGTCACGCCTCGCGTGGCGCTGGGCCGCCAGCGCATGCGCCTCGGCCAGCAGGTCCTGAACCGTCTGCAGGGTGTTCTCGCCGGGGTTGAGCACGCAGACGAAGGACTGCGCCGCGTACTCCGGATGCGGCATGATCCGATCGATGGCCGTGAAGTCATGGTCGCCGAGGACGACGCCTTCGCCGCCGAAGAGGGACTGGAAGGTCTTCCGACCCACGCCGATGTTCAGGCGGTACACCCCGGGGCGGTCCAGGTTGGAGACCCGGTCGTGGTCGTTGTCCGAGGCGGCGAGCGTGGCGAAGGGGAGCATGCGGTCGGCGCCGTAGAAGAAGAAGGTGTAGCCGAAGGCCTCGCTGGTCTCGACCTCAGAAAAGGTGGTTGTGATGTAGGTCGCGATCGCGGCTTCGTCCATGTTCGTCGAGCCTCCCAGGGACGGTGCGGGCGGTGCCTGAGGCCGAGGCGGACTCCAGCCATGCCAAGCCCCAGGCCGGGCCAGTTCTAGCGAAGCGCCTTGCGAACGACAAGTTTGAGCCCGGACCAGACCTCGTCCACGGCGCAGACCTTGACGTCGACGAAGCCGAGGGGCAAGGCGACCTCGCGAATGGTGTCCTCGGTCACGGTGGTCGGCCGCTTGGACGCCTTCTTGGGCCAGGACACCCACAAGATGGCATCAGGCTTCAACTGCGGCCGCAGGCGGTGCAACTGCTCCGCCAGGTCCTCCCTGCGCGTCACGAAGACGTGGGCGATGTCCGTCTCCGGCCCGGCGGCGCGCTCGAAGACGACGCCGTCCGGGAGGGGCTCGAGCAGGGTGACGAAGCCCTCCGGGGCCTCGAACAGCCAGACACGGCTCCCGGCCTTCAGGCCGAGCTTCCTGGCCAGCGGTGTTCCGGAATAGCCGGCTGTGCCGGGCATGGGGGTAACCTGACTACGCCTCGATGAACCTGGCTCTGAGGTCCGGCGTGGGCACCATGCAGACCTCGGACCGACCGAACCAGCGGTACCGGTTGCGCGCGACCAGGTCGTAGGCCCAGTCGCGGATCGGACGAGGAATGACCCGCAGGGCGACCAAGGCCTTCCAGGGCCATTTGAAGGTCGCGCAAACGCGCACGGCCGCATCCGACCGGACGAAGGCCTCCCCCCCCGCCAGGAGGACGAAGGTCTTGGCATCCTCCGGATCCAGCCCCAGCTCGCGCATGAGGCGCGATCCGGCGACGGACTGCAAGGGGACGAAGCGCAGCCGCTGATCGGCCTCGTGCCTCAGGATGAAGGTGACGGAGCGCGCGCAGAGGTTGCAGACGCCGTCGAAGATCACCAGATCGTCCATCAGAGGTAGCGCCGGACCTGGTCCAGGTAGGCCTGGTAGCGCTCGCCGAACTTGTCCGAGAGGTAGCGCTCCTCCGGCAGCACGGCGATGACGTGCACGGTCAACAGGGCGGGAAGCGCGAACAACGCGATCCAGAGGTTGTTGGCCACCAGGCCGATGCCGACGGTGATGAGCGTCATCCCCAGGTACATCGGGTTGCGGGTGAAGCGGTACGGTCCCTGCAGGATGAGTTCCGGAGACGGCTTCCACGGAGCCGGTTGCTGACCGGTGCGTATGAACAGCGTACCCGCCGAGACGATAAGGCCCAAACCCGTCACGAGGACCAGCAGGCCGCCAGCCCCGCTGATCAGCCGAGCGACCGGAACCGGGGCGGGTGCCACGAAGTACCGGCAGGCTACGCCGAGGACGAGGCTGCCGACAAAGGCCAGCGGCGGCGGGAAGCGGACGTGGGCGCCCTTCTCGATCGGGTCGGCTGGATCCATGCGGTCTCCTCGTCGACGGGTCAGTTGCGGAAGTCGCGATCAGCCCCGCTTCGCCGCCGCCTCCAGCGCCGCCACCGCCGGCAGGGTGCGGCCCTCCAGGAACTCCAGGCTCGCCCCGCCCCCCGTGGACACCCAGCCCATGCGGTCCGCGAGGCCCGCGGCCTCCACCGCCGCGGCGCTGTCGCCGCCGCCGACGATGGTCATGGCCCCCGGCAGCTCCGCCAGGATGCGGGCGATGGCGAAGGTGCCCTGGGCAAAGGGCGCCAACTCGAAGACGCCCATCGGCCCGTTCCACAGCACCGTGCCCGCGCCCGCCAGGCGCGCGCTGAAGTCCGCCACCGTCGCCGGCCCGATGTCCAGGGCCCGCCAGCCGGCGGAGATGCCGCCGGCCGCCGGCAGCACCTGGGTGCGAGCCGCGGCGTCGAAGGCGTCGGCGGCCACGAAGTCCAGCGGGACCACCAGCTTGGGGCCGGCGGCAGCTGTCAGGCGGCGGGCGTCCTCCAGGCGGTCCGTCTCCACCAGGGAGTCCCCCATGGCTGTGCCGCCCGCCGCCAGGAAGGTGTTGGCCATCCCGCCGCCCACCAGGATCAGGTCGGCGCGGGGGATGAGCGCGTCGATGACCGCGATCTTGTCGCCGATCTTGGCCCCGCCCATGATCACCACGAAGGGCCGCTTCGGCGCGGTGAGGGCCTGGCCCAGCACCGTCAGCTCGCGCGCCATCAGGCGTCCGGCGTAGGCCGGCAGCCGCTCGGCGATGGCGACCACCGAGGCCGCCGGGCGATGCGCCGTACCGAAGGCGTCGTTGACGTAGACGTCGGCCAGGCGGGCCAGCTGGTCGGCAAAGACCGGGTCGTTGTTCTTCTCACCCGGCCCGAAGCGCAGGTTCTCCAGGAGCAGCACCTGCCCCGGGGCCAGCGCGGCGCAGGCCGCCTCAACCGCCGGCCCCACCGTCTCGTCCAGAGTGCGCACCGGCCGACCGAGGAGCGCGCTGAGGGCCTCGCCCACCGGCCGCATGCGGTAGGCCGGGTCCGGCGCGTCCTTGGGGCGGCCCAGGTGGCTCATGAGCACCAGGGCGGCGCCCTTGTCCAGCAGCTCGGTGAGCGTGGGCAGGGCCGCGCGCAGGCGGGTGTCGTCCGTCACCCGCCCGTCCTTCAGCGGCACGTTGAAGTCCACGCGCACCAGGATGCGCTTGCCGCGGGGGTTCAGCTGGTCGAGGGTGTTGAAGGTAGCCATCGGGCTGGCGTCCTGTGTTCTTGATCGATGCGCGCGCCGGGTTCAGAAGCGCTCCGGCTCCGGGATGCCCAGGTCGCGGCAGATCTTGCGAGCGAGGTGATTGCTGATCTCGGTGTGCCGCGGCACCGCGCTGCGCTTGCTGGTGACGACATGATGCCACCAGGAATGACTCCCGCCCTCGCGCAGCAGCAGACAGTCGTGAGCGGTGAGATGGCGTAGCAGGTCGCGTCGCTTCAAACCGCGATGGGCAACTCCTCGAAGCCCGTTCCGGCCGCACTGAGCGCTTCTTCACGGTTGAACGCGATGGCTTCGGCGAGGGTGGTCTGCAGGGAGAGGAGCAGGTCGGCGCGACTCGGTTCCTGGCAGTTGACGCCGGGAACCTCTTCGACCCAACCGATCCACCAGTCACCGTCTTGTTTGATAACCGCCGTGTAGGTCTGGTTCATGGTTCATCGCTCCAATGGGCACCTGCGTCAAGTGTTGTTCAAGCGACCCATTGTATCCACGGGGAACGCTTGCTGCTAGGCGTCGGGTCAGGCCCCGGCCACGTGCGCCGCCGTGTCCACCACCCGCGCCGCGTAGCCCGTTACGTTGTCGTACCAGCCGCCGAATGGCGGCAGCCGCGGAAGTCCGTGCTGACCAGGGGGGCGTCGGACACCGTCATCACCCGGCCCATCGGGCCGGCGGCCGCGGCGCGGAAGGCCTCGTTGACCGCCGCCGGGACCTGAGGAGCGGTCAAGTGCGCCGTCACCTGCAGGATCGACACCGCCGCGACAGGCACGCGCACCGCATAGCCGCCCAGCCGCCCGGCCATCTCCGGGTACACCTGGGCGATGGCCGTCGCCGCCCGGGTGGTGGTGGGCACGATGCTGGTGGGCGCCGAGCGGGCGCGGCGCAGATCCAGGTCCGGGGCGTCGATCAGCTTCTGCTCGTTGGTGTAGGCGTGGACCGCCGTCATCATCGCGTTCTCCAACCCGAAGGCGTCCTCCAGCACCCGCACCACGGGGGCCAGGGCGTTGGTGGTGTCGGAGCCTGTGGAGATCAGCCGGTGCCGGGTCGGGTCGAAGGCGCCCTCGTTGACCCCGTAGATGATGGTCAGGTCCGCGTCGTCGCTGGGGGCGGCCAGGAGGACGCGTCGGGCCCCGGCCTCCAGGTGTCCGGCCGCGCGCTGGGCGTTGAGGTTGTCGCCGGAGGCGTCGATGACCAGGTCCACGCCCAGCTCCGCCCAGGGCAGGCCGGCCAGATTCTCCGCGGCGACCAGGCGGTAGCTGCGGCCGTCCACCTCCAAGGCGCCCCCGGCATGGCGCACCCGCGGCTTCCACTGGCCGTAGTTGGAGTCGTATTTCAGCAAGTGCGCCGCCGCCGGGGCGTCCTCCGGTCGAGACAGACCGATGGCCGCCACCTCCAGGTTGGCCGGCGCCATGTCCCAGAGGGCCTTGAAGATCTGCCTGCCCACGCGGCCGAAGCCGTGGATGGCCACGCGGGTGGTCTTGGGCTGGCTCATCCGATCACCTCCGGCAGTTCGGCTTCGGGGGCGCGGGCGATGATGTCAGCCCGCACGTCGGCGTGGGAGCGGCCCTTGATCCGCTCCGTCAGAAAGTAGACCATGTCCGCCACGCGGCAGGTGTAGCCCCATTCGTTGTCGTACCACAGGACCGTCTTGACCATGTTGCCCTGAACCATCGTGGCCGGGGCGTCGACGATGCTGGAATGCGGGTTGCCCAGGAAATCCACCGAGACCAAAGGCGCGTCGGTCACGGCCAGGACACCGCGCATCGGGCCCGCCGCCGCGGCCCGCAGGGCATCGTTGACCGCCGCCGCGCCGCCGGGCGCCCGTTCCACCAGCGCGGTGAAGTCCGCCAGGGAAACCGAGGGCGTGGGCACGCGCAGGGCGTCGCCCTGGAAGCGGCCGTTGAGGTCCGGGATCACCAGCCCCACCGCCTTGGCCGCGCCGGTGGACGTGGGCACGATGTTGAAGGCCGCCGCCCGCGAGCGGCGCGGATCCTTGCCGGCGTGGTCCAGGAGTACCTGCGAGGAGGTGTAGGCGTGGATCGTGGAGAGCAGGCCGTGCTGCACGCCGAAGGTGTCGTTGAGCACCTTGGCCGCCGGCGCCAGGCAGTTGGTGGTGCAGCTGGCGTTGGAGACGATGAAATGCTGCTCCGGGTCGAACTGCTCCTCGTTGACCCCCATGACCAGGGTGGCGTCGGGGCTCTTGCCGGGAGCGGAGATCAGCACCCGCGGCGCGCCGGCCAGCAGGTGCTTGCGCGCCGCCTCCCGCGCGGTGAAGATGCCGGTGGCTTCCACCACCAGATCCACCTTGTAGCGCCGCCACTCCGGCACCGGGCCGTAGAGGTTGCGCCCCAGGACCTCGATCTGCCGCCCGTCCACCTCGATGGCGTTGGTGCGGCCTTGGATCACGGCGCGAATGTCGGCGTCGAAGTCGCCATAGAGCGAGTCGTGCTTGAGGAGCAGGGCGCGATGCTCGGTGATATGGGAGTTGGTGATGCCGACCACCACGATCTCGACCTGGTCCCAGTAGCGTTCGTGAATGGCCTTGACCAGCTGTTTGCCGATCCGGCCGAAGCCGTTGATGGCGATGCGGGTGGTCATCGTCGGGAGGACCTCCATAAATGCGAGGGCGGCCGGATGGTCGGCCGCGCCTGGGCTGCGGGCACGCCGATGCCGCGCGACGGCAGGCGCCTCGGGCTTTCCTTCGTGGGGGATGGGGCCGGGGATTGTACCCTATCCGCCTTCCGCCATCCCAAAAAAGCGGCGGATCCGGCCCAGCAGTTCGTCGCGGAGCCCGAGCGCCGCGGACGGCGCGGCCGCGGCGCTGCCGGCCGCGCTCACCCGGGCCTTCTGCTCCAGGGCCCGGTGCGCCAGGATGATGCTGAGCGCCTCGGCGATGGCCGGATCGGCCAGCAGCACCCGGGCGAAGAGCGCCTTGCCCACCTCGATGATCTCGCTCTCCTCCAGGGCCGCGACCGTGGCCGAGCGCGGTTCGCCGGTGAGCAGGCTCATCTCGCCGACGATTTCGCCCGCGCCCCGCTCAGCCACGGGAACCATGCTGCCGTCCACGCCGCGCGCGGCGATGCTCAGCCGGCCGCGGCGAATGACCAGCAGCGAGTCGCCCGGCTCTCCCTCGCGCAGCAGAACCTCCCCGGGCGCGAAGTCCTGGCTGCGGGCGCCCGCAGCCAGGATGTCGATCTGCGCGTCGTCGAGCGGCGCGAGCAGCGCCAGCGGGCGCAGGACGGCGGCCGCTTCCTCCCGCTCGGCGCCGCGCCGGCGCTCCTGAGCGTCCTCGGGGACGGGGCGCAGGTTGACGTCGCGGATGGGGAAGGGGATGGTCATGCCCGCCCGGCGCAGGCCGTACCAGAAGCGGCCCAGCACCCGGTCGCGGACGCGCGGCGCCGATTCGGGATCTGCGATCCAGTAGCGCAGGCGGTAGCCGATGCTGAAGTCGTCGTAGCTCATGACGAAGGCCCGCGGCGCCGGATCCGGCGCGATGCCCTCCACCCCGCCAGCGGCGGCCAGGAGCACCGCCTTGACCTGTTCCGGCGGGCATTCGTAGCCCAGGCCGACGAAGACATCGTGCGCATGGCGGGGGTCCGGACGGCTGAAGTTGACGATGTCCTCGCCGGTGATCTTGTCGTTGCCGATGACCACCAGGTTGTTCTCCCGTGTCAGCAGGCTGGCGGTGCGCCAGTTCAGCTGCACCACCCGGCCTTCGTGCCCCGAGATCTGCACCCAATCCCCCAGGGCGAAGGGGGACTCGGCCTGCAGCACCAGGCCGGCCACGACACCGCGCAGCACGTCCTGCAAGGCCAGGCCGATGGCCGCCGAGGCGATGGTGGAGGTGACGAGGACGGTCTTCAGCTGGCCGGGGAAGTAATGGTCCAGGGCCAGGAGGGCCACCACCACGAGGACGACGACGTTGAAGACGTCCAGCAGCAGGCGGGGAAAGGGCCGGCCGGAACGGCCGGCCACATGGCGCTCCCAGACCAGGCTGTCCAGGAGCCGCAGCAGCACCTGCACCAGCAGCAGCCACCACAGGGCGGCCGCCAGGCCATGCCAGGGCGAGGGCCGATCGAGGGGGCCGTCGACGAGCCAGAAGGCCAGGGAGGCCACCGCGAAGAGCAGCACCGATCCGAGGCCTCGCCCGTCGCCGCGTCGGGTCCCGGCCTGGCCCAGAAGCAGAGCCGCGAGCAGGCCGGCCGCCAGGGCGGCGAGCAGGTGGGGGGTGGCGAAGTAGGCGGGCATGATGGCGCGGCATGCTGCCGGAAGCCGGCCCGGATGTCAATCCTGTCCGCGGCGCCGGTCCGGCAGCAGCAGCCCCAGACCCAGGGCGGCCGCCAACAGGCCTTCGACCAGGAACAGGGCCCTGTGATCCGGGACGGCGACGGCGATGGTCTCCGGCAACCGCTCGCTACCACCGGAACGGTCCAGGCTCTCGATCTGGTAGCGGTAGCGCGCCCCGTAGGACACCTGGTCGTCCACGAAGCGGTAGCTGCCGCCTTCGGTGCTGTTGCCCCGGGCGGGGACCATGGCCGGGTTCACCCGCAGCGGGAGGCGAGCTGCCGCGGCGTCGCCGCCTTCTCCGCCATCGCCGCCGCCGCGGTACAGGTTGAACCCTGCCATGTCCTGCTCGCTGCCGGTCTCCCAGCTGACGGTGACCCGGGCCGGCCGCGCGACCTGGGCCAGCAGGTAGAGAGCGCCGAGTAGCAGGGCGGCCGGGGCCATCAGGCGGCGGCGATGGGCAAATCGACCGACGCGGGCTGACAGAGCAGTCCGGGCCGCGGGTGATGCGTCCTCCACGTGGCTGTGCATGACCGCAATTCTAGCCGTCCGGCCCCGGGCCACCGCTGCAGAGGACGTCGCGCTATCATCCGGAGGCCCACCGGATCGCCACGATCCTGCGATCCCGCGATCCTTCCTGCGCGCCCTGTACGCCCGTAGGCCCACGGGTCCATGCACGCACCGGAGCCGACCATGCGCGACCCCTCCTTGACCCTTCCGGATATCGACGCCCTGTGGGATTTCGGCGACCCGGCCGCCAGCGAGGCGCGCTTCGGGCAACTTCTGGAGCGGATGCGCGGCCAGGCCCCGGCTGACTACCTGGCCCAGATCCACAGCCAGATCGCGCGCACCCACAGCCTGCGCGCCGACTTCGCCGCGGCCGGTTGCTGGCTGGACGAGGGCGAGGCCCTTTGCCTGGCGGCAGAAACGCGGGGCGAGGACGTCCGTACCGCCCGGGTACGGCTGCTGCTGGAGCGCGGACGCTGCCTGAACAGCGATGGGGATCCGGCTGCCGGCGCCCCCCTCTTCCAGGCGGCCCTCGCGGCCGCCGAGGCCGCTGGAGAGGAGCACCTGGCCTGCGATGCGGCGCATATGCTGGGCATCGCCCTGCCGGGCGAGGAGGGTCTGGCCTGGAACCGGCGCGCCATCGCCATGGCCGAGGCGGCGCGGGATCCGCGGGCGCGGCGCTGGCTGGGCTCGCTCTATAACAACAGCGGCTGGAGCCTGCACGATCAGGGTCGCTACGACGAGGCCCTGGAGCTGTTCGAGAAGAGCCTGACCTTCCGCGAGGCCCAGGATCCAGCGGGCGAAGCCGCGCGCATCGCCCGCTGGTGTCGCGCGCGCTGCCTGCGCAGTCTGGGACGGCTGGAGGAGGCCCTGTCGGAGCAGCGCGCTCTGCTGGAAGCGGGACGGGCGGCCCGAGGCGCTGCGGAGGACATCGCTGCGGACGGCGGTGATGCGAACAGCGACGACGGCTTCGTCCACGAGGAGCTGGGCGAGCTGCTGCTGGCTCTGGGCCGCCCCGACGAGGCCCGCGGGCATTTCGCCCGGGCGCACGCGCTGCTCAGCCGGCTGACCGGGCTGGAGACCTTGGACGAGGGGCGGCTGGCGCGGCTGCAGGCGCTTGGGGCGCGGGGGGCCGGGGCGTAAGGGGGTTGGGGCGAGGGTATCGGCGGGATTGTAGGGGCGAAGCATCCGCCACAAGGTTCTCGGGAGAATCCCATCAACCTCCAGCGGATGCTTCGCCGCTGCGGATCGCGCCTGGAAGCGGATGCCCAGGATCCTTCACGCGGCTGGCGCCCCGTCCCACCGGATGTGACCGACCGCCTTCAGCCCCTCCGCCCGTACAAGTCCGCGTGCCGCGCCGCGATCGCCGCCCAGCCGAAGGCCGCCGCCAGCTTCCGGGCGCCGCGGCCGAGGGATGCCGCCAGGTCGGGATCCGCGGCCAGGCGCAGCACCGCCGCGCCGAGGGCCGCCGCGTCGTCCGCGGGGCAGAGCAGGACGTGGACACCGTCGACCAGCGGCGGCGGGTCGGCGTCGTCGGGGCCGGGGCGCCAGCCGGGCAGGGGCGGCGCGGGCGTCGTGGTGACCACTGGACGGCCGTGGGCCAGAGCAGCCAGCAGGCTGCCGCGACGGTAGGAGGCTCCGTCGCCGTAGGGCAGGACCACCTGGTCCGCCGCATGCAGCCAGGCGGAGACTTGCGGGGCCGGCAGGTGACCCGTCCAGTGAAGGGCATCGGCCACGCCCATGGTCTCGGCGTTGGCGCGGAAGGCGCCCAGGTACGTCGCGTTGGTCGGGTCGCTGGCGCCCACCGCCCCGCCGATCATCACCAGCCGCGCGTCCCGGCCCGCTGCGCGCAATGCCGCCAGGCCGCCCAGCAGCAGCATCCCACCCTTGCTGGCGTTGAGGAATCCAAAGTAGCCCAGGGCCGTCGTGTCGGGCGCGAGGCCCGCTGCGGCGCGGAAGGCCGCCCGGTCGAAGCCGTCGGGCGGCGCGTCGGGCAGGTTGCTGCCGATAGGCACCAGGGCCTGGCGCGGGTGATCCCAGCCGCGCGCCGTCAGATCCGCCGCCAGACGCATCCGGTCCTCAGCGTTCGTCGTCAGGGCCAGATGGCTGTGGCGGGCCAGGGCCAGCACCGCCAGCGGCCGCAGGCGGCCGGCCTTGGGGAAGAGGTAGGGCTCACGCAGGTCGTGGTAGGTGACGGCCAGGCGCAGGGCGGGCAGGGCGCGGCCCAGGCGCCAGGGCAGGAGGTGGATGGGTAGCCCCAGGCCGAAGGCCGCCGCCTGGTACTGGACATGCAGCCAGTCCGCCTGCCAGGACCGGGCGAGCCGCCGTGCCGAGGCGAGGCTGTTCCAGCCCCAACGTGGATCGGCTTGACGGAAGACCGTCACACCGTTCTCGATCCCGCCGTGCAGGCCTTCTGCCGTCGCCGTCAGGGCAGCGCCGGACGCGGCGTGCCTGCCGTCCTCCGCCGCCCGCCGCCGCGGGCAGAGCACCGCCACCGCCAGCCCCCGCGCCGCCAGGGCTTCCGCCAGGCAGCGCGTGTAGTCGGCCACACCACCCTCATCGGGCGGGTACTCGCCCGTGACCAACAGGACGCGCGGGTTCACCTCAGGCCGTCCCGCAGCAGCTCGCGGTAGGCCGCCGCCCGCGCCTGCCGCAGCTCGCGCCGGTGGCCCAGAAAGCCCTTGAGGACTTCCAGGGCGAGCTCGACGGCGTACTGCGCCAGGATGCCCAGGCGCAGCAGCTCGCCGATCCTCCGGCCATGATGCAAGGTCATGTAACGTAGCCGAGAGCGCTGGAAGAGGCGATGGCGCAGGCCCGAGACCTGCTCGCTGGACCGGCCTTCGTGGTGCAGCACCCGCGCCGCGGGGCAGAACCAGGTCTCCCAGCCCAGATCGGCCAGGCGGCGGCATAGGTCCAGCTCCTCCGAGTACATGAAGAAGCCCTCGTCCAGGCCGCCCGCCGCCTCCAAGGCCGCGCGCCGAAACAGCATCGCCGCTCCGGTAACCCAGTCCACCCGCTGCTCCTTATCCTCCGGCGCGTCGGCCATCAGGTAGCGGCGGATCGGCGGCAGCCCCGGCCAATGCCAGCCGATGGGCGTGCTCTCCACCAGGGCGGTGGCCACCGTGGGGAAGCGGCGGCGCGAAGGCTGCGGCGAACCGTCCCCGTAGCGTAGGGCCGGCCCGGCGACGGCGGCGCGGGGATGTGCCGCCAGGCAGTCCAGCAGTCGCGCCACGGCATCGGGTGCCACCTCGGTGTCCGGGTTGAGGAGCAGGACCTGTTCCGGCGGCGGCTCGCCGGGCGGCGTGTCTGGGTATGGCGGGCCGTCCGCTGCGCTGAGACCTAAGCCCAGGGCACGCAGACCCTGGTTGTTCGCCGCCGTGAAGCCGCGGTTGTCGGCGTTGGCGATGACCACCGCTTGCGGATGCCGACGCCGCAGCATGGCCAACGTGTCGTCGCTGGAGGCGTTGTCCACGACCACGATGCGCAGGGGCTGGTCGGAGGCCGCCAGCGAGGCCAGGCAGCGGTCGAGGAGTGCGGACACGTTCCAACTGACGATGACGACGCCGACGGGAGAAGCGGACGGTGGCCCGTCTTCCGCGCACGATCCGGGCGGCCGCCCCCCTCGCAACCCTCCCCCCAGCGGGGAGAGGGCTTCGGCTCCTCCCCCCAGCGGGGGGAGGCTGGGAGGGGGGCCGTCACCCATCAGCGGTCGCGGGAGATGGCGTAGCGGGCGATCTCGGCCAGCAGGTCGCGAGCCGGGCCGGGCTCGAAGCCGTCCAGGCCGGCCAGGGCGTCGGCCAGATGCGCCTCGGCGGCCGCCCTGCTGCGGGCGATGACCGCCTCGTCCGCGCCGATCGCCGCCACCAGCCGCTCGATGTCCGCCGCTGCCGCCTGACCCCGGGCCCAGGGATCCTCGTCGGGCCGCGCCTCGAGGTACAGGAGCGTGGGCAGGGTCATCTGACCGGAGCGCAGGTCCGAGCCCACTGGCTTGCCCAATGTGGCCTCGTCCGCGGTGAAGTCCAGGAGGTCGTCGATGATCTGAAAGGCCATGCCCAGGGAGCGCCCGAAGCGGCTGAGATCGCGCACCTGATCCGGCGTCGCGCCGATCAGGACCGCCGCGCTCTCCGTGGCCGTCTCGAAGAGCGAGGCTGTCTTGCCGTAGATGCGCAGCTCGTATTCCTCGCGGGTGGGCAGCCCGCGCCGCCCGAAGAGCTGGCGGAGCTCCCCGTCGGTCAGCGCCTCGAGGGTCTGGGCGAAAAGCTGCACCACCCGCACCGCTCCCGTGCTGGCCGAGAAGGCCGAGGCGCGGGCGAAGAGCCAGTCGCCGGCCAGGATGGTGGCGCCCACGCCCCAACGGCCGTGCAGGGTGGGTCTCCCACGCCGCGTCTCGGCGCCGTCCACCAGGTCGTCGTGGACCAGGGTGGCGGTGTGAAGGGTCTCGATGGCCGCGGCCAGGCGCATGATGGCGTCATCCGGATAGTCCGCGCGGCGGCGGCGGCCTTCCTCGCCCATGCCTTCTGCCAGTCGCCCGACGGCGAAGACGAGAGCCGGCCGGATGCGTTTGCCCCCGGCGCCGAAGACCGATTCCAGCAGCCCGGCCAGGATGTCGAATCCGATCCCGCTGCGGTCGCGCAGGTAGGCCTCCAGCCGCTGCAGATCGGCGGCGAAGGGGGCGATGGCCTCCGGCGCGGCGACCGGGTCGCCGTCCCGCGCGGCCACGGCGGAGAAATCCATCACGCCAGCTCCCAGGCCGCTTGGGCGGCAGTGGAGGTGCCGGCCGCGACCGGTCCATCGGTGAGGCCGCCGGCGAAGAGCCGCACCGCGTTGGCCGTGGTGGCCGCGGCCAACGCGGCCAGGTCCAGCCCGCGCAGGCCGGCCACGAACTCGGCCGTATGGCGGACGAAGGCCGGCTCGTTGCGTGTGCCGCGCCGCGGGACGGGCGCCAGATAGGGCGCGTCCGTCTCCAGGACCAGGGCCTCCAGGGGCAGGCCGGCGGCCACCTCCTGGCCGCGGACCGCGTTCTTGTAGGTGACAGGCCCCGCCAGGGAGACCAGCCAGCCCGCGGTATGGAGGCGCAGGGCCTCCGCGAGGTCGCCGGAATAACAGTGCATGACCCCTACCGGCCGTTCCGCCGGCCAGCCGGCGCGACGCCGCTCAGCGGCCCAGGCGCCGAGGACGCGCTCGGCGTCATCGTGCGCGTCGCGACAGTGGATGACCACCGGCAGGCCCAACTCGCCGGCCAGGGCCAGCTGGTCGGCAAGGACGTCGGCCTGATGGGCTGCGGGGCTCACCATCCAATGGTAGTCCAGGCCGATCTCGCCGATGGCCAGTACCTTGGGATGCGCCGCCAGGGTGCGTAGCTCGGCCCGCGCGGCCGCATCGTAGCCGGCCGCCTCGTTGGGATCCACGCCCACGGAGGCGTAGACCGGGGCATGGGCGTCGGCCAGGGCCACGGCGGCGCGGCTCGTGATCAGGTTCGTTCCGATCGTCACCATGCGCCCTACCCCCGCCGCGGCCGCGCGCGCCAGCAGGTCCGCCACCGGTTCGTCCGCGAACTGCGCGGCGTCCAGGTGGCAGTGGGTGTCGATCAGGAAGGGTGCGCGCATGGCCGTCGCCTCAGGCCTCCACCCCGGCCAGGCGAACGCCGGCATCAAGGAAGGCCTGGACGGCTTCCGCGCGGGGCGTCTCGGTGTAGACCCGCATAAGGGGCTCCGTGCCGGAGAAGCGGATCAGCATCCAGCCCTTGTCGGCGAACCAGTACTTGTAGCCGTCGCGTCGGTCGATGCGCGTTACCGGAACGCCGCCCAGCTCCGTCGGCTCGGCCGCGTCCAGGCGGGCGCGCACCGCAGCGCGGTCCGCCTCGCGAAAGCGCAGGTCCCGGCGCTGGTAATGCCAGACGCCGCCAACCTCCGCGTAGTAGTCGGCGAGCAGCTCCGAGGGCTTCCGCCCCGTCTGGATCATCAGGTCCAGGAGGGCCAGGGCCACCAGGAGCCCGTCGCGCTCGGGCAGGCCGCGGAATGCGAAGCCGCCGCTCTCCTCACCGCCCAGCATGGCGTCCGTCTCAAGCATCTTGGGGCCGACGTACTTGAAGCCAACGCCCGTCTCGTGCACCGCGACGCCGTATCGCGCGCCCAGGATCTCCAGGGTAGAGGTGGTGGAGAGGGTCTTGACGATGGCACCGCGCTCCCCGCGCACCTTGAGCAGGTAATAGGCCAGCAGGCCGTATACCTGTAGCTGGTTGACGAAGTTGCCCTGCTCGTCCATGACCCCGATGCGGTCCGCGTCGCCGTCGTTGGCGATGCCCACGTCGGCGCCTGTGGCTCGCACGTGGCGCGCCAAGGCGTCGGTGTTCGGGGGAATGGGCTCGGGGCGGCTCATCTCGGGGAAGGCGGGGTTGCGCTCAGCGTGGATGGCCAGGAAGCGGGTCCGGGCCCCCGGACCCAGCAGCCATTCCAGCCAGCCGATGCCCGCGCCCCACATCGGGTCGTAGGCCACGCGGATTCCGGCGCGGGCGATGCGGTCCAGGTCCACCCGCGAGGCCGCGTAGGCGCGGTAGTCGGGAGCCGGGTCGAAGAGGCGCACAGCACCGCTCCGCAGCGCCTCGGCCAGCTCCAAGCGCTGGATCGCTTCGCCGGGGGCGGGGATGCACGCCTCGAGCAGCGCCAGTGCCGCGGGAGCCAGGGCGCCGCCGGTGGCGTCGCGCACCTTGAACCCCAGGTCCTCCGGCGGGTTGTGGCTGGCGGTCAGGTTGATGGCCCCGGCCGCCTTGCGGGCCAGGACCGAGTAGCTGATCACCGGCGTCGGGGTGGCGCCCTTGGTCAGCCACACGGGCACGCCGTGGGCCGCCACGACCTCCGCGGCGGCCTCGGCCATCTCACGGGCCAGGAACCGCTGGTCATGCCCGATGACGATGCCGCGCGCGGCGCCGTCGGCATGGTCACGGTAGTACACGGCGGCCGCGGCGGCCACGCGCCGCAGGTTGGCGAAGGTGTAGCCGTCACCGATGCGCGCTCGCCAGCCATCGGTGCCGAACTGGATGCTGTCGTTGCTCATGCCAGTTCCCGCTCCTCCTTGAGGAGGCGGATGTCGTTGTCCACCATGCGCCGGACCATCTCCGGGAAGCTCACGGTGGGCGACCACCCCAGCTTCTCCCGGGCCTTGCTCGGGTCGCCGATCAGCAGGTCCACCTCCGCCGGGCGCACGAAGCGGTCGTCCAACACCACATGGCTCTCCCATTCCAGGCCCACGTGGGCGAAGGCGATCTGGCAGAACTCGCGCACCGAATGGGTCTCGCCGGTGGCGATCACGTAGTCATCGGGCTCCGGCTGCTGCAGCATCAGCCACATGGCCCGCACGAAGTCCGGAGCCCAGCCCCAGTCGCGTTGGGCGTCCAGATTGCCCAACCGCAGCTCCCGCTGCAGCCCGAGGTGAATGCGGGCGACCGCGTCGGTGATCTTGCGGGTCACGAACTCCACGCCGCGGCGGGGGCCTTCATGGTTGAAGAGGATGCCGCTGGTGGCGAAGAGCTGGTAGCTCTCGCGGTAGTTGACGGTGATCCAATGCCCGTAGACCTTGGCCACGCCGTAGGGGCTGCGGGGGTAGAAGGGCGTGCTCTCCCGCTGCGGCACCTCCTGCACCTTGCCGAACATCTCGCTGGAAGAGGCCTGGTAGAAGCGGATGCCGGGATCGACGATGCGGATCGCGTCGAGCAGCCGCGTGACG
Source organism: Anaerolineae bacterium (assembly GCA_044228875.1). Lineage (GTDB taxonomy): Bacteria > Chloroflexota > Anaerolineae > Epilineales > Epilineaceae > Epilinea. Next base: position 16,171 of record JBGAUA010000031.1, read on the forward strand.
CCCAGGGCGGTCACCTCGCCGGTGAAGACAGGCTGACTCCAGGAGGTCTGCACGAAGCTCTGTGCCGCCAGGTTGTAGACCTCCTGGGGGCGGTGCTCGCGCAGCAGGTGAATCAGGGAGATCTCGTCCAGCAGGTCGCCCGGCACCAGGGTCAGCCGGTCCTGGATATGGCGGATGCGATCGAAGCGGACGGTGCTGGTCCGGCGGACCATGCCCACCACCTCGTAGCCCTGCTCCAGCAGGAACTCCGCCAGATGGGAACCGTCCTGACCGGTGATACCGGTGATCAGAGCCTTCTTGGCCATCGTGCTTACGTCTTCCTTTCCAGGGATCCCAGAGACGCCTTCGTTCCGGCGGCCACGCGAGATCGCCAGTCGTCCAGAATCTCGTCCAAGGTCTGCGTCAGGGGAATGGTCGGCCGCCAGCCCAGCTCCGCCGCTGCGCGACCCGCGTCGCAGAGGGTGAGCGGCACGTCGGCGGGCCGCAGCCGCGCCGGATCCACCTCGATGCGCAGCGGCCGCCTGGCGCGGGCGACGAAATGCTCCAGGACGGCGGCGACCGGCAGAGCCTGCCCCTGCCCTAGATTGTAGACCCTGCCGCGCCGGCCGTGCTCCGCCGCCAGTCGGTAGCCGCGCACGATGTCGCGCACGTCGCTGAAATCGCGCCGGGCCGAGAGGTCGCCCACGCGGACGATCGGCTCCCGCAGGCCGGCTTCGATCTCCGCTACCTGGCGGGCAAAGGCAGCGGCCACGAAGCGATCGTCCTGCCCGGGGCCGATGTGGCTGAAGGGACGGACGCGGACCACGTCCAGATCCCATGCCTGGGCGCATTGCGCGGCCAGGAGATCCTGGGCCATCTTGCTGACGGCATAGGGGTTGCGCGGATCCAAGGGCGCCGTCTCGTCGGTGGGCGTGGGCGCGTCGCCGTAGACCTCGTTGGTGCCGGCGACGATGATCCGCGGCCCGCCCTCAGGGCCGGAGCCGGCCTGGCGCAGTTCGCGGGCGGCATGCAGCAGGTTCAGCTGCATGCGGACGTTGCTCTCCAGGGTCGGCCAGGGATCCTGCCAGGAAGCGGCCACGGAGCTCTGGGCGGCCAGATGGAAGATCCAGTCCGGCCGCAGATCCAGGAGCAGATCCCGCACCGCCGCCGCGTCGCGAAGGTCCAGTCGGACGGCCCTGCAAGCCGGTTCCGCAGCCCCCTGCGCCGGTTCGGCTTCCTGGTATACTGTGCCCCAGAGTTCGCCGCCGCCTTCCGACCGCAACGCTGCGGCGAGATGGGGTCCGACGAAGCCGCCGAAGCCGGTGATGAGCGCGCGCAAGGTGTCTGGGTTGCTCCCTGTCCGGTCGCCCGTCCTGCCGGCGATCGGTTCGGTTCGCCGGCGGTCGCTGCCCCGGCGGCTTCCGCGGCCGACCTTCGGCCTGCTTTGGATCGACCGGTCATTTTAATCATGCCCAAGCCAAAAGCAATGTATCTTCCGCCGATGCCAACGGCATCCGCCTCGTCCTGCCCCGCCCCATGGGCGTGCCGGCGTCGGTGGACCTGAACGCCGAGGGCCGGGAGCTCCTGGCCGCCTGCCAGTCCGAGGCTCCGGCCTTGCGCCAGCGCGCCTACCAATCGCTGGGCCAGCGCCTGCAGCGGATGCTCTGGCCGCGGGTGGCGTCCGACCCGCGCCTGCAGCATCTGGCGGAGGATTGCGCCCAGGAGGCTCTCTTCAAGATCCACCAGCAGCTGGAGGCGGGCAAGGGGCCTGATGACCCGGAGCGGTTCCTGGCCTGGGCGGCGCGCGTCGCGGCCAACCGCCTCGTGGACCACCTCCGCCTGTTGGAGCCGGCGACGGCCGCGGGCCGTGCCCGGCGCGTGGCGCTCAGCCGCCAGGTCAGCCTGGACGCCCCGCTGGGCGGTGACGAGGAGCGCCCATTTGGCGAGCTGCTGGCCGCCGGCGATGGGGAGGATGCCGCCCAGGCCCTGGAGTCGGAGGAGCTCCTGGGGCTCCTGAGCCGCATCCGGACGATCCGGACGGTCAGCGAGCAGTCGCGAACGGTGCTCCTGCGGGGCTACTTGCAGGAGCAGGACGATGAGGATCTGGCCGCGGAGCTGGACACCAACCGCCGTAACATCCATGTCATCCGTTGCCGCGACCTGGAGAAGCTGCGCCATGACGAGGACTTCATCACCTCGCTGCGCCGCTGGCGGGAGGCCTTGGGCTGATGCAAGCTGCGGCTGCGTTTTCCGTCAGGTGTCCATGGACTGCCTGACTTCGCGCCGCGCGCTTTGCGGCCTCGACGACGCCCCGTCCGCGGCCCTGTCGGCCGCGGCCCTGGCCCATGCGCGGGTCTGCCCGCGCTGCCGGCGCCTGGGACTGCGCTTCGCCGATGCCATCCTGGCGGCGGCGGGGGACGAACTGCCCTGCGCCGAATGCCAGGCGCACGTGGATCGGGTGGCCCTGGGTGGGGCACCTGCCCTGGCCTGGGCCCGAAGGGAGCCGGAACTGGCCGCGCGCGTGCAGGCCCACCTGGACGGCTGCCCGGACTGCGGCGCCGAGCTGACCTTGCTCCGGAGCATGTTGGCGGTGGAAGGGGCCGCGGCGGCGGACCTGGCGCCGGCTGACTTCGACACGCGCTTCGCCGATCAGGCGCGGGTGGCCCGTCGGCGTCGCGAGCGGTCCCGTCCTGTGCCGCCGATCCCGGCCTGGCTGCGGGGCATCCAGGAACGGGGGCGCGAACTGGCCGGCGTCTGGCTGGGAGGACCGCGCGCCTCGCGCGCCGCTCTGGCCGCCTTGACGGCGGTGGTGGTCTTCGCGCTGGCGCGCCTGTTGCTCCAGGATCCCGGTCTGCGCAGCGCCCTGGATCGCGTCATGCCCGCCGTTCCACCGGCGGCGACCGCGGACCTGGACAGCCTGCGCGCTCAGGCGACGGCGACGGCGGCGGCCCGGGCCACGCGGACTGCCGGCCCGGCCCGGCTCGGCGGCACCGCGGCGCCGGCATCCGCGTCGCCCGGCGCTGGTATCCCGGGTAGCCCTATGCCGGTCGGTACGGGTACGCCGGCTCTGGAACCAGGGATCGACGACGACGAGGAGCGTGAACCACGAGAGACCGGCGCCGCTCCGCCGGCGACCAGCGCCCCCGAGACGCCGCAGCCGGCGGGGGGAGACGATCCTTATCCACCCTTGCCTGATACGCCCGACCCCTACCCCGGCGACGATCCCGGCGGCGACCCCGGCGGCGATCCGCCATATCCGCCGCCCATGCGCGGCGGCCCGGTTGAGCCGGTGGACCCCACCCCGTCACCCTGATGGCCGTCAGCGCTGACGCGGAGCGGGGACCTGCTCCGCGGATCCACTTGTGCACCTTGGGCTGCCGCCTGAATCAGGCGGAGATGGACGCCCTGGGGGGACGCCTGATGGCAGACGGCGTGGCGCTGACCGCCGCTGGCCAGGCCGACGTGATCGTGCTGAACACCTGCGCCGTCACGGCGGAAGCGGCGCGGGATGCGCGGCGGCTGGTCCGGCGTTGGCACCGAGAGCGGCCGGAAGCGGCCATCGTTCTGACCGGTTGCCAGGCAACCTTGACGCCCGAAGCCCTCACTGCCCTTCCCGGGGTGACGGCGGTGGTGGGAAATGGGGACAAGGAGGGTCTGGCGGACTGGATCCACGATCGGACCGGGCGGCCGGCTGCGGGCAGCCGTTCGGCGACGGCGATGGAGGCGGCCGTCCTTCCGCCCGCGCGGGGAAGAACGCGGGCCTTCGTTGCGGTGCAGGACGGCTGCGACCAACGCTGCGCCTTCTGCGCCACCACCGTAGCCAGGGGCGCCGCGCGCAGCCGCCACCGCGCCGACATCGTGCTGCAGATCGGGGCCTTGGCCGCGGCCGGCTACCAGGAGGCAGTGCTGACCGGGGTGCAGCTGGGGGCTTATGGCAAGGACCTGGGCTTGGGAGGCGATGGCTTGACGGGTCTGATCCGGAGCCTTCTCCAGGACCGTCGGCTACCGCGCCTGCGCCTGTCCTCGTTGGAGCCCTGGGACCTGCATCCGTCGCTGACCGCGCTTTGGGCGGATGAACGACTGATGCCGCAGTTGCACCTGCCCATCCAGACGGGCAGCGACGCCCTGCGCCGCCGCATGGCCCGCCGGGGGCGCGTGGACAGCCTGCGACGCTGGGTGGAGGCGGCCCGCGCAGCCATCCCGGGACTGGCCCTGGGCACCGACGTCATCGCCGGCTTGCCGGGTGAAACCGACGCGGACCACGAGGCGACGCTCAAGCTGCTGCGCGAGCTCGGATTCTGCCGCCTGCACGTCTTCCCCTACAGCCCGCGCGAGGGCACGGCGGCGGCGGCGATGGCCGGCCAGGTGGCCGCCGCCCTGCGTCGTGAGCGGAGCACCGAGCTGGCCGCACTGGGCCGGGACCTGGCGCGGCGGCATGCGGCGGGCCTGGCGGGACAGCTGCGGCCGATCCTCTGGGAGGCGCCCGGCGACGCCACGGACGCCCTGGGCCGTCGACGCTGGTCCGGCCTGGCGCCGGATGGTAGCCGCGTCAGCTGTTGGAGCGCCGCGGACCTGTGGAACCGGATCCTGCCCGCGCGGTTGGCCCTGGATGGGGATGGGGCCGCGGCATGTGGTGCCGGGCTGGGTGGATCGGGGGCGGGTGTGCCTGGGGAGGGAGGTCCGGACGCTGCGGGTCTTGCATCGGACGAACTGCCAGGGGTCATCGACCTGGCTTGAGGCCGGACGGCGATCCGGTGGTCGCTGCGGGCTTGGCGACGTGGGCCGGGCGTGTCCAGCGGGACACTGCCATGATGCGCCGCCGCTTGTCGGCGACCTTCCGCAGCTCTAGAATGCCCGTGGCGGGGGGATGCCGCCATGCAGAACCAGGAGAACCGCTCATGTCGATGCCGCACCGGACGTCCGGCTTTCGCCTGCAGCTCCCGCGCTTCGCGGTCGTCGCCCTCATCCTCTTCCAGTCCGCCGTCGCTGCCCTTGCCGCCGCGCCGCCGACACAGGCCCAGGATCGCGGCGCTCGCGGCAGCGACGGCATGCCGCTCGTCCTCGTCCCCGCCGGCGCCTTCGTCATGGGCGCCGACGCCTCCGCGGGTTCGCCGGACGAGGCCCCTCGCCGCGAGGTCCGACTCTCGGCCTATCGCATCGACCGGCACGAGGTGACCAACGCCATGTTCGCGCGCTTCGTGGCGAACACGGGGCATCGCACGCAGGCCGAGGCGGTCGGCTACAGCCACGGCTACGTGGGCGCCGAGTACGCGCGGCTGGACGGTGCCTGGTGGCGGGACCCGGACGGTGACGGGCGCCTGATCGGCGCCGATGCCGACGCCTTTCCGGTGACGGCGGTCAGCTGGAGGGATGCCGACGCCTACTGCCGTTGGGCGGATCGCCGCCTGCCGACCGAAGCCGAATGGGAAAAGGCAGCCCGCGGCACCGATGGACGGACCTGGCCCTGGGGCTGGGCACCGCCGGACGGCAGCCAGGCCAATCTGGCGGATCGCCGCACGGCCTTGGTCTGGCGAGAACAGTTCATCGACGACGGCCACGCCCTGACGGCGCCGGTGAGCAGCCATCCGGCCGGCGCCAGCCCTTGGGGCGCGGTGGACATGGCGGGCAACGTCTGGGAATGGGTGGCGGACAGGTACGCGGCGGATTACGGCGCGTGGGCTCCGCGCCTGGATCCGCCCGGCCCGTCCGCGGGTGACGAACGGGTGTTGCGCGGCGGTGGCTACAGCGACAACGCCCCGGCCCTCCGCGCTGCGCGGCGCACCAAGGACGACGAGGCGCACAGCTCCGCCGATGGCGGCTTCCGCTGCGCTGTGGATGCGCCGGGCCTGAGCCGCCGCGCCTGGCTGCCCTTCCTGACCGAGGGCGAGGTGATCAACACCCCGCGGCCGTCCCTCACCCGCACACCCAGCCGGACGCCCACCCGGACGCCGCCGCCTTCGGCCACACCCGACCCCTGTCAGGGCTGGAGCGAGCGCTTCGACACCCTGTCGGTGATGGGCCGGCGCGAGACCATGGCCGGGGACGCCCATCCCAACATGAACCTGGCGGTGCGCGGCTGGCAGCCGGTGGACGCGCCGCTGGCCTTCATCGACTACGGAGACGACGTGGACCAGGTTCAGCCGCCGCGCCTCCTGGAGCTGATCATCCGACCACCGGTCTTCCGCTCCGCACACCGCGTCTACGACTGGGACGGCAACCACCCCTACCGCCGGCAGCGCCCCATCACCGACTGGGCGGTGACGCTACTGGGGCTGGCGGCCGACCCCGGCCAGACGCTACACGCGCCGGGCTCGGGCCGGCCCATCAGCCCGGAGCATGCGGTGCTGGTGCATTTCGCCAACGAGCAGCGGGTGACCCTGCAGTACACGCGGGACGACATCACATCGGTGGGCTATACCCTGCACGTGGAGCAGATCTGCGTGGACCCTGCGCTGGTGGCCCTGTACCGGGATCTGGACCGACAGGGCCGGGGTCGCTTGCCGGCGCTTCGGCCGGGGCAGGTCTTCGGGCGGGCGCGGCAGGACCAGGTGCTGGTAGCCATCCGCGACTCGGGCCGCTTCATGGACCCGCGCAGCCGGCGCGACTGGTGGGACTGGCGGCCCTGAGGGGCTGCCAACCCAGTGAGGCGCTGCTGCATGGTGGTCTATGATGAGCGGGGCGGGAGTCCACTTTGAAGCGCCCCGCGGCCCGGGAAAGCCCACGGTTCGCTGAGGAGGTTCGACATGACCTGGTCCTGGAAGCGTGAGCTACCGCAGCTGCTGATCCTGGCGGCGATGTTCGCGGTCGGCGTCCTGCGCTGGTCAACGGCGCCGCAGCGGATGCCGATGCACTGGAACCTGCGGGGTGAGGTAGACCGCTTTGGGGGGAGGCTGGAAGGGCTGTTCTTCCTGCCCCTGGTCGCCCTGTTGCTCTACGGGCTGCTGCTGGCGCTGCCGCGCCTGGACCCGCACCGCGCCAACTACAACAGCTTCGCCGGCGCCTACCATGCCCTGCGTCTGGTGCTGCTGCTCTTCATGGGCCTGATGCACGGGGCATTGCTCTGGGGCGGGGCGCGGATGCCCAGCTTTATGGGGCTGCTGGTAGGGGTGCTGCTGACGGTCCTGGGCCTGCTGCTGCCGCGTCTGGGCACGAACTGGTTCGCGGGCATCCGCACGCCCTGGACCCTGTCCAGCCAGCTGTCCTGGGAGAAGACGCATCGGCTGGCGGGACGGCTCTTCGTCGCGGCAGGCTTGGTGATGCTGGTGGTCAGCCAGCTAGACGGCACCTGGCTCTGGCGGCTGATGGCCCCCGTGATCGGGGTGGCGGTGCTGTTGCCGGTGCTGTACTCGTATTGGGTATGGCGGGAGGATCCAGAACGCGTGAGGTCGGAGAACTAGCCGATGGGCCGGGTGCCGGTTGACGGGCGATCGTCCGCGCCCTGCCCCCCGCCCGAACTTGCCATGGCCAGCCGGCTTCGCGTACATTCCCCGCCTGTCGCGCCGGCGCCGCCTGCCGCGCGCCCTTGCATCCAGCAGCATCACAGGCCGCGTTCAAGCGGCCGGGAGGAAGCACGTGAAGCAAACGCAGGGTTTGACCCACGCTTTGACCGTCGATTGGACCGGGCAGCGCCGGGTGACTCTGGTTTTGGCCTGCGCCGTCCTCGCAATGACTGCCGTCCTGCTGGGCGCCTGCGGCGCACCCGCCGCGCCCACCGCCGCGCCGGCCACCGAAGCTCCCACTCTGGAGCCCGAGCCCACCACGGCGCCGCCCACTGAAGCGGCTACTGAGGCGCCCTCGGCCACTGCCGCCGCCACGGAAGCCCCCACCGAGGCGCCGAGGCCCACCACGGCCGCTGTCGTCCCGACCGCCGCCGCCGCGGCAAGCGCCGCGCCGACGACCGTGCCGGTGGCCACCGTCGTCCCGGCCTCGGCCTGGTCCGTGGAGTTCTACCCCGACAACTGGACCTACCAACTGGAGAAGGATCAGCTCTGCGCCGGCGTCAACTGGAAGTCCGTCGGGGTGACCGATCTCGTCTTCGGGGCCAAGGACAGCAGCGGCGAGAAGGTGGAAGCCGAAGGTCGCCGGTCCAACCTCTGCTTCGGCGAGGACGAGGCGGAGTTCTTCCTGGAATACCGCAAGCCCGATGGCCAGCTGGAGCGCAAGACGGTCAAGCTGGAGCGCGACAACTGATACGGCTGGGCGCATCACAATCGCGTCCGAGGCCGGCGCGGTCAATCTGGATAGGCCGCGGCGCAAAGGGCCGACAACCCTCGATAAATCAGGCAGGCGGGACAGGAATCGAACCTGCAGCCTGCGGTTTTGGAGTCTATTCGGGCTTGTTTTCTGGTGCCCTTGGATGCGCACAAGCCCCGCCCCGCTTGGACCGTTTGCCCTTGGTTGCACATGGGGGCGCCCGGCGGTTGGGCTACGGGTAGGGCTACCAGGCCCCTTGAAGGGCTCCCGTAGGCCGTCGGCAGGGTCCGACAAGACGGGGGCCCTGGCCGGCCCCCACGGCAGGCGCGCGGCCTGACTGCGGAAGTCCGCACCCAAAAGGGGGCCGCCGGCCCACCCCTGGTAAGACCAACGGCCCGCCGAACCCAAGCCGTTGTGTCCCATTTCCCCCCCTTGTTCTGATCTGCTACTATAGGCGAACATCTGTGCGCATCCAGGCGCACAGGAATACAGCCCATTCCTGGTAACGGAAAACCCGTCCAGGGCCGGCCCCCTTGACCCACGTGGTACGTGTGGCATGGGGGCCTTTTGCATTCCGATCAGAACGCGAAAGGGAAACGACACCATGGACCAACTGCTGACCTTTGCGGAAGCCGGCGCCCGCCTTCGGTTGTCGCGCAACATGCTGTACCGCCTGATAGGCGATCGGCGCTTGACGCCGGTTCGCTTCGGCCGCGCCGTCCGCTTCCGGGCCGCCGAAGTTGACGCACTGATAGCCGCGGCGACTGCCGCCCCTGATCCCCATGCATCCGGCCCGCGCGCTGGCGTCGGTTGGGCCGCATGAACTGCCCCCGCCCCTGCCCCGCCGACGGCGCCCCCGCCCTACAAAGCGAAAGGCCCCGCCGTATGAGCGGGGCCCTTCCCTTCCTCTGCCGTGCGCCGGCCGACCAAGCTACGCACGGCCCAACATTCAAAACGTGAGGGACAGATGATATCACAATCCGAACACACGTTCAACGGCCGCACGGCCGCCGGCTGCCCCGTTGACCTGGTGGCCCTTTCCACCGCCATTACGGCCAGGCTGGAAGCCGAAGGCGCCCGGCCCCATGCCGGCGAACTGCAGTTCCGCTGCCCGGCGCCGGAGCATGAGGACAAGAGCCCTTCCGCCGGCTGGAAGCAGGACGGCGGCAAGGGGGCCGGCGGCATCTGGTGTTGTCACGCGCGCCATTGTGAAGGGGCGCACGGCGGCGGCGGAGCCCTGGCCCTGGCCGCCTTGCTTTGGATGGACGTTGACGCCTTCCGCACGGCAAGCGGCGCCCCTGCCCCGCGCGCCGCGGCCAGCGCTGGCCGCAACGGCACGGGGCCGAACAAGGGGAAGGGCCAGGGGGAACACGCGCCAGCGGCCGCCGTAGCTGCCCCCGCGGCCGGCTATGCCGAGCAAGCCGACTTTGAGCGCCGCCGCGGCCTGCCCGCCGGCTACCTGGCCGCCGACTGGCAGGTGACCGAAGGCAGGCACAAGGGCCGGCCCGTTCTGTTCTGGCCGACGGTGCCCGGCATGCCCCGCCGATGGAAGGCCCTTGACGGCGAGCGGCCCAAGTATGGATGGGAAGCCAGGGGAGGGACCGCCCACCTCTACGGCCTGCCCCTGGCCCGTAAGCGCCTGGCCGCCGATCCTTCGGCGCCGCTCTACGTGGTCAACGGCGAGCCCAGCGTATGGGCCGCCGGAGTCGCCGCCGACGTGGCCGCCGTCTGCCTGGCCGTAGGCGAAGGGGGCGCCGGAGCCGCGGCCAAGCTGGCGCCGGAGTTGGCCGCGGCCCTGGAAGGCATCGGGCGCCCCGTCGCCGTGCGCGTCGCCTATGACGCCGACAAGGCCGGGCGGGACGGGGGGCCGAAGGCCGCCGCTGCCCTGGCCGCCGCCGGACTGGACGCCGAAGCCCTGGACCTGGCCGCCTGGCAGGGTTGGAGCGAGGCAGGGCCGCCGGCCGGCGCCGACGTAGGCGACATGTTCCAGGCCGCCGGCGCCGACGGCCTGGCCGCGGCACTGGCCGGCCTGCCAGCGCTGCCCGCGGCGGCGCCCCCCGGTTCTAACTCCAACGCCGACAAGGGCCAGGCGGCCGCCGGCCCGGCCATCGTTTGCGCCGCCGACGTGGAAGCCCGCCGCGCGTCTTGGCTTTGGCGGCCCTACATCCCCCGGGGGGTTTTGACCTTCCTGACGGGGGAACCATCGGCCGGCAAGTCGTGGGTAGCTGTCACTCTCTCCGCCGCCGTCAGTAACGGGCGCGGCCTGCCCGGCGTCCTGGCAACCGAACCGGGCAGGGTGTTGTACCTGACCGCCGAAGACGACTTGCACGTAACCATCCGGCCGCGGTTAGAGGAAGCGGGCGCCGACTTGTCGCGCGTCTTCCTGGCAGGCGAAGCCGTCACTTTGACCGATCCCGCCGGGCTGGCTTGGTTACTTGACGCCGTGGAAGCCCACCGCCCGGACCTATTGGTAATCGACACGTTGTCAGCGTTCTTCGGCGGAAAGGCCGACTTCCACAAGGCCAACGAAGCCCGGACGTTCTCCGCCCCCCTGGCCGCCCTGGCTGCCAAGTCAGGCGCCGCCGTTCTTGTGCTCCGCCATGGTTCCAAGGCCGCCGGGCGCAAGGTCGGACACATCGGGCAAGGGTCGGTGGACTTCACCGCGGCGGCCCGCTCCGAACTGTTGGCAGGAGTTGACCCAAGCGACGACAAGCGCCGGGCCTTGGTTCATACGAAAGCCAACATGGGGCCGAAGGGCGCCAGCCTTGGGTATCAGATCGAAGCCTTGGAGGAAGACCCGGACCGATCCCGCTTCACCTGGACCGGAGTGACGGACCTGACCGCCGGCGACCTCATGGCCTGCGACTACCAGGCATCCGACGAACCCGGAAACCTGACCCGCGAAGACGCCGAAACGCACGTGCTCAACATGATCAACGACGGCAAAGGGGAAGCCAGCGCGCGCGACATTGAAGACGACTGGAAAGCCCGCGGGGGAAGCCCGCGAACCCTTGACCGCGCGAAGTCCGCGTTGCGCGAGACGGCCGGGCTCAGGCATCGAAGGGAAGGGAAGAAGGACGGGGGCCGCGGCTCCGCTGGCGTCGTCTACTACCTGGAAGGCCGCGGGCCGCGCATTACTCCGCCAGAAAGAATTACTACGCCAGATGACCTTTTCATAGTTGGCGGCGGAGTTAATACCACCCCCCTAAGAACCCTTACACAGCAAGGCTTTTCGGACTCCGCCATTAACTCCGCCGCCACATATGATAAGGACGCGTGGCGTAGTAATTGCCACGTGGCGGAGTTGACCGCCGAATCGGTGCCGGACCTGTTGCCGGGGGAAGTGTGAGCCATGGCCAGCGCTTCCCCTGCCCCCCCCAGCCCCCGCCCCTTCCGCGGCCGCCCTGTAAGCCCTGGCCGCCTGGCCACTGTCACGCTTAATCCCGCT
>JBGAUA010000032.1:0-27754 GCA_044228875.1 Anaerolineae bacterium
CTTCGGCTCGCGATATCGCCATCCTGCCAATGCACGAAGGCGGCTTCCGACAGGCCGGTCAGGCCGAGGGAGGCCGGTGTAGGCAGCCGCTCGCGGGTGGCGACGGGCGTTGCGATGGTCGGCTGGACCGCCGTCGCCTCTTCGGTCAATGGCGCCGAGCTGGGCAGCGGCGGCGCAGTCGTCGCGCAGCCGGCAGTAACGATGAGCCATACCGTGAATGACAGTCGCACGAAAGATCTTCGGAGACAGTGGTCCATGTCAACTTCCTCGTCGATCGGGCTGGTACAGCTGGGGGCAAGTACTCCCGCAGTCTCAGCCACCTCTGACCCAGCTGTTCTAGCCCACGCCTGCGGCGAGCAAGCCCGGGCAACGACTGACGGCAGGAGCTAGCATCCTGATAGGAACTTCAATCACGGCCGTCGGAGTCTACACCCCACCGCGCGCCCCGCGCAACCACCCTCGCCACCCCGTCCCCACCGGCCTCCGCGTGTCTACACGATGTCGCAATCAAGGCGCCTACCCCCTCTAGAGCCATTCCGAGCCGCGGTATGCTACCGCGGTGCCATGGGATTGGAAGTGGCGCGGACCCAGGTAGGACAGCAGGACGGCGAGGGATTGCGTGTCATCATTCGAGATCATTGGCCCGATCACGGATATTCAGCGGATCGCTCACGGGTCTGCTGTCCGCGACAGACGGAGACTTGCCGACCATTACGGCCCTGGAAGGTGGCGAAAACTCAAAGGCATCGCCTGGGTGCGGCTGCCGAGTGGTCGCGAGCGACTGGCGGAGCTACACTGGTAAGAGGCGCACGGAATCGGCCCTTGTGAGATCAAGCGAAAGCGGTACCTGGACTGAAGCCATGATCCGACCCGACCCCACCACACCCAGTTTCGCCGTCTGTGTGGACAACCGCAAGTATCCGGCTTCGTTGGAGTTGCATAAGGTCTACCACCTTGTGCCCGATCCGGATGCCGAACAGGATGGCGATCTGCGGGTGATCGACGAAAGTGGCGAGGACTACCTGTTCCCCGCGACTTGTTTCGTCTTGGTCGCTCCGCCGTTGGACCAAGTGGCGGCGTTGCAGGCGTCATACAACGCCAGCGCGGCATGATCGCCATCTTCAGTCGGCTTTGATCCCGCTGTAGATCGCCGCGTCCATCGTGCCGTTGCCGGAGGCGTCGTTGACGACGACCACGATGGGCTGGTCGCTTTCGAGGGTCGCCGATCCATAGACGTTGACCGGCAGGCCGTTGATGTAGGGTGGCAACCAGAGGTAGGTCGAGCGCGGGGCGATGGTCTGCTGGGCCGCGGCGCCGATGGGCACATTCTGGCCGTTGCTGTTCTTGAGAGCGATGACCACCTTGGCCGGAATCGTGCCGATGTTCATGACCTGGATGCCGGTGGACAGGTCCAGGTTCGTGTGCTTGTTGCGGAAGAGCGGCAGGGCCACCTTCCGGGCACCGTCGATGTCGGCGAAGGCGTTGTAGGCCGCCGAGGTGCCCGTGCCCGGGCTGTTGACCGTTCGGGTAACGTCCGCATCGTTGACGATGGCCAGGACCTTGCCGCCGGTCGCCTCGATGACCGCCGCCCCGAAGCATTTCTTGGGCAGGCCGCTGTCGCCGGTCGGCAAGCCGGCGATGTTGCCTTGATAGAAGACCGCATTGCCCTTGGCGGCTATCGTGAAGCTGCCGTTGCCGTGCTGTCTCTGGCCGGCGCAGACCGGGGTGAGCGGATTGCCCATGTAGGTGACGGTCACCTGCACCGGCTGGTCGCCGGGGTTGACCACCGAGATGCCCGAGGTGCCGGCCAGGTCATTGCGGATCAGGGGGGCGTACAGCCGGGTCGCGGCCTGATCGCTGGGCGCACCCTCGTAGGCGTAGATGCCCTTGCCGCCCAAGATGTCCATGAAGGCTTGTACCGCGACCGGAGCATCCGGGTTCTTGACCACCATGGAGCCCAGGGTGCCGAACGGGACCTTGGCGAAGTCTGGATCCTTGTCCATGTCCAGGGTCACCGATGTCCCTGGCCCGATGGACCTGGTGGCGGTCACCAAAGCCTGGGTCGACCCGGACTTGTAAAACGCGACGGAAACGGATCTCGACCGCATGGCATCAGTGTTCTGGATCGAGACCAGGCTGGACTGGCCGCCGTAACCCTTGGCCACCAGCGGTACCATGGCCTCGTTGCCAGCAATCGCATTGCTGTAGATGGCTGAGTCGCCGCCCGAATGCCAATCCGTGCGGACAATGGCCGCGATGGGACGATCGGAGGTGATAATGGCGGCGTAGGCACCATTCGGCCGAACTTCCGCAGGCATGTAGAAGTTGGCGGCCGTGCCGGCAGCCACATTCGGACGGTTGATGGTGACCGGTGCTCCGCCCGCCTGGCTGTAGAAATCACCGACGATCTGGGCATCTTGCGTGGGGTCGAGGTTCTGGACTTGGATGCCCGACCCACCGTTGCCCGGCAAGCTGCCGAGCGAGCTGTTCATGGCCACGTAAGGAAGGAAGATGGTGTAATCTGCGGCTGCGGCGCGGCTCTCGCCATGCGGGACCAGCGCGGTGGTCACCAAGGTCAGCATCAACAGGAAGCGTGTCCGTTTCATGATCGGTCTACTCCTAGCTACATCGCATCCAGAACGCGCGGCCCTCGCACAATCAGCGGGACCAGGTTCTCGACCCTTGGAACGCGGTAGACATGGGTACTGTGACCGTCGCATCCAACCGTTGGAGGTGGGTGCGGATGGTTGGCTGTTCTCTTTCGATGGCCTCTGCAGCCGATCGATGATGCTCATGCCAGATCAACACAGTCCAGCGGCGATGACGCTGTAGTCGAGGGCGCTGGTCATGGTTTCGAATCTACGCCCCACTCATCGAGCAGACGTTCGCTGCGGGTTCCGATTCACGGTGACCTGGCCGTCGCCACCGGTATTGCTGACCGCCACCCAGACATCTATACTTCTGGCTCGGCATGACATATCGCAAGAGAGGTTGTTCGTATGGAACGGGTAATGCTGACGATACCGGAGAGCCTACGCCAGGCTTTGGATGAGGCAGCCAAGGCTGCGACTGAGAACCGTAGCGAGTTCGTGCGCCGAGCGGTACAGGAGCGCATCGAACGGCTGCGGCAGGGCAGCTTCGAGCGCTTGCTGGCCGAGGCCTACCAACGGACCAACGAGGATCCATCCACCGACTTGCGGTCGACCCTCGGCGCCCAAGATGCAGCCGCCGGACAGGCCTGGTCCTGGGATGACTGATCAAGACCCATTTCGGCGCGGAGACGTCGTGTTGCTGCCCTTGCCCCTGGTCACCGACTTTGCCCAGCACAAGGTCCGTCCGGCCGTGGTCGTGCAGAACGACATCGGCAACCGTTTCAGTGCCAACGTGATCATCGTCCCCATCTCGAGCAGGGTGCCGGAGCAGGACTACCCGGTCAATCACCGCCTGGCTGCGGGTATAGCCGGACTGGACCGGCCCTCCGTCATCCTTGCCGGCACCATCCTCACGGTACCGCAGTCGCTCGTGATTCGCCGCATCGGCAGGTTACCCGCCCGTGATCTCGTGGCCCTGGACGCCTGCATGCGGGTCAGCCTGGGCCTGTGATCCTGGGTTCGATAGCGACCCTGCAGGTCCCGGTCAGCAGGTGCTTCCGGACGTGTCAATCACCTTCGACTCGTGGATCAGCGCAAGCACCCGCATCGGATCACACGGGCCCTTGCAGCGCTGCCCCCGCGGTCAGGCAAGGTGCGACATCCTCCTCCCCAATCCCAATGGCGATTGCCGCCCCGACCCCGGCGTGATACGATCGTCCTACGTCCTTTACACCCAGCTCGCCCCGCCCACAGCGACGCTGCGGCCCGTGGTCCACCCGTCCGAAAGCCATATCCATGCGAATTCCGCTGATCCGGCCCCTCTCCTCGCCCGCCGTCGCACGCGCCTCCACTGCACTCGCCTCGATCGCAATGCTGGGCGTCCTCCTGACCACGCTGCGATTGATGCCGGCGAAAGGTCGGGAGATCGGAACACTTCGCCACGCCCTCGCCAACCCCCTTGCCGGCAGCCCGGACCTCGCCGTCAGCCGCGTCAGCCATGGCGGCGTCGCGGGCGACTGGCAACAGCTGGTGGTCGACGGCTCGCTGACGGCCAACGTCCTCAACCGCGGCGATGCGCCCACCGGTTCGCCCTTCCGCGTGACGTTCTTCTCCGACGACGACGGTGACCGGCAGCTCAGCCCCGGCACCGACACGGTGCTGGGTCAGAGCGACGTGGCGGCCCTGGATGCCGAGACCACCGTGACCGTGACCCAGAGGTTGCAGGGAAGCGTGCGCTTCCGCGACGACCTCGTCTACGCTGTGGCCGACAGTGGCGGTGCAGTCGCGGAATCCGACGAAGGCAACAACCTCTCCAACTCTGGCCAG
This sequence comes from Anaerolineae bacterium, assembly GCA_044228875.1. GTDB lineage: Bacteria > Chloroflexota > Anaerolineae > Epilineales > Epilineaceae > Epilinea. The sequence goes on from JBGAUA010000032.1 coordinate 4,419, forward strand.
ACCTGTGCCTATCGCCCTGGGGTGGGCGACTTCAACCCGGTGCTGGAATGGGAGTGGACCGGCGGCACCGACAATGCCGGCTCCCGGCAGGTCATGATGACCCCCGCCGTCATCGACCTGGATGGTAACGGCGTGCCCGACCTGGTCTTCTCCACCTACTCCAACAGCGAGTACGAGACCAACGGCCACCTGCGTGCCGTGCGCGGTGACACGGGCGAAGCGCTGTTCACCGTGACCGCCGCCCCCTACGACGTGGCTGGCGACGGCAGCGTGGCCGTCGGCGACATCGATGCCGACGGGCGGCCCGAGATCATCGCCGTGCATGAGAGTGGCAACAGCCTCATCGCCTTCGAAGACGACGGCAGCTTCAAGTGGCGCAGTCCGGCGCTGCCCAACGACATCCGTTGGGGCGGGGCCAGCCTCGCAGATCTGGACGCGGATGGTGTCCCCGAGGTGATCGCGGGCTGCGCCGTGCTGGAGCATACCGGCAAGCTGCGCTGGACCGCGCCGGCCAAAGCGCGCGGCTGTGGCGACGGCGGCGCCGGGCCGCTGTCCCTTGTGGCTGACCTCGACATGGATGGCTCGCCGGAAGTCGTGGCCGGCCGCATGGCCTACCGCGCCGACGGCAAGGTGTACTGGACGGCCAAGGCGCCCAACGACGGCTTCAATGCCCTGGGTAGTTTCGACGACGATCCCTATCCCGAGGTGGTGCTGGTGAGCAACGGGCAGGTCTTCCTCATCGAACATGACGGCAAGCCAAAGTGGGGGCCGGTCACCCTGCCCGGCGGCAACCTCAAGGGTGCCGGCGGTCCGCCGACCGTGGCCGATGTGGATGGCGACGGCCGGCCGGAGATCGGCGTCGCCGGCGGCCGGGCCTATACCATCATCGAGACCAATGGGCGCATCAAGTGGACCCAGACCACCCAGGACTTCAGCTCCAGCCGCACCGGATCCTCGGTTTTCGACTTCGAGGGCGACGGGCAGGCCGAAGTGGTCTACGGGGACGAGGAGCGGCTGCGCATTTACCGCGGCGTGGACGGCCATGTGCTGTGGTGGGTGCCGCGCACCGACGGCACCACCTACGACATGCCCTTGGTGGTGGATGTGGACGGCGATGGCAACGCCGAGATCGTGGTGGTGGCCAACAACCTGCTGGGCTCCGGAACCCCCGGCATCCGCGTCTATGGCGACGCCAACGACAGCTGGGTGCCCACGCGGCGCATCTGGAACCAGCACAGCTACCACGTGGACAACATCAACGATGACGGCAGCATCCCGGCCGTCGAGACGCCCAGCTGGCTGACCCACAACACCTACCGCCTCAACCTGCCCCCGGCCGGCAAGCCCTTTGCCGCACCCGACCTCACGGCCTCGCGGCTGCTGTCCACGGAGCTCGCCGGGACGGTCACGCTCAGCGCGCGCATCGGCAACGGTGGCGCGCAGGTTGCCGGGGCCGGACTACCGGTGTCCTTCTACGCCGGCGACCCGGCCGCAGGAGGCATGCTGATCGGCACGGTACCCTTGCCGCGCAGCCTCGATCCCGGTGCCTGGGACGACCTCAGCGTCGTCTGGCGGAGCGCCCCGGTCGGCGTGACCGAGGTCTACGCGGTCGCCGACGACGACGGCAAGGGTCAAGGCCAGGCCAACGAATGCGATGAGACCAACAACACGCAGCACCAGCCCATCGCGGTGCGGCCGACGGCCACGCCGCTGGAGACAGCCACACCGACGCCCACCGACACGCCCCCCCCGGCCACCCACACGGCGACCGCCACGGCGACGCCGACCGCCCGCGATACCGCCACCGCCGCACCGCCCACCGCCAGCGCATCGCCGACGCCCTTGCCCCGCCCGGTCTACCTGCCCCTGATGCTCCGCGAGCGCTTCGTCCCCAAGCGTCGCCATGCCGACGTGGTGCTGGTGATCGACGCCTCGTCCAGCATGACCGGGGCCAAGCTGGCGGCGGCCAAGGCGGCGGCCGCGGCATTCGTGGCGGCCATGCGCCTGCCGGAGGACCAGGTGGCGGTGGTGGGCTTCAACCGCGATGCGGTCCTCGCCGTCGTGCTCACGGGTGATGGCGCGGCCGTGAACGCGGCGATCGATGGCATCCAGTCGAGGCCCGGCACGCGCATCGACAAGGGGATCGAGTTGGCACTCACGGAACTCGCGGGCGCCGGCCATCGGCCGGCCAACGCCCCCGTCATGGTCGTCGTCTCGGATGGGCAGCAGCTGGAACTGCCGGCGTCGGCTGCCGCCAGCGCCGAGCGTGCCCGCCAGCAAGGGGTGGTGGTCTATGCCATCGGCCTGGGGGCGGACGTGGCCGCCGCCTTCCTGACCGAACTCGCCGGCGACCCGTCTCGCTACTTCTTCGCCCCCGAGCCGGCGCAGCTGACACAGGTGTACCTCGACATCGCGGCGGTCATCCCTTGCGACCCGGAGGACTACTGGGGACGGCGCTGCCGGTGATCGACGACGCGTCGCGCATCCGGTCAATCCAGCCGGACCGGTTCTGACAAGCGTTCACTGTCCACCCAGCGCAAGCATCAGCAAGTGGAGTTTTTACGACGGCATGGACTCCTAGAGCCTGCTGCGATCGTTGAACGCTCATGAGTCCCAGGACTGTCGGCGTCAGTCCCCAACGGTTCCCTGTGGACCTTCCTTGGCCAACGCCCTTCGCGCCCGAGCCACGTCCTCGCCCATCTGCGCCACCAATGCCTCCACGCTCGCGAAGCGCAGCTCGTCCCTTAGGCGCTCGACGAAGGACATCCTGAGCGTCCGGCCGTACAGATCGCCGTCGAAGTCCAAGAGGAAGACCTCGATGGACCGCTCCCCGGCGTCGAACTGTGGCCGCACACCGATGTTGGCCGCGCCGTCCTGCCAGGATCCGGCCTCGCGACCCTCCCGCTCCACCCAGCAGCGCACCGCGTAGACCCCGTTCGCCGGAACGACATAATCGTCAGTCAACGCCAGATTGGCCGTCGGGTAGCCCAGCAGCCGGCCGCGCTTGGCGCCGTGCACCACCGTGCCCACAAGGCTGAAGGGCGCGGCCATCAGCCGCCGCGCCCGCACCACGTCGCCCGTGGTCAAGAGGGAACGGATGCGGGCGCTGGACACCTGCTCGCCGTCGTCCCGCATCCCCGGCGCCACCTCCACCGTGAAGCCCTCCTTGCGTCCCAGGGTTCGCAGCACGTCCAGGCTGCCGCTGCGCCCCCGCCCGAAGGCGAAGTCCGGTCCCACCACCATCGCCCGCAGGTCAAAGCGCGCCCGCAGCCGAGCGATGAAGGCCTCCGGCGTCAGCGCCGCCAGCTCCGCCGTGAAGGGGAGGACCTCCGCCCAGTCCATGCCCATCCGCCGCAGACCCGCCAGGCGGTCAGCCGCCGAGGAGATGACCGGCACCGCGATGCCGGCGAGCACCAGGGCCGGATGGGGATGCAGGACCAGGGCAACGGCTTCGGAGCCGTCGGCCTTTGCGCGGGCCAGCACCCGCTCCACGATGTCCTGGTGTCCCCGATGCAAGCCGTCGAACTTGCCCAGGGTGAGCACGACGCCCAAGCTCAGCCCCCGTCCACCTTCGGCGCCGCCGCCGCCGAAGGGAAGATCTTGGCCGGCTGCCAGGCCTGGTGGGCCGCGTCCCATTCCACCAGGCCGATGAATCGGCCTTCCGGCCCGTAGGCCCGCACCATGCCCTGCATGCCGCGGCCTGCTTCACCTGCGGGCACCTGGCGGCCGAAGCGCAGCTCACGCTCGCCGTCGGCGTCGACGATCAGCGCCGGCAGTCGTTCCAGCGCGGCGTCCAGGGGATGCATCATCGTCGGCCACCAGCCCTCGACGAAGGCCTCCACCGCCCGTGGCAGGGGCTCCGCTTCTGCCAGTCGGAACTGACCCACCGCCAGGCGCACCAGACCCGAGAGATGCGCGCCGCAGCCGAGGGCCCGACCCAGGTCATGGGCCAGGCTGCGCACGTAGAAGCCCTTGGACACCGCCATCTCCAGGCGCAGGAAGGGCGGTTCGAAGGCCACCAGATCCAGGCGTTCCACGTGGAGGGCCCGCGGCGCCCGCTCCACTTCCTTGCCTTCGCGGGCCAGCTGGTACAGGCGCTTGCCGTCGTGGTGCAGGGCGCTGTGCATCGGCGGCACCTGCAGGATGTCGCCGCGGAAAGCCGCCAGCGCCGCCTCCACCGCCTCGGCGGTGATGTGGTGCCAGTCCTGTTCGGCAGTGATGCGTCCCTCGGCGTCCTGCGTGTCGGTTTCCTGGCCCAGGCGCAGTTCCGCGCCGTAGACCTTGGGCAGGGCCTGGATCTCGTCGACCACCCGCGTCGCCGAGCCGATGCACAGCACCAAGACGCCCGTGGCCATCGGGTCGAGGGTGCCCGCGTGACCCACCCGGCGCTCGCCGCTGGCGCGGCGAATGGCCTGCACGACATCGTGGCTGGTCCGGCCCTTGGGCTTGTCGATGACCAGGATGCCGCTCTTGGCCGGCTGGTCGGTCAGGCCCTTGGGCGCCGCCTCCTTGGCTCCCGGCGCCACCGGCACCAGGGGAATGATGGCCGAGCGGTCCTCGATCAGGCGCTTCTGCCACGGCGCCAACTCCGGCGGCGTTTCTTCCCTCGCCTCACCCTCCCCCGCATCCGGGACCACCTGGTCCGCGCTCATGCCGTCGCCTCGCCCGGTCCGGCGCCGCCGATGTCCGACGCGCCTGGGACCGCATCTGGTTCCCGGACCGTGCCCGGCTCCGCGCCGCCAGCGTGGTCAGGCAGCTTCACAAGCCCATCGAGGGCCGCCAGCACCCGCTCTCGGGCTTCCTCCAGGCTGCACAGGAGCCGCGCTCCCGCCGCCTGTGGATGGCCACCGCCGCCCAGCGCCGCCGCCGCCGCGAGCAGATCCACGCCGGGCTTGGACCGCAGGCTCAGGTCCACCTTGCCGCCGCCCTTGTCGCGCAGGATGGCCACCACTCGGGGCTCGTCGGCCATGCTGAGAACCCGAGTGACCTCTTTGCCGTCGCCGGGCCTGGCGCCCAGCTCCGCCAGATCCGCCTCGTTCAGCCAGGTCAGGGCGAAGGGCCCATGGACCGTCAACCGGTCGATGGCCCGGCCGATGAGCTTCAGCCCTGGCAAGGGCAGGCGCCCGAAGATGAGGCCGGAAAGGTCGCTCAGGTCGGCGCCGCGCGCGAGAAGCGCCGCCGCGGCCTCGAGGGTGCCGGCCGTGGTGTTGGTGGTGCGGAAGCTGATGGTGTCGGTGAGGATGCCGGTCATCAGGCAGCGGGCGGTGTCGCGATCGATCGGCCAGCCTTCGCGCAGGGCCAGGGCGGTCAACATCTGGCAGGTGGCCGCCGCCTCGGGAGCCACCCAGTTCCAGCGCCCGAAGCCAGGGTTGGAGCGGTGGTGGTCGATGACCGCGGTCGGGATCGCCGCCCAGACATCGGCCGCGTAGAGCTGGCCCAGCCGGCCGCTGTCGGCCGCGTCCACCGCGATGGCCAGGTCCATGTCGGCCGGCGGTTGGGCCACCACCGCGGACAGGCCAGGCAGGAAGTCCACCTCCCGCGGCGCGGGATCCTGGCAGGCCAAGGTCACCGACTTTCCCAGGGCGCGGAGGATCAGGCCCAGGCCCAGCAGGCTGCCATAGGCATCACCGTCCGGGTCGACGTGGGTGCCGATCCAGACGCGCCGCGCGTCGCGGATGGCCGTGACCAGCTCCGGCGGGCAGCCGGCGGCCAGCTCGGTCATGGGCGGCCTTCGCCGTCCGACACACGATCCGCCGCCGATGCCGATTCTGCATTCTCCTCCGCCAGAGGTTCCTCCGCGGGCACGTGGTACTCGAGCTGGGCCAGGATGTCCAGCACCCGCTGCCCGCTCTCATGCGCCCGGTCATGGGCGAAGCTGAGGCGTGGGACGCGGCGCATGCCCAAGGTGGAGAGTTCGTCCATCAAGGGTCCCTGGACGTCGCGCAGCCGGCGGAGGGCGTCGGCCACCTCGGCGGCGGCGGCATCCTGGCCAAGCGTGAAATAGACCTTGGCCGCGGTCTGGTCCTGCGTGCTCTCCACGCGCGTGACCGTGATGTCGGAAAGGTCTTCGTCGCCTACCTGGCCGGGGATCAGGAGGGTGATCTCCTGCAGGAGCAACTCGTTGATGCGGTACTGGCGTCTCGTCGGCATGGCGGCAAGCCCCCTGCTCTGGGAATGGCGGCGGAACCATGGTGGCCGGCGGCCGCGCCGGCCGCCGGCGCTTCAGGCCGGCGCATCCCCTACTTCACGCGCTCCTTGACGAAGAACTCCAGGATGTCACCCACCTTGAAGTCGTCGAAGGCGGCCAGGCCGATGCCACATTCGAAGCCTTCGCGGACCTCGCGGACGTCTTCGGTGAATCGCTTCATCGAGGAGACAGCGCTCTCGGCCACCTGCTGGCTGCCTCGCAGCACTCGCACAGTGGCGTTGCGCCGGATCGTGCCGCTGAGCACGGCCGAGCCGGCCACGTTGCCGGCCCGCGGGACCCCGAAGATGGCCCGCACCTCCGCCCGGCCGATGGTCTTGGCCTCGTAGACGGGTTCCAACATGCCGGTGAGGGCGTCCTGGATGTCCTCGACCAACTTGTAGATGATGTCGTATTCCCGGATCTCCACCCGCTGGCTGGCCGCCGCCCGCGCCGCGCGGACATCCGGCGAGACGCGGAACCCGAGCACCACCGCTCCGGAGGCCACCGCCAGATTGACATCGCTCTCCGAGATCTCGCCGGTGTCGGCCAGCAGCACCTTGACCTTCACCGCGCCCGAGAGGCGTTCGAGGGCGGTGACGACCGGCTCCAGGCTGCCGTGGACGTCCGTCTTCACGATGAGGTTCAGGGTCTTGATCTCGGCCTGCTGCGCTCGGGTGAAGAGCTCCTCGAGCGTGAGCGGACGCTCGGTACCCATGCCCGGCCGCGCTTCCAGACTGCGCGCTTCCACCAGGGCGCGCGCGGTCTTCTCGTTCTTGACCACCTCGAAACGGCTGCCGGCGGCCGGCACGTGGGGCAGGCCGATGGCGGCCACCGGATCGCCCGGCGGTACCGTGAGCACGGTCTCACCCAGGTCGTTCCACATGGCGCGCACGCGGCTGTACTGCTCGCCGACCACCAGCATGTCGCCCTTGCGCAGGGTGCCGCTCTGCACCAGCAGGGTGGCGCGCACGCCCCGCTGCTGGTCGATTTCGGCCTCCAGGACGACGCCCAGGGCGCCGCGGTCAGGATTGGCCAAGGGCGGCGAGACTTCCGCCACGAGGAGGATGGCCTCCAGGAGTTCGTCCAGCCCCATGCCTGTGTGCGCCGAGACACGGATGCAGAAGGTGTCCCCGCCCCATTCCTCGGGCATCAGCCCCAAGCCGGAGATCTGGTCCAGCAGGCGATCGATCTTGGCTGAAGGCAGGTCCATCTTGTTGATGGCCACGATGATGGGCACGCCGGCCGCCCGCGCGTGGTCGACGGCTTCGCGGGTCTGCGGCATGACCCCGTCGTCCGCGGCGACGACGATGACCGCGATGTCCGTGGCGCGGGCGCCGCGCGCGCGCATGGCGGTAAAGGCTTCGTGGCCCGGCGTGTCGATGAAGGTGATGCGCTTGTCGCCGCGGGTCACCGAATAGGCGCCGATATGCTGCGTGATGCCGCCCGATTCGCCGGCGACCACGCGCGTCTTGCGGATGGCGTCGAGGATGCTGGTCTTGCCGTGGTCCACGTGGCCCATGATGGTCACCACGGGCGGCCGCGGCCGCAAGGCGGATTCGTCCTCGCCCTCCAGGTACCAAGGCTGCCCCGGGCCGGCCTCCACCGCCTCCTGCTCCTCCGCGGCACCGTCGGCCGGCGCAGCAGCCACTTCGGGCGCCGCGGGTGGCGGCACCTGGCCCTCCAGGTACAAGGTGAAGCCGAGATCTTCGGCGACGATGGCCGCGGTCTCGTAGTCGATCCGCTGGGTGATGGTGGCCATGATGCCGTTGGCGATCAGGGCCTTGAGCAGGTTGACCGGGCTGATGCCCAGCTTCTCTCCGAGCTCGCGCACCGTGAGCTGGGCGGGGATCTCGACGACTGTGTTCTGTGCTGCCATGTGCCGTGCCGGTCCTTTATGCGTCGGATCGCGGCCGGCACCCAGTGGGTATCACCGGTGCGGCAGCGGGGTTCCGATCCAGGTATGGAGTTCGAGGAGGCGACCGTTCATCGGCCGGCCCCTGCCATCGCCGGACCGGGGTGGTCCGGCGTCAACGTGTCGAGCTCGGTCGCCAGCGCCCGGCGCTCGGTGTCGTCCAACCGCAGCCGAAGGCTGTGGGTCAGTCTCTGGGCCAGGGCCGCGGCTGCCAGGCAAGCTTGCTTGCCGCAGACGTAGGCCCCTCGGCCGGGTGCCGTGCCGGTTCGATCCAGAAGGATGCGGCCTTCGGCGGATCGCACCACCCGGTTCAAGCTGCGCTTGCTGGCGGTCTGCTGGCAGACCACACAGCGGCGCTGCGGCTGGGCACGCACGGCGTCAGGCCCCGGTCCGTCGGCGGACACGCACGGCTTCCCGGCTATGCGTCGTCATGCTCGTCGGTATCGTCGTCGACATCGGCGTCAGCGTCGACGACGATGTCCAGGTCTTCGTCTTCGTCATCGTCGTCACCGAGGAAGTCGTACTCGGTGATTCCGAGGTCTTCGATCTCAGAGTCGCCCCAACGGCCGGGATCTTCATCCCAATCGCCGCGACCTCGCTTGCGCTGCTGGGGCGCAGCCGCTCGGCCGGCGGGTCGGCCCTTCTTCTTCTTGCCCTTCTTGCCGCCATCCTCCTCTTCTTCCTCGAGGGGGGGCGTTTCCACGCGTGCGCCGATCCAGGCGTCGGGCAGCGCGGCCGGCGGCGGCGGGGCAGTGGGCGCCGAAGGCAGGTCGACCGTCTTGGGCTCCAGGCTCTCGCCCGCTTCCGCGTCGCTGCGGGCATCGACGCGAGCGGCGCGCTCGGCTGCGGCTTGCCGGGCGGCGGCGGCGGCGCGTTCGGCGGCGGCGCGGCGCTCGCCGTCGCGGGCGGCCGCCTCGTCGGCGCGGCGCTGGGCGTCCTCGGCCTGCAGCTTGGCCATGAGATCGCCGGCTTCGCTTTCCGAGCGGATGTCGATGCGCCAGCCGGTGAGCTTCGCGGCCAGCCGGGCGTTCTGCCCCTCGCGGCCGATGGCCAGCGACAGCATGGCGTCCGGAACGATCACGCTGGCCGTCCGCCGCTCGGCTTCTTCCTCGAGGCCCACGTGCATCACCTTGGCCGGCGACAGCGCATGGGCGATGAAGACGCGGGGATCCGCGTCCCATTCGACGATGTCGATCTTCTCGCCGCCCAGCTCGCGCACCAGGGTCTGGATGCGCACGCCGCGCATGCCGACGCAGGCGCCTACCGGATCGACGCCCGCCTGGCTGGACCAGACAGCCACCTTGGAGCGGCTACCGGCTTCGCGAGCGATGGCCTTGATCTCGACGACGCTCTGGTAGATCTCGGGGATCTCCAGCTCCATGAGGCGGCGCAGCATGTCGCGGTGGGTGCGGCTGACCAGCACCTGCGGGCCCTTGGGGGAGCGCTTGACCTCCGCCACGAAGACGCGCAGGCGCTGGTTGGGGGCGTAGCGTTCGCCGGGCAGCTGGTGGCTCTTGAGCAGCACGGCCTCCACGCGGTCCAGCTGAACCGTGACGGTGTCGCGGTTGACGTTCTGGACCGTTCCGTAGACCAGCTCGCCCTCGCGCTCGGCGTAGGTGCTGTAGGTCTGTTCGCGCTCCGCCTCCCGGATGCGCTGCAGGATCACCTGCTTGGCCGTCTGCGCGGCGATGCGGCCGAAGTCGGAAGGCGTGACGTCGATGCTGATCAGGTCGCCGACCGCCGCGCCTGGTTTGACGGCCCCGGCGGCCTCCAGCGAGATCTCGGTCAGCGGATCTTCGATGAACCGTTCCTCGACCGCGGCGAAATGGCCGATGACCTGAGGCTCGCCCGACTCGCCGAAGTCCACGGAGACGCTGGTGGCGCGGCATTCCGGCATCTTGACGTAGGCTGAGGCCAACGCTTCCTTGAGCGCCGTGAAGATGACCTCCGGCGGCAGGTCGCGCGCCGCCGACAGGCCGCGGATCGCGGCCATCAGCTCGCTTCTTGATGTGGCTATACCGCCGGCCATGGAACCCCCGGGCGTCTTGACGCCTTCGTCGCTTACGGATACCGCCCACCGGGCCCTGACACAAAGAAAAGTGGGATAAACCCACTTTCCGCACGGCACGGCGAGTTGGAATAGGTAGTATATCACTCGGCTCCAGGGCTGGCAAGACGTTTCGTCAAGCCGAATGGACTTGCTCCGCCCGCGCCGCGAGGGTAAGCTCCGGCCGACGGCGGTGGCGTGTCGGCTGGCGGATCGCGCGGTCGCCGGCCGGCAGGTGCACGCCGGATTTCCGGCGTCCCAGGCGGAGGCCGCGTGCGGCCAAGGCGCCTGCAACCGCCGCCGCGATGCGATGAGGGGACAGGGTGTCACAGGACCGAGGCGCAGGGGCATGAGCTTCGCGGCGATCGACGCGGTGGCGGTCCGCACCGTGCTGCTTGCCGTCCGCCATGCCCAGCCCTTCGAGGACAGCCCGCTGCTCCACCTGCGGCTGGTGACCGTGCGGCTGGCCGCCGAAGGCGCGCCGGACACCCTGCCCGGCCGGGCCTGGGTGCTGGCCAGGCTGCTGGACCAGCTCCTGCGGGAGGCCCTCGGCCGGCTCCGCGGGGACGCGCGAGGCCAGGACCGGGCCGACCTCTCGCCCGCCGACGAGCTGGCGCTGCTGGAAGCGGACTTCCGGTCGGATGTCCCGGCGCGGCAGGCCCTCGGCCTGGTCCACTTTCGCTACCTGGCCGGCGGAGGCCTGCCGATGGGTGAGGCGGCTGCCGTCCTCGGCAGCCATCGCCGTACCTTGGAGCGGCGCCTCGCGCGCGGGCACGGCCTGCTGGCGGACCTGCTGAAGGAACGGGAACTGGCCCTGCTGGCCGACGGCGCGGTGACGCCGCCATCGGACGGCGGCGGCTCCCGTGAAACCGCGGCGCGAGCGGCAACGGCGGCGCTGCTGGCCGCCTCGGAGCGGGACGGCGACCTGGCCGAGCCCGCCGCGGCGGTGCTGCAGAGCCTGGCGGATCGGCCGAGCAGTTGGACCGCCTACCGGGTGGCGCGCATCGCCGCCTGGAGCCAGGAGCGCTTCCACCTTGACCGGCGCTTCGTGTCGCTCAGCTTGCTGGTGGACCACGGCGAGCAGGCGGCCGGCGGACGCTGGCAGGCGCTGCGCGAGCGCCATGACGACCTGACGCGCTTGCTGGCCGTCCTACCGGATCCGGCGCTGGTGATCCTGGGCCCGCCCGGCAGCGGCAAATCCACCCTCTTGCGCCGCCTCGAGCTGGATCTGGCGCTGGCGGCCCTGCGCGGCCGGACCGGCGCTTTCGAGCCCGACGGCGCGCCGGGCGACCCGGGGCTGACCTTCTTCATCCAACTCAACCAGTACCAGTCGGACTCGCCCGGCGCCGAACCGCCGCCGCCCGGCCCCTGGCTGGCGGCGCGCTGGGCCGAACGCTTCCCCGACCTTCCGCCCTTGGACGCCCTGCTCCGCCGTGGCGGGATGGTGCTGCTGCTGGACGCCCTCAACGAGATGCCCTGCTCGGGCCCGCGGCATTTCCACCTTCTGGTGGCCCGCTGGAAGGACTGGCTGTTGCGACTGCAGCAGACGGCGCCGGGCAACCGGGTGCTCTTCAGCTGCCGCAGCCTGGATTACTCCGCCCCGCTTTCAGGGGCGGCCCTCAGGGTGCCGCAGCTGCGTATCGAGCCCCTGACGGACGCGCAGGTGGCAGAGCTCCTGGAGCGCGTCCTGGGCGAGCGCGGTCGGCGCGTATGGGAGCGGATCCGCGGCTCCGCTGAGCTTGAGGCCTTGCGCAGTCCTTTCTTCCTGTCGCTCCTGGCGCAGCAGGCGGCGGCCAGTGAAGACGTGGCACCGCACCGGGTGGGCCTGCTGACCGACTTCGTCCGGCGCGCGCTGCGGCGTGAGATGGAACATGGCCATCCGCTGTTCCTGCCGGAGGACCTGCTCGATGAACGGGACCTGCGGCGCCTGTCACAATGGCAATGGCGCGATTCGGTGGAGTTGCCGGAGCGGGGTCCGCTCCTGCCCGGTCTGGCGCGCCTGGCCCACGGCATGCAGCTGGAAGGCGATGCCGGCGCCGGCGCCCAACGGCGGATCGGGCTCGACGGCGCGGTCGCCCTGATCGATCATCCTCGCGCGCCGGACATCCTGCGCGCCGGCCTGGCGCTCGACGTGCTCGATGAGGACGCCGCGATGGAGGACCTCAGCTTTCGGCACCAGCTGTTCCAGGAGTACTTCGCCGCGCGGCGCCTCGCGCGCGCGCCGCGCGCCGACCTCGTGGCCCAGGTCTGGCGCGCGTCCGAGGTCATTCCCGGAGCGGCCGAGCTCCTGGCCGGACTGCCGCCGGGCGAAGCCCTTCCGCCCTTGCCGCAGACCGGTTGGGAGGAGACGTTCCTGCTGGCGGCGGCCATGGTCGAGGATCCCGCTGCCTTCCTGCCGCCGCTGATGGCGGCGAACCTCGATCTGGCCGGTCGCGCGGCCAACCTGCCGCTGCTGCGCGATCGCCTGTCGGATGCGCTGCTGGACAGCCTGCGCACGGCCCTTCTGGTGCGCAGCCGGGACGAGGCGGCCGATCTGCGCGCGCGCGTCGCCGCCGCCCTGGCCTTGGGCCCGCTGGGCGATCCGCGTTTTCCAATGGACCGCGGCCCCGATGGACCGTTCCGCTCACCACCCCTCGTGCCGATCGCCGGCGGCGTCTACCCCTTGGGGGATGACGATCCGGTGGTCTGGATGGAGCGCGAAACGCGCAGCCACCTTCCACGGCATACCCTGTGGCTGGCGAGCTTCGAGATCGGCCGCTTTCCAGTGACCAACGCCGAGTGGACCTGCTTCATGGCTGCCGGCGGCTACGAGGACAGCCGCTGGTGGGACACCGCCGCCGGCCGATCCTGGCGCGAAGGCCGCGGCACGGCCGCGGGCATCCATGCCGACATCCGCGAGTGGCTGTCCCGATTCCGGGACCGCCCCGAGTTCCTGGCCGAACTGGTGGCCAGCGGGCAGCTGGACGATGAAGCGGGCGAGCGCTGGCGGCGGCGTCTGGCGATGTCGGCCGTCGAGCTGGAGCGGCATCTGGGCGAGGTCTATCCCGAGCGGCGCTTCAACGAACCGCGCTTCTGGCGCGACGAGCGTTTCAACGCGCCGTCGCAGCCCGTGGTGGGCGTGTGCTGGTACGAAGCGCGTGCCTACTGCGCCTGGCTAAGCGCACAGAGCGGGAGGGCATTCCGGCTGCCAACCGAGGCGGAGTGGGAGGCGGCGGCGCGCGGAGCCCGCGGTCGGCGCTATGCCGGCGGCGAGGCGTTCCATCCCCTGCTCGGGAACACCGCTGAGACCCGGCTGAGACAGACCAGTCCGGTCGGCGTCTTCCCGGCCGGGGACACGCCGGAGGGCGTCAGCGACCTGACAGGCAACGTGTTCGAGTGGACCGCCAGCCTGCTGGGTGAGGACAGCGCCCGGCCGCGCTTTGCCTACCCCTACAGTGCCGACGACGGTCGCGAAGACCCGCACGCCCCGTCCGATGTCCTGCGCGTGGGCCGCGGCGGTTCGTGGTACTACGCCCATCCCTACGCTCGTGCGGCATCGCGCGACTTCGCCCTGCCGTCCATCTGGAACTACAACAGCGGCTTCCGGCTGGTGGCCACCGGTCCCTGAACACCACCGGGTTCTGGACGAGACCGGTCCCTGAAACCCGCGGGCCCCGGCAGCGCTCGCCGGGGCCCGGCCCGTCGTCCGGAACTGTCCTTACCGTCCTGCTTCTCTCGTCCGCTTGACCGCGGACCCTTCGTGGCGCTATCCACGCAGGCTTCACGCTTCCGATCGGCGCGTTCGACGCTTCCCATCACCGACCGGCGCATCCGGCATCAGTATCGCCATTCCGGGCGCGCGACGGAGGGTGCTTTGCGGCAACGCCGCGACAGCGTTGCGACAGCCGCGCGACGACGCGGCGGCGCGCGACGCGGCCGGGCGGCCATGTATAATCGTGGGCCCGAAGGGTCCCGTCCCTTCGCCCGCCGCCCGACCCGCGGGCCGCGTCACCCCGGCCAGGCGCCGCAACGGAGCTATCCATGAACATCGTCCTCCTCGGCGCCCCGGGCTCCGGTCAGGGTACGCAGGCCAAGGCGCTCGGCCGACAGCTGGGGCTGGTCCACGTTGCCTCCGGCGATCTCTTCCGCCATCACCTGGGCCTCAAGACGCCTTTGGGCGAGCTGGCGGGTTCCTACATGGTCCGCGGCGAGCTGGTACCGGACGACGTGACCATCCGCATGATCAAGGAGCGTCTGGCCGAGGCGGACGCCGTCGGCGGCGTGCTGCTGGACGGCTTCCCGCGCACGGCGGCGCAGGCGGCGGCGCTCGACGTCATGCTGGCCGAGCTGGGCCAGGCCGCCGACGGCGCCGTACTCATCGACGTGCCGGACGCCGTCATCATCGCCCACATCTCCGGGCGGCTGGTCTGCCCCAACTGTCAGACCCCCTACCACCGTGCCTTGCTTGCCGGCGACACCTGCCCCGCCGACGGTGCCCTGCTGGAACGCCGCGCGGATGATGCGCCGGAGAAGGTGGGCCGACGTCTGGAGATCTACCACGAGCAGATCGGGCCGGTGCTCGCCCATTACCGCGCCACCGGTCGCCTGCACGAGGTTCCCGGTGAGGGCACCGTGGCGGAGATCTCCGCCGCGGTGGCCGGGGCCATCGACCGGATCCGGCAAGGCCGGTGACCGACGCCCGGCCGGACCTCCGGTCGGGACGGTCACCCGTCCTGGTCGTGGCCGACGCCCCCGGCGTCAGCCTCGAACGCTGGCGCGCGCTCCTCGCCCGCTCGCCCTTGGTGGTGGCGGCCGATGGCGGCGCGCGCCTTGCCCTGGCCGCGGGCCGCAAGCCGGACCTGATCGTCGGCGACGGCGACTCGCTGGCCGACGAAGGCTGGGCGGCCCCTGAGCCGTTGCCCGGACCGGCCGCATCCGGTACCGAGGCGGCCGCGACGTCGGCTTTCGAGCGCCATCCCGTCGACAAGGACGAGACCGATCTGGAGCTGGCGCTGCTGCGCGCCGTGCGCCTGGCCCCGGAAGGCGCGCCCATCTGGATCCTTGGCGCCTGGGGCGGACGCATCGACCACAGTCTCGCCAACCTCTGTCTGCTTGCCCATCCCGCCTTGGCCGGGCGCGAGCTCTGCCTCGTGGACGGCGCCCAGCGGGTCTGGCTGTTGCAGGGGCGGTCCGAACTGCGCATCGAAGGCCGGCGGGACGACACGGTGTCGCTGCTCCCTCTGGGCGGCGCCGCCCGGGTGGCGCGAACGGAAGGCCTCCGCTGGCGCCTGGACGACAGCGAGCTGGCCTTCGGGCCGGCGCGCGGCGTCAGCAACCGCATGACCGGGCCGACGGCGCTCGTGGCTCTGGCCGAGGGGCGCCTGGCTTGCATCCATATCGCCGAGGAAGGTGAAGCATGACCACTCCCACACCGCCGGAACTCCCGCGGCAGTACGAGCCGGAAACCGTCGAGGCGGACATCTACGCCCGCTGGCTGGCGACCGGGTCCTTCCGCGCCGATCCCGCCAGTGGCGCCGATCCCTTCGTCGTCATGATGCCGCTGCCCAATGTCACCGGCGCCCTGCACATGGGGCATGCCATGGACAACGTCATGCAGGACCTCCTGGTGCGCCGCCAGCGCATGCGCGGAGCGGATGCCCTGTGGATGCCAGGCACCGACCATGCCGGCATCGCGACGCAGGCGGTGGTGGAGAAGCGCCTCCTGGAGCTGGAAGGCCTGACCCGCAACGACATCGGCCGCGAAGGCCTGGTGCAGCGCATCTTCGACTGGAAGGACCAGTTCCAGCGGCGCATCGTGGCCCAGCAGCAGCGCATGGGCTGCTCGGCCGACTGGGAGCGACAGCGCTTCACGATGGACGCGGTCTGCAGCCGCGCCGTGCGCTGGACCTTCTTCCGCCTCTTCGCCGACGGCCTGATCTACCGCGGGCTCCGCCTGGTGAACTGGGATTGCCAGCTGCAGACCGCGGTGGCCGACGACGAGATCGAGCACAAGGCGGTGGACGGCTTCTTCTACCACCTGCGCTACCCGGTGATCGACCCCCAGCCCGGCGAGCCGACGCATGTGACGGTGGCCACGACCCGCCCGGAGACCATGCTCGCCGACACAGCGGTGGCCTGTCATCCCGATCCGCGGACGGCTCTGGAGGCGCGCATCACCGAGGCGCGCGCGCGTCTCGAGCGCGCCGCGGCCCGCGAACGGGAGGCGGCGGCGGCGGAGCTGGCCGCCCTGGAAGCGCGGCGCGAGAGCCACCTGCCGCTGCTCGAGCAGCTCGTGGCCATGGCCCATGCCGGGCGCCGGGTGATGCTGCCCCTGATGGAGCGACCCATCCCCATCATCGCCGATGTCTGGGCCAAGCCGGAGCTCGGCAGCGGCGTGGTCAAGATCACGCCGGGCCACGACCCCAACGACTACCAAGTGTGGCAGCGCCACCAGGGCCGCATCGGCATCCTGAGCATCCTCGAGCCCGACGGCAGCCTGGGCGCCGCGGCCGGGGTCTACGCCGGACTGGACCGCTTCGTGGCCCGCGAACGCGTGGTGGAGGACCTCGCCGCACGCGGCCTCCTGGAGCACAAGGAGGCCCGACAGATCGAGCTGGGCCATTCGGACCGCTCCAAGTCCATCATCGAACCCTACCTTTCGCGGCAGTGGTTCGTGGCCATGGGCGACCGCCCGGGAGGCATCGTCTGCGGCCAGGGCGGCGACCATGCCTTCGCCAGCCCGGGCCTGGCCCAGTCGGCCATCGACGCCGTGGCCGGCGACTGGCGCTCGGCCACGGGGCGCCGCGTGCGCTTCTGGCCGGACCACGAGCGCTATGCCAGCACCTACCTCAACTGGCTGTCCGAGAAGCGCGACTGGTGCATCAGCCGCCAGCTGTGGTGGGGGCACCGGATTCCCATCTGGTCGAAGTCGGTCGATGCCGTCGGCCTCGCGGCGGCCCTCGGCGATCTCGGAGCGCTGCTCGACCGCGCGGATCTGGCGGTCCGTCTCGGCCGCCGCGACGGCGAGAGCCGGCCCCTCACCCCGCGGCCGGACGCCGCCGCCCTGGCCCACTTCCTGGCGGGCGATCCTTCGGGCGGCGCCGAGCTGCTGGCCTGCCCGCGCGACCTGACGACGGACGCGGAGGTGGCCGCCGGCCTGGAAGCGCTGGGCTACCGCCGCGACCCCGATGTGCTGGACACCTGGTTCTCCAGCGGCGTCTGGCCGCACAGCACCCTGGGCTGGCCGGATCCCGCGACGGCTGAGGTGGAGTCCGGGCAGACGCCGCTCGGCGCCGCCGCGCCCGGTGGCCGCGATGCCCTCAGCGCCTACTACCCGGGATCCTGCCTGGTCACCGGGCGCGACATCATCACCCTGTGGGTGGCGCGCATGGTGCTGATGGGCCTCTACAACCTGGGCGACCTGCCCTTCGAAGACGTCTTCATCCACGCCAACATCCTGGACGGCAAGGGTGAGCGGATGAGCAAGTCCAAGGGCAACGGCATCGACCCGGTGGACATCCTGGAGCGTTACGGCACCGATGCCATGCGCTACGTGCTCTGCGAGATGCAGACGGGCACGCAGGACATCCGCCTGCCGGTGCAGGCCATATCGCCCTTCAACGGTGAGCTGATCGACCTGGCCACCGCCCGTCACGGGCGGAGCATCTTCACCTACCTGGACCCGCAGACGGGGCAGGAGTTCGATGTGCTGGGTACCATGCCGGAGCTGCCGGCCGCGCGCCTGATCTCCGACCGCTTCATCGTGGGGCGCAACGTCTGCAACAAGCTCTGGAACGCCGCCCGCTTCGCCCTTGGCAACCTGGACGGTGCGCCCTTCCGCCCGCTGACGGACGCCGATCTGGCCGTGGAGGACCGCTGGATCCTCTCGCGCCTCGCGGCGACCATCGCCGAGGTGGACCGTCAGTTCGAGCGCTACAACCCGGCGGCGGCCGTGGCGGCGGCCCGCGACTACTTCTGGAACGAACTCTGCGATTGGTATCTGGAGCTGCTCAAGCCGCGCCTGGCGGCCGGCGGCGCGGACGCCGCCGCCGCGCGACAGGTGCTGGCCACGGCCCTGGATCAGGTGCTTCGATTGCTGCATCCCTTCGTGCCCTTCATCACCGAGGCCCTATGGGGCCACCTGAACGCCGCGGTCCCTGAGCGCGGTCTGGCCGCGCCCCTGCCCGGCGGCGAGCTGCTGATCCGCGTCGCCTGGCCGCGGGCGGCGGACTTCGTTCGCGACGAGGCCCTGGAAGCCCGTTTCGACCTGATCCAGGAGGCGGTGCGCGCGGTGCGGGATCTGCGCAACCGTTACAACGTGCCGCCGGCCCGGCGCCTGGAGCTCCTGGCGCGCGCCGGCGGTGACACGGCGGATACCCTGGTGGCGCTGGGGCACGTCATGCTGACGATGGGCGGCCTGGCGTCGATGACCGTCGACCCGTCGGCGCTGCGCGGCGAGGACGCCGCCTCGGCCCTTAGCGGCGACGCGGAGCTGCTGCTCCCGGGATTGATCGACGTCGCGGCCGAGCGCGAGCGACTGGCGGCCCAGCGGGTGGAGCTGGAGGGTCGAGCGGCGGGCATCCGCCAGCGGCTGGCCAACCCCTCCTTTACCGAGCGCGCCCGACCCGACGTGGTGGCCAAGGAGCGCGAGCGGCTGGCGGAGATCGAGGCCCAGCTGTCGGCCATCGGGCTGGTCTGAGCGCGAAGGGCAACCAGCGATGCGCGCCCGCCGCCGCGTCTACATCGCCAACACGGGGGGCACCATCGGGATGCGCCGAGGGCCGGCCGGCTACGCGCCCTCGCCGGGCTTCCTGGCGGAGCAGCTGGCGCTGTTGCCGGCCTTCCGCTCGCCGCTCCTGCCGGAACTGGTGCTGCACGAGCATGAGCCGCTCCTGGACAGCGCCTACATGACGCCCGAGGACTGGTCGCGCATCGCCCGCGACATCGCGGCGAACTACGAGGACTTCGACGGCTTCGTGGTGGCCCACGGCACGGACACCATGGCCTACACGGCCTCGGCCCTGCCCTTCATGCTGGAAGGCCTGGCCAAGCCGGTCATCCTCACCGGTTCGCAGGTGCCGCTCTGCGAGCTGCGCAACGATGCCTACGAAAACCTGCTCACGGCCATCCTGATCGCGGCGCATCAACCGCTGCCGGAGGTCTGCGTCTACTTCGGCGGCCTCCTGCTGCGGGGCTGCCGGTCCACCAAGGTGCACACCCAGGACTTCGCGGCCTTCGCCTCGCCCAACTGCCCGCCCTTGGGCCGGGCCGGAGTGGACATCAGCATCGACTGGCCGCGGGTGCGCCCGGCGCCGTCGTCGGGCACGGGGCTGCGGGTGATCGATGTCGGCCAGCCGCTGGTGGGCGCGTTGCGGCTCTTTCCGGGCATCGCCGCCGGCGTCATCCGCTCGATGCTGCTGCCGCCGGTGGCCGGCCTGGTGCTGGAGGCCTACGGCGCGGGCACGGGGCCGGGCAACGACGGGGCCTTCCTGGATGCGATCCGCGAAGCCACGGCGATGGGCGTGGCGGTGGTCGTGACCTCGCAATGCCTGGAGGGCGGCACGGCGCTGGGCGACTACGCGGCCAGCTCCTGCCTGGCCGACGCCGGCGCCGTGGGCGGCGGCGACATGACGGCCGAAGCGGCCCTGGCCAAACTGCGCTACCTGCTGTCCTTGGGCCTGCCGCCCGGCGACGTGCGTCGTCTGATCCAGGTAGATCTCCGCGGCGAGCTGACCGAGGGTGCGGCGCCCGCGCGCCTGCCCGAGGCCATGCCCGCCACCCGACGAGAGGCGCTGCCCTGATGATGCCGAGGACACTGCTCCCCCTGTCCGCCTGCGCCATCTGTCTGGCCACGCTACTGGCCACCAGCGCCTGCGCCGCCGGAGCTGATCCCGCCGCGCCCCTGCCCACCCGACCGCCGGCGGCGACGGCGGATCCATGGGCGGCGCATGGCCTGCCCGCGCGCATCACCATTCCGGCCATCCGCGTGGACGCGGCCATCGAGGCCCTGGACCTGACGGGCGACCAGAAGATCGGCGTGCCGCAGAGCTTCGGCAACGTCGGCTGGTACCGCCACGGCTACCGTCCGGGCGAGCCGGGCCGGGCCATCCTCAGCGGACACCTGGACGATCGACAGGGCCGGCCGGCGGTCTTTGCCCGGCTGAAGGCGCTGCAGCCAGGCGACGAGATCCGGGTGCGCTATGCCGACGGCACGGTGCTCACCTTCGTCGCGGGCGAGCAGCGCCTGGTGGACGTGAACGCGGTGGACGAGGCCACCTGGCAGGCCATCTTCGGCGCCAGCGACCGCGCGGAGCTGAGCCTGATCACCTGCGACGGGGTCTGGGATCCCGTGGCCAAGACCTACAGTCGGCGCCTGGTGGTGTTCGCGGCGGCGCCTTGAAGCCGAGGCTCCTGGTCGACGACGGCCGTTTGCCGCGGGACCCCGCCGCATCCACGATTCGAACCCGTCGCTCCCCCGGCGCTCGGGACTTAAAGTCCTTCCAGATTGAGGGCCCTGGTCCCGTGACGGCTAACCCCGCCCTCCCTTATGCTGGTCGCCGCCCCTACCGCAGACAGCGGGGGGGATCGACGAGCCCGCGCCATCGGGGCCCGGGCAGGCAAGGCAGAGGGAGGCCGTCATGGAAGACCGTGGCTTCATTCACAAGGCCGGCTCGTGGCTGGTGGCCGGCGCGCTACTGGGCATGGGGATCGGCATCAAGGAGGGACTGCTGCCCACGCCCTTCGGCACCACGCAGAACGTCGTCATGCAGCTGATCGTGATCGTCGCGAACAGCCTGGTCCTGGTGGGCGTGATCGGCTTCGCACGCTCCGGCGCCGCCGGGAGCGGCCGGATGGCGAAGACCGGCTTGGGGCTGGCTCTCGTGGCCAGCGCCTTGTTCCTGCCCTTGGAAGTGCTGGTCGCCTTCGACCTGGAGCTGGGGGGCATGCTTCTGGGCCTGTCCGCGATGGTCCAGGGCCTGGGCCTGCTTCTTGCGGGCGTCGCCGTGCTGCGGACGGGAACCTGGCGAGGCTGGCTGCGCTACGCTCCGGTGCTTTGCGGGCTATACACCTTCCTGGTGCTGATCCCCGCCCTGGCGCTCAGTGAGGGCGGCTACAATGCCTGGGCGCTCGCCGGCTGGCAGCTGCCCTTCCTGCTGCTGGGAATGGCCCTCCGCCGGCCGCTAGGGGCGCCCTCCGTCGGCCAGGCCGCCGCCGGCGCGTGATCGCAGGACCGTCCATGGCCCCGACAGCCGCCGCCCAGCCCTCGACCATCGCCCTCGAGCCATCCGACGGCGAGAGCCGGAGGCTGCGCGGCGGCTGGCTGGTCGCCAAGCCGCGCGCCGCATGGCCGCCGTGGGCGCGGAAGTGCCGGGTCAGCTGGCGCCGGCGGATGTCCAACTTCTGCTGCGCTGGCATGTGACCCTGGACGCCTATGCCGCGTACCAGACGCTACAGGTGGGGGTCTTCGCCCTGGTCTACATCGGTGTTGGGACCTTCCTCGCCTGGCGCAAGCCCGATGACGGCGTCGCCTGGTTCGTTTCGCTGTGGTTCCTGATGCTCGGACCCACCGGCTCGCCGCTGCTCGATCCGCTGATCCGCTCCAATCCCTCCTGGCAGCTGCCCGTCCGCTTCCTGCAGGGCGCCGGCATCGGCTGCTTCCCCATCTTCACCTACCTCTTCCCCGACGGCCGATTCGTGCCCCCGTGGACCCGTCAATTGACCATGGCCTGGGTCTTGTGGCTCCTCGTCTCACCGTTCACCTCCCTGGCGGTCGCCGACTTCGAAGGTCCCTCCAGGCTGTGGTTCGGCATCCTGGTGCCCGGGGGAATGGCCATCGGCTTGCTGGCCCAGGCCCATCGCTACCGTAGGATATCCAACCGCGGAGAGCGCGGGCAGGCCCAATGGGTGCTGTGCGGACTGGCTTTGCTGGCGGCCGGCTTTGCCCTTTACGGCCTGCTACCCCTGGCGCTTCCCGCCATAGAGCAGGCAGGCCTGGTCCGGGTGCTCTACCTCAATCTCGCCGAGACCTTCCTCCTGGTCCTCCCGCTCTGTCTCCTGCCCTTGTTCATCGTCGTCGCCGTGCTGCGCCACGGTCTCTACGGCATCGACCTGATCCTGAATCGCGGTCTCATCTACGGCACGCTCAGTGCGGGCATCGTGGCGTTGTACGCGCTCCTGGTCGGCTTGTTCGGCGCCTGGTTCCAGTCCCGAGGCAACCTGCTGGGCGCCTTGCTGGCCACCGGGGCGGCGGCGGTGCTCTTCCAGCCCTTGCGCATGCGGCTTCAGCGCGGTGTGAATCACTTGATGTACGGACACCGCGACGACCCATATACCGTGCTCTCACACTTGAGCCAACAGCTGAGGACCACCCTGGAGCCCGGCGCGGTGCTGCCCAACATCACCGAGACGGTGGCCAGGACGCTCAAGCTTCCCTATGTCGCCCTGGCGCTGGAACAGGCTGGCCGCCTGCACATCGCCGCCGTCCACGGGTCGCCTGTCGACCAGCCCTTGCGGCTGAACCTGGTCCACCAGGCGGAGACGATCGGCCAGCTGCTGGTGGCGCCCCGCGCGCCCGGCGAGGCGTTCACCCCGGCCGAGCGCCGACTGCTGGAGGACGTCGCTCTGCAGGCCGGGGCCGCGGCCCATGCCGTTCGGCTCGCGGCGGACCTCCAGGGTTCCCGCGAACGGCTGGTAACCGCTCGGGAGGACGAGCGCCGGCGCCTGCGCCGCGACCTGCATGACGGCCTGGGACCGCAGCTGGCCAGCCTCACCTTGACCATCGGCGCGGCGCGCGAGCTGCTGCGGCAGGACGCCGACGCCGCCGACTTGCTGCTGGGCGAGTTGTCCGGCCATGTCCAGGCGGCAATCGCTGACATCCGGCGCCTGGTCTACGACCTGCGCCCGCCCGCGCTCGACGACTTCGGGCTGGTGCCGGTCCTGCGCGAGCAGGCGGCCCGCATCAGTCAGGCGGGATTGCAGATCACCGTCGTCGCGCCGGAGCAGCCGCCGGACCTTCCAGCGGCGGTGGAGGTGGCCGCCTTCCGCATTGCGCAGGAGGCCATGACCAATGTCCTCCGCCATGCCCGGGCGCGCGCCTGCGCGTTGACCCTGACTTTCGGCGAAGATCTGGTTCTGGAGGTCCGCGACGACGGGGTGGGGCTGCCGGCGGGGCTGCGCGCCGGCGTCGGTCTGGCGTCGATCCGTGAGCGGAC
>JBGAUA010000033.1:0-237 GCA_044228875.1 Anaerolineae bacterium
CCGCCGTATCCGCCTTTGGCCCGCGCCTCCGCCAGCGCAGCCCCGCCCGAACCAAGGAGCTCGGTGAGTGGATCAGTCGCTCCTCGGGACTCAACAGCAATCAGGTGCAGCTTGCCCTGGGCGAGCTCTCCGACGCCGTGATCTTCTACCTGGCCAAGGGCATGCCGGTGTCCATCGACGGCCTGGGCCGGGTGGTGGTCACGGTGAGCCGCCGCGGTGACCGGCGCGTGCGCATGA
>JBGAUA010000033.1:247-17224 GCA_044228875.1 Anaerolineae bacterium
GCCGGCCGGCTGAAGAAGTGGCTCGGCGACCACGCCTACTTCAACGCCTCGGTCGACACCGAGGACCGCATCGGCTGGACAGACGCTGAGTACAAGGCGGCGTGGGACGCGGCGCATCCGGACAACCCGCTGATCATCCCGGATGCTCCTGCCGGACCGGAGAGCCTAGCGGCCTGATCTCGGGCCGGACTCCAGCCGGGCGCCTTCCACAAGACGTACGGTGCGACAACTGAATAGCTGCGACCACTGAACAACGCGCGCAGACCTCAAGGCCGCCCGGTGCACCGGGCGGCCTTTTCTTGTCCGCGGCACAGGAGATCAGTGCTGCAGATCCCACGGTTGCGACCGGCCGGGGCTGAGGCGCCTGATACGGGCTGGGCGAGGCGGCCTGATCTCCAAGGGATCGTCGGGGAACTCGGCGTCCCAAAGTGCCTGGTACTGCGCGTCTGTCCAGCCGATGCGCTCGGCATGCTCTACTTTGGCTGTCAAATGGCCATTCCGACGTGTCGCGTTTGGCGACGCTCGGCTTGATCGAGCAAGGGGACGACGGGAAGATCTCGGTGCCGTTCGGATCCATCGAGATCCGCTTCATGCTGGCGCAAGCGGCCTGACCCGCGCCGCCATCTGCGCACCAATCCGGGGCCAGGCAGACGCTCACCTTGCCAAAGCCGTTCGTCTACCCAAGGGTCCTTTAGCACCGAGCCCTGGAAGAGCGCCCCCCGCGAATGGCTGGTGACCGAGGGCAGCAGGGCCAGGCCCGTCCGCGTCCGGGCCTCGTCGCTCAGTACGCCGTCGGTGGCCGCAGGCAGGGCCAGGCCGCAGGGCAGTTCGGGGTCCTGCGTCAAGCGGTAGAGAAGGTCCAGGAAGACCGGGTAGGAGCAGCCGTCCAGCACCACCACGAAGACCCAACCTTGCCCCGACTCGCCGCGATCGGCTGACCAGGCCCCGACAACACCGGCCTGACCACTGGCGCCAACCCGTCACGAAGACGACACCCACCCCCTTCCCCCAGGACCTACCAGCCCATACCCTCATGGTGGAGGCAAGTTCCACCATGTCCATCCCCAACGCACCAGGCGATGACGCTGAGCCCAATGCTGCCAGCACCGACGCCGACTTCGACTTCAGCCGCAGCCCCCACGACCAGTTCTTCAAGAGCAGCCTCCGCCGTCCCGAGGTGGCCGCGGATCTTGTGGCCCATTACCTGCCGCCCGATGTCGTCGCCCTCCTGGACCTCGGCAGCCTTGAGCTTCAGGAAGGCAGCTTCATCGACGACCAGCTCCGCGAACAGCAGAGCGACCTCCTCTTCCGCGCCCGCCTGCTCGACGGTGGCGAGACCTACATCTACCTGCTCTTCGAGCACAAGTCCTTCGTCTACCACCTCAGCCCTTTCCAGGTCTTGCGCTACCAGGTGCGCATCTGGGAGCGCGACATCCGCATCGCCGGCCGCCGGGCCGCCTCGCTTTGCCCCATCATCCCCATCGTCGTCTATCATGGTCGTCGGCGCTGGACTGCGCCCCTCAGCCTCTCCGGGCTCTTCCGCAGCCCGCCCGCCCTCGCCTCCTTCCTCCCCGAGCAGCGCTACGTCCTCTTGGACCTGCAAGCCTGGAAGCAGGAGGAGGTCATCGGCGGGCTCCTGCTGCGGGTCACCCTGCTGGTGCTGCAGGCCATCTTCCGCCCTGGCCTGCCCAGGAACCTCACCGCTATTTCCGCCCTGCTCCGCCAACTCAACGATCATTCTCTGCGGGAGCAGGTACTGGGCCGAATCCTGGCATACGCCGCTAGCGCCGGCCAGGGGCTCAGCGTCACCGAGGTCACCGACGTGGCCACAGCCGCCGATCCGGAAAAAGGAGGAACCATCGCCATGACCCTCGCTGAAAAGCTGCGCACTGAAGGCCTCACCGCAGGCCGCGTCGAAGGCCGCGAAGACGGTCTGATCGAAGGTCTTGTCAAAGGCCGCATCGAAGGACTGCTCGAAGCCCGCTTCGGCGACGCCGGCCTGGCCTTGTTGCCGGAGATCCGACGCATCACCGACATCGACAGGCTGCAGGCGCTCCTTGAGGCAGTTCGCCACGCCGAGACCCTGGATGGCGTACGGCAGGCGATTCACGGCTGAGCCGAGACGCACCAGGACACCATCCTCAGCCGTTGCGACTGCCGGGCTGTCGCCCTTTCCCCCGTAATCCCACCGTCGTAGACGTCGAGCCCAGGCCGCCGATCGGAGACCACGCCCATGCCCGATCGCCTCAAGACCGATCTCCTCACAGAGCTGGGCTATGCCTCGCCCGCTCCCGAGGCCCTGGCCGTCCTCGACGCCTCGCCGCTCTCCAGCCCGCGCAAGACCCGCATCAGCAGCGATAAGCGCGCGGCCGTCGCCGAGCTGCTCGCCGCGCGACTCTTTCGCGTCTGCCAGCGCGGCGACTGCCAGGCGCGGGCCGCCGCCCTCGCCGGCGAGCGGCAGATCGCCGCCGCTGCATCCTCCGCCGTCTGCGACATCTGCGGCGGTGACGCCGCCGCGCCGGCCTTGGCCGCCATGCGCGCCGCTTGCGCCCGGGCCGGCTGGACCCGCGTCTGCATCGTCGGCGGCTCGCCCAGCGTGCGCCAGGAGATCCGCCAGACCGCCCAGCCGCCGCCCGAGCTGCGGCTCATCGACGGCACCATCGCCCGCACCGCCCCCCAGGCCCGCAACGACCTCGCCTGGGCCGACCACGTCGTCGTCTGGGGCGCCACCCAACTCGGCCACCGGGTCAGCGCCCTGTACACCGGGGCCGCCCATTGCAGCACCGTCATGAAGCGGAGCGTCCAGGGCTTGTGGGAGCACGTGGCCGAGGCGGCGCGGCTGGCCGCAGCGCGGCGGGACCAGCCATAAGGCAACAGGTTCACGTGAATCGAGGGCGAGCCAGCCGGGTCGCGCCGTCCAACGCGCGGCGCAGCCCAACGCCCGGCGGTCCCGCCCCTACGTCAACGCCGCCGGCTCCGCCGGCGCCTGCGGCTCCGGCTCCAGCCAGGCCAGGCTGTCCGGGCGGCGCAGGACCCAGATCACCAGGGCGTAGAGGCCCGCCGCCAGCAAGGCGAAGAGCACCGCGAAGACCTGGGCGCCCAAGGTCGAGAGGGCCATCAGCTGCTGCGGCGAAGGGCCGTCGGCCATCCCCGGCATGCCGGCCATCATGCCCTCCATCAAGGGGCGCATCGCCGCCATCGTCTGGCCCGTCACCATCTGGTTGATCAGCGCGCGCAGCGCCGTGAAGCCGATCGCGATCCACAAGAGCCGCGTCAGCAGGGCGCGGGCGCCCGGGGCGGCGTTCCAGGCGCGGACCGCGCCGAAGAGCAGGCCCAGACCCAGCAGCAGGCCCAGGGCCGCCAGCGCCAGCTGCGTCAGGCGCCAGCGCGCGGCCACCGCCTGCAGCTTCACGGCCACGTCCTTGCCCATCTCCGCCATCTGCGCCGTCAGCTCCGGCGACTGCGCGACGCCCGGCAGCTTCTGCATCATCGCCATCTGCTCGCTCACCCTGGCGCCGGCATCGTCCGGACCGGCCAGGGCGCCGGACAGGCTCATCCCGCCCGTCACCAGGCCCCAGAGGCCCAGCAGCACCAGCAGGAAGACGGCCAGGGTCAGGGCGGTGGGGCGTGTCGGCGTGGCGGCCATCATGACGGGCTCCTATAGGGTGCTGGTGGGTCAGTCGCGGGGGGCGAAGCCTGGTCCGGACGGATGCAGACCTAGGCCGACTCCCGTTCGTCCTCCGCGGCAACCAGCGCCGCCTGCAGCGCCACCGGCCGGTCGGACTGCGTCAGGAGGAGCGGCGGCGCCTCGCCCTTGACCGTCTCGGCGCGGATGACGCATTTGCGGATGTCGTCGCGGGAGGGGATCTCGTACATCACGTCCAAGAGCGTGCGCTCCAGGATGGTGCGCAGGCCCCGGGCGCCCGTCTGCACCGCCATCGCCTCGAGCGCCACCGCCGCCAGGGCGTCGTCCGTGAAGCTCAGCTCCACCCCGTCCAGGGCGAAGAGCCGCTGGTACTGCTTCACCAGAGCGCTCTTCGGCTCCGTCAGGATGCGCACCAGCATCGCCTCGTCCAAGGGCTCCACCGAGGTCAGCACCGGCAGGCGGCCGATGAACTCCGGGATCATGCCGTAGGTGAGCAGGTCCTCGGCCGTCAGCTGCCGGAGCAGCTCGCCGGCCTGCTGGCCCGTGTCCGCCGGCTTGTCGCCCTGGCCGCGGAAGCCCAGGCTGCCGCGGTTGGAGACCCGCCGGCGGATGATGTCCGGCAGGAGCGGGAAGGCGCCGCCGCAGATGAACAGGATGTTCGTCGTGTCCAGCTGGATGAACTCCTGGTGCGGATGCTTGCGCCCGCCCTGCGGCGGGATGTTGGCCACCGTGCCCTCGATGATCTTCAAGAGCGCCTGCTGCACGCCTTCGCCCGAGACGTCGCGGGTGATCGAGGGGTTGTCGCCCGCCTTGCGCGCCGTCTTGTCGATCTCGTCGATGTAGATGATGCCCATCGCCGCCCGCTCCAGGTTGCCGTCGGCGGCCTGGATCAGGCGCAGCAGGATGTTCTCCACGTCCTCGCCCACGTAGCCCGCCTCGGTCAGGGCCGTGGCGTCGGCGATGGTGAAGGGCACGTCCAGGAGGCGGGCCAGGGTCTGGGCCAGGAGCGTCTTGCCGCAGCCCGTGGGGCCTACGATGAGGATGTTGCTCTTGGCGATCTCCGCCGCGTCGGCTCCGCCCGGGTGCTGCTCGGCGGCGAAGACGCGCTTGTAATGGTTGTAGACCGCCACCGACAGGATCTTCTTGGCCGCGTCCTGCCCGATGACGTGCAGGTCCAGGCTGGCCATGATCTCCCGGGGCGTCGGGACGCGCGGGGCGAAGAGGCCCTCGGCGCCTTCCGGCACCTCCTCGTCGGCCAGGATCTCCTTGCAGAGGTCCACGCATTCGTCGCAGATGTAGACCGAGTCCGGTCCGGCGATGAGGCGGCTCACCTGGTCCTGCTGCCGTTTGCAGAAGGAGCAGACATGGGTCTCGGTGGGGCGTCTTCGGTTCATGGCTTACGTCTCCGCGCTGCGGTGGATGCCGGTCAAAGGGCGGCGGCCGGGGCGGCGCCGTCGGGCGCCGCGTCGGCAGACGGCGTGGCGGGGCCGGGGGCGAGGCTCGCCGGCGCTTCGGCGACGGCGACCGGTCCGTGCAGGATCTCGTCGATCAGGCCGTAGTCGCGGGCTTCTTCGGCCGACTTGTAGCGGTCACGCTCGAAGTCCAGGGCGATCTGCTCCTGCGTCTGGCCCGTGTGATGCGCCAGCACCTGGTGCAGGCGACGGTTGAGGCGGAGCAGCTCCCGGGCCTGGATCTCCACGTCCTGGGCGTAGCCGCGACCGCCGCCGCCCGCCGGATGCATGTGCACGGTGGCCGAGGGCAGCGCCGAGCGCTTGCCCTTGGCCCCGGCGGCCAGGAGCACCGTGCCCATCGAGGCCGTGGAGCCCACCGCGATGGTTCGCACGTCGGCGCGGATCAGCTGCATCGTGTCGTAGATGGCCAGGCCGGCGTAGATGATGCCGCCCGGCGAGTTGATGTACAGCGAGATGTCCTTGGTGGGATCCTCGCGGTCCAGGTACAAGAGCTGGGCCACGATGAGGTTGGCCACCTGGTCGTCGATGGCCGAGCCCAGGAAGATGATGCGGTTCTGCAGCAGCAGGCTGTAGATGTCGTAGGCGCGCTCGCCCCGCCCCGTGGTCTCGATGACCATGGGGATGAGGGCTTGCGGAGGCAGGGCAGGGGGCATGGATGGCCTCGCGGGGTAGGTGCTCAGGACGGCTCGGCGCCGACGGCGGCCGGGTCCGGCTCCGAATCCGGGCCGACGGACAGGGCGGCCTGGCCGGAGACGATCTCCAGCAGGCGCTCGTTGATCCGGCCCATCATCATGTTGTTCATCGTGTTCACCATCATCGCCTGCAGGTCCGGGCGGCGCTTCTTCGGCGTGCGGGCGCTCATGTCGCGCATCAGCGACAGGCGGCGGTCCAGGGCCTCCTGGTCCAGGTCCAGCCCCTCCAGCTCCACGAGGCGGCTGATGACCAGGCGCATGCGCAGCCGCTGCGCGGCGGTCTGCTCGAACTCGCTCCACAGCGCCGCCTCGTCGCGCTGCCCTAGCCAGGACTCCCAGTCGATGCCCTGGCGCTCCAGTTGCTCGCGGAACTCGGCGATGAAGTCGCGGATCTCCTGGGTCAGGAGGGCCGGTGGCCAGGCGACGTCGGCTCCGGCCAGGAGGGCCGCGCGGGCCGCCTCCAGGAAGGCCTCCCGCTGCTGCACCTGCCGCCGCTGCGCCATCGACTCGCGGATGTTGGACCGCAAGGTGTCCAGGTCGGCGGCGTCGCCCACCTTGGCGGCGAAGGCGTCGTCCAGCTCCGGCAGGGCCAGCTGCTCCAGGCCGAGCAGGGAGGCGTGGAAATCCATGGTCGCGGCGGGCGCTTCGGCGGCGTCGTCGAAGGCCAGGGGCAGGCTGAAGCGCCGCTCCTCGCCCACGGCCATGCCCAGCACCTGGTCCAGGAAGCCCACCGGCAGGCCGGCGCGCGCCACCTCCTCGGCCGTCAAGGTCAGGCGGCCGCCGGTCACGTCGACCTCGGCCGATCGCGCGTCCAGCTCGGCCGCGTCCGGGGCGGCGTCGTCGGCGGCGCGGCGCCAGCCCTTGACGGACAGGGTGGCCACGTCGCCCAGGGCGGCCGGGCCGTCCACCGGCGTCCGCTCGGCGATGTCGCGGCGCAGGCGCTGGAGCACCTCTTCCACGTCCTCGTCGGTCGGCTCGGGCAGCGCCGGCTCCGGCACGCGCAGGGCGCGGTAGTCGCCCAGGTCCACCTGCGGCGCCAGCGACACGATGCCGGCGAAGGTGGGCGGCTCGGCCTGCAGCAGCTCTAGCATCACCGGGGCCACCGAGCTGAGGGCCTCGGCTTTGAGGGCCGCCTGCAGCACGTCGCGGCCCAGGCGCTCCATGGCCTCCTGGTTGAGGTTGTCCTCGCCGATGAGGGCGACGATGCGGTCCAGGGGCACCTTGCCCGGACGGAAGCCCGGGACGCGGTAGCGCTTGGCGTATTCCTGGGCGACGTCCCGGCGGGCCGCCTCCAACCGCTCCGGCGGCACCTCGACGGTGAGCCGCACCTGCAGGGGCTCGACGTCTTCTCGACTGATCTTCACGGTCTGCTCCTGAGCGGATGGGGAAGGGGAGACTCGAACTCCCACGGGCTAAGCCCACATGATCCTAAGTCATGCGCGTCTGCCAGTTCCGCCACTCCCCCGCCTGAGGGGGCGGGCATTATAGTCGCTCGCAGGCAGCGGGGGAAGCGGCGGGGGCGGCGAATTACTTAAATGTTGCGAGACACGCTCAACGCCGCCGGCTCTCCTCGTAGGCCCACTCCTCCTGCGTCGGCAGATGATGGTCGGAGCAGGCCGCCCGGAGGTGGCGGTCGCGGAAGTGGCGGATGGCCGCGGCCAGCGCGGCGTCGTCCAGGAGCGCCCGATCGGCCACGACGCGCACGGGCAGGCTGCAGACCGGGCAGACGATGCGCTCCGGCAGGAGCTCCCGCCAGAAGGGGTTGCGCGCCTGCCAGCGCCGCACGGGGCCGGGGATGTGGTCGCCGTCCTCGGGGAAGAAGGCGATGGCGGTGGCTTCGTTCACGGGCGGACGGCCTCGGGGGGCGGGGGCTGGGCGGCGGCAACCGGGCGGCCGATGCGCCGGCGTCGGCGACGACAGGCGTCGAAGGCCGATTATACCTGCTAGCGCCGCGCTAACAGGCGCCTAGCGCAGCGCTAACACAGCGGGCCTAGACTGGGCCTCACAGCGGTCGGAGGTTCTCCGGTCGCCATCCGCAACCATCGATGCAAGGAGCCCATCCATGAATGCCCTCAAGATTCGCGGCTACGTCCCCGCGCCGGAATTCGTCCCCCTTCGCCAGGTCATGAACCGCCTGGTCAGCGACCTCCCCTGGGCGCCGCTGCCCCTCCAGGCGACGCAGGACGCCGCCCTGCGCCCGGCGACCGACGCCTACGAGAGCGATGACGCCGTCGTCCTCAGCATCGACCTGCCCGGGCTGCGCCCCGAGGACGTCGAGGTGGGCTTCGAGGACGGCGCCCTCACCGTGAGCGGCCAGTTGCCGGCGCGCGACGCGAGCCTGCGTCTGGTGCTCGCCGAGCGCCCCGCGGGTCGCTTCCACCGCCGCTTCACCCTCAAGACGCCCATCGACGCCGACGGCATCCAGGCCCGCTTCGCCGACGGCGTCCTCACCCTCACCCTGCCCAAGAGCGAGCAGGTCAAGCCGCGCAGGATCGCGGTGCAGGCGGGCTGATGGCGGTTGGCGTCAGCCCCCGTCCTTCGGCACCTGCGCCTTGCCCGCGAAGTCCACGAAGCGGTAGCCCACGCCACGGTCGGTCAGGATGTACTTGGGGTGGCTCGGATCCGGCTCGATCTTCTGGCGCAGGTAGGTGACGTAGAGGCGGACGTAGTTGTCCTGTCCCAGGTATTCCGGGCCCCAGACCTTGGAGAGGATGATGTCGTGGGTGAGGAGCCAGCCCGCGTTCTGCACCAGGTGGTAGAGCAGCCGCCATTCCGTGGGCCGCAGCTTGAGACGGCGGCCGCCGGCGAGCACCTCGTGGGTGGCGAAGTCGATCGTCAGGTCCTCGTCCACCGTCACCAGCTGGCCGGCCGCCGTCGGGCGGGTCGTGCGGCGCAGCACCGCCTGGGCGCGGCTGACCAGCTCCGCCGGGCTGAAGGGCTTGGCCAGGTAGTCGTCCGCGCCCAGGTCCAGGCCGCGGATGCGGTCCGGCTCGTCGGCCTGCACCGTCAGCATGATCACCGGCACCTCCGAGACCTTGCGCAGCTCGCGCAGGGTCTCGAAGCCGTCCATGCCGCCGGGCATGTTGACGTCCAGGATCACCAGGTCCGGCAGGTGCTGGCGCAGTGCCTCCAGGCCCGCACGGCCGTCGGCGGCGCCGATGACCCGGGCGCCCGTCATCTCGAAATGCAGCTGGACGAAGCGGATCATGCGCGGCTCGTCGTCGATGACCAGGACCAGGCGGTCCTTGAGGGGCGAGGTGCTCATGGCTGGCCTTCCGGGGGATCGGGGGGAGACGGGGACGGCGGCGGCTCGGCCACGGCGCCCGGTGCCGCCGCCGCGGGCAGCCAGAGGGTGAAGGTGCTGCCCTGGCCCGGCGCCGAGGCCACGTCCAGCCGTCCGCCGTGGGCCAGGGCGATGGCCCGGGCCATGTACAGCCCGAGGCCCGCCCCTTCACCGGCCTCGCTGGCGCGGGTGAAGCGCTGGAAGATCTGCTCCTGCTCCTCCGGCGGGATGCCGGCGCCCTCGTCGCGCACCCAGACGGCCACGCCGTCGGCCAGCGGCCGCGCGCCCACGCGCACCGTCGAGCCCGCCGGCGCGTGCTTGGCGGCGTTGGACCACAGGTTCTGCAGCAGCTCGCGCAGGCGCACCGGGTCGGCCTGCACCGGCGGCAGGCCCGGGTCCAGCAGCAGCTCCCAGCGCCGGTCGCCGCCGGTCACCTTGAAGGGCTCCACCCAGCGGGCGATCTCGCGCCCCAGGTCCAAGAGGTGCAGGTTCAGCCTGAGGGCCCCGGCCTCCAGCCGCGCCGCGGCCAGCAGCTGCTCCACCATGCGCGTCAGGTGGGTCGTCTCGTCCAGGATCACGTCCACGGCCTCGGCATGCAGCGCCGCGTCGGCGCGCACCTGCTCGTAGCGCAGGGTCTCGGCGTAGCCGCGGATGAGGGCCAGGGGCGTCTTCAGCTCATGCGAGAGGCCGGCCAGGAAGGCGCGCCCGGCGGCCTCCGCCTCCTTGAAGCCGCTCAGGTCCACGATGTCCACGACGAAGCCCCCCTGGCGCGGGCGCGGCTCCGGCAGCGGGGTGACCGTCACCAGCACCCAGGCGCCGGCGCCGCCTCGCGGCAGCTGCACCCGCCCCTCGAGGCTGGCGGTCGCGCCGGCCTCCGGCAGCCGCAGGGGCAGCGGGCGGTCCTGCAGGTCGCTGAGGTCGATCAGCTCGGAGGCCGGGCGGCCCGCCAGATCCTGCCCCACCAGGCCCAGCAGCTGGGCCGCCGCCGGATTGTGCGAGCGCAGGCGCCCGGCACCGTCCAGCAGCAGCACGCCGGCCGGACTGTTGTCGTAGATGGCGGCCAGGCGCCGCTCGCGGGCCTGCAGGCGCTGGTGGCTGTCGGCATTCTGGATGGCCACCGCCGCCTGGTCGGCGAAGGTGGCCAGCAACTGACTGTCCAGGGGGGTGAAGGCGGCGGCCCCTTCGGAGCGGAAGACGATGATGCGCCCGATGGCCTCCTGGCCGATCTCCAGCGGCAGGCTGATCATCTGCTGGCCGTCGCCCGGTTCGCCCGGCAGATCCTCCACGCCGATCCCGTCGTCGGCGCCGGTCCGCGCGCTGCGCGCCAGGGGCGCCGGTCGGTCACCCCATGGCGCCTGCGCCTCCGGCCGGTCGGCGACCGGGCCGTCGGCGACCGGCGACGCATCCGCCGCGGCCCTGCCCGCCGCGGCGTCCTCAAGGTGGTCCAGGTAGGCCTCGAAGCGGGCGTCCAGGCGCACGCTGGCCACCAGGCCCAGCTCGCCGCCCGGCTGGCGCAGGGCGATGGCCCCGGCCTGGCCGCCGGTCATGCTGACCGCGGCGCGGATGACGCGCTCCAACACCTCCCGCAGGTCCAGCGGCCGGCTGATGGCCTGCGCCACCCGCAGCAGCCAGTCGCGCTGCTGCAGCTCGCGCTGGGCCTGGCTGGCGACCAGGGGCGAGAGCGGCGCCGGCGGTGCGGGGTCGGCGTTGACCGACAGGGCCGGCTTCACGCCGGCCCCCGCGCCGCGCGCAGGTTGCCGCGAACCATCAGCAGCTCGGCCACGTTGTCCATGGTGAGCAGGCCCACCAGCCGACCCTCGTCAAGGATCGGGACGCTGAACAGGGCGCGCGCCTGGATCAGCGCCAGGGCCTCCTCCAGGGGCATGTCCGCCGCCAGGACGGGCAGGTCGCGGTGCATGAGGGCCCCGACCGCCGGCCGGGGCTCCGGCTTGGACAGGGCTTCGATCACCTGGTCGCGGGTCAAGAGGCCGACGCCCCGGTCGTCCAGCACCGGGAAGTCCTGCTGCGAACCGGCCAGGATGAGGGCCACCGCCCGCTCCACCGAATCCGCGCCGGCGAGCGCGCGGAAGTCCGTGAGCATCGCCTGGCGCACGGTGATGCCGTCCAGGAGCGACCGGCGGGTGACCGCCGCCGCTTCCTGCCCCGCGGCGATCCAGACGAAGAAGGCGATGAACAGCAGCATCGGCTGGCCGAAGAGTCCCGCCAGGCCAAAGGCCAGCGCCATGCTCTGCCCCAGGGCCGCCGCCGCGCGGGTGGCCCGCTCGCGCCCCAGCCGCAACGACAGGAGGGCGCGCAGCACCCGGCCACCGTCCATCGGGAAGGCCGGCAACAGGTTGAAGAGGGCCAGGGAGAGGTTGACCCCCAGAAGACGCTCGATGACCGGCCCTTCCAGCAGGCCCACCTGACCGAGAGGCAAGGCCGGGAGCGCCAGGACCTGCATGGCGAGCCAAAGGCCCGCGGCGATGACCAGGTTGACCGCCGGCCCCGCCAGGGCCACCACCAGCTCCTGGGTGGGCTTCTCCGGCATGCGCTCGAGGCGCGCCACCCCGCCGATCGGGTAGAGGGTGATGTCGGCGGTGGCGATGCCATAACGCCGGGCGGCCAGGGCATGACCGTACTCATGCAGGACGACGCAGCCGAAGAGGGCGACGACGAAAGCCAGGGCGGCGGGCACCGACTGCGCCTCGTCCAGGGCCGCCGAGATGGCCACGAAGGCCAGGAGCAGCAGGAAGGTGGCGTGGATGTTGACTTCGACGCCCAGGAAACGGCCTAGTCTAAGCGACCCTCGCATCGGTCTGCTCCCATGGCGTGGCCGCCTAGCGGCCGCGCAGCCAGCCCAGGACGCGGTCCCAGACGGAGAGGTCCGGCGGCGGCACCGGCGGCGGCGCCGCCGGGCTGGGGCTGGGCGCCGGCACGGGCACGAAGACCGTGTCGCCGGGGCGGGCCATGTCCAGGCTCTCCCGGGCCACCCGCTCCACGTAGGCGTCCGTCTGCGCCTCGGCGGCCGCGGTGTTCAGGGCCTCCACCTGCGCCTGCAGACGGTCCACCTCGCGCGCCATCTGCGCCTGCTGCTGCTGCGCCGTGCGCACTTCCAGGGCCAGGTTGGCCAGGCGCGCGACGTAGACGGCGGCCAGGGTCAGGCCCACCACCCAGGCCACCCGTCGCCATTGCAGAGGCATGGGCCTGGGCGCCTCAGCGGCGGAACACCCGCTCGGTGCGGGCGTACCAATCGGGCAGGCTGATGAAGCGGTCGGCCGGCTGCACCACCAGCGAGGGCAGCTGCACGTTGCCGATGGCGGGATCCGCGACCACGTAGGTGTAGGCCGGGTAGGCGATGATCAGCGCCGGCAGCTGCTCGGCGAAGATGGCCTGGAAGCGGTTGTAGAGCTCCCGCCGCTCCGGTTGCCCCTGGATGGGATGCGCGCGGCGGGCGTCCACCAACAGCTGGTCGGCGTCCGGGCTGTTGAAGCCGGCGTAGTTCTGGCCCGGCGCGTCGATCTGCGAGCTGTGCCACAGCGCATAGGGGTCTGGATCGTAGTAGGGCAGCTCGACGCTGAAGAGCAGCGCGGAGAAGGCGCGGGTGCCCAGGGTGGCGGCCAGATTGGCGCCCTGGATCTCCTGCACGTCCACCTGGATGCCGACGGAGCGCCAGCCCTTCTGCACCGCCGCGGCCATGTCCACCAGCAGCGGGTTGTCGCCGCGGACGCTGAGGGTGAAGTGCAGCGGCTGGCCGTCGCGGTCGCGGATCTCGTCGCCGTCGCTGTCCACCCAGCCGGCCTCGTCGAGGACCTCGGCGGCCCGCGCCGGGTCGAAGTCGGGCGGCGGCAGGGCGTCGTTGTGCGCCCAGGAGCCCGGCGGGATGGGGCTGGTCCCCTTGATCCCGTGACCGCCCAAAAGGGCCTTGGCCTGGATCAGGTCGTCGCGGTCCAGAGCCAGCGAGAGGGCCTGGCGCACCGAGGCGTTGCGCAGCAGCGGGTCCGACGCGTTGAGGTAGATGGCCGTGTAGCCGGACTGCAGGGCCTCGATCAGCCGGATGCGGTCGTCGTTCGCCAGCCGGTCCAGGGCATCCGATGGCACGCGGCCCATCCCCTGCACCTCGCGACGGCCGACGGCGCCCACGGCTTCTTCCGGGGTCTCGTAGTAGCGCAGCACGACGGCGTCCAGGTAGGGCTGGTTGCCCTTGTTGGCCCAATGCTGGTCGAAGCGCACCAGGCGGTCCTCGCTGGCGGCCGCGCCTTCGCGGGGCGCCAGGCGGAAGCGCCCGGAGCCCACGGGGGCGAAGCTGGAGAAGCGGTCCTGCGCCAGCTGCTCCGGCGGCACCTCGGCCAGGAGATGGGCGGGCACGATGCTGAGCATGGCGGCGCTGAGGAAGGGCGCGTAGGCCTCCGGCAGGACAACGCGCACGGTGCGGTCGTCCACCTTCTCCACCACGGCCTTGTGCCAGGCGCCGGCCAGACGGGTCTTCTGGATGTCCGGAATGGCCGGGTCCTGGATCAGCTTGACGGTGAAGACCACGTCGTCGGCGGTGACGGGCTGGTCATCGTGCCAGCGCACGCCTTCGCGCAGGTGGAAGGTGTAGGTGCGGGCATCCTCCGACACCTCCCAGCGCTCGGCCAGATCGCCCTCGATGGGCGGGCTGCCGCCGGCGCTGCCGGCGGCCGGCCGGGTCAGGCCGCTGAAGAGCAGGCGGGCCAGCACCAGCTCGGCATCGGTGCGGGCCAGGAGGGGGTTGTAGGTCTGGGGCGCGCCGACGATGGCCTCGACGTACTCGCCGCCGCGGGCCGGGCGCTCGGTGAACGCCTGCCGCGACACCAGGTAGAGGACGGTGCCGATGATCAGCACCCCTATCCCGGCGAGGGCGGCTTGCCAGCGGGTCTGGTTGAGCACGGTGGGCAGGTGGTCGGGTTGTTGGCGGGACAGGTATCCCGGCGACGGGCCGTCGGCCTCAGCGGCCGACGGTGACGAGCGCCAGGGCCAGGAAGACGACGGCGAAGACGACGGTCATGTTGAAGACGGACTTCTCCACCCCGCGGCGGGTCTGGTAGATGCTGCCGTCGCCGCCGAACATGCCGCCCAGGCTGCCGCCCTTGGCCTGCAGGATGACGAGGACCGTCAGGACCACGGACACGAGCATCAGCGCGATGCGCAGATAGGTTCCCACGAAAGCTCTTCTCCTTGACGCCCGGGGCCGGCCGCGGGCGGTGGCCTGGATGCGGATGAGGACCGGAAGGCGGCCGGCCGCCGCGCCCGTGGCGCAAGGCGGAGGACCGTTCAGAATGGTTGATTGTATCAGAACGGACCGGACCACCAAAACAGGGCCAGGCCGAAGACGGCGTAGACACCGACGAGCATCACACCCTCCAGCCAGTTGGTGACCCCGTCCTGGGCCACGAGGTTGGCCACCAGCGCCGCCGCGGCCATGGCGGCCAGCTCGTAGGGGCTGAAGACCAGGTCCATGGGCCGACCGATCACCAAGGACGCGAAGACCAGCAGCGGCGCCCCAAGGAGGGCCACCTGGCGGCAGGTGTCCGTGGCCGCCACGAGGGCCAGATCCATGCGGTTGTACCAGCCGGCGCGGATGGTGGCCAGCAGCTCGGCGGCGTTGCCGGCCAGGGGCGCGATGACGAGGCCGACGAGCAGCACCGCCCCCTGGTCGCGGACCAGGAGGGCCTCCGCGGCCGCCACGAAGCGCTGCGCCAGCACGCTGAAGGCGACCAGGGTGACGAGGCTCATCCCCGCCACCAGGGCCGGCAGCTCCAGGACGCGAGGCAGGATCCCCAGGCCGAGCAGCGGCCGGTCGGTGACCAGGGTCCGGCGCTGGGCGGCGCTGGCGATGGCCGGCTGCCGGCCCGCCTCGCGGGCCTGCCAGACGAGGTCGTAGTACAGAGACAAGAGGTAGAGCGACAGCATCACCCCGGCCACGGCCAGGCTGAGGGCCTCGATGGACCCGCTGTTGCGCGGTCCGCCGGGATGCAGCCCGTCATGGATGGCCGGCATGGCCAGGGCGATCACCGCCAGCACCATGAGCGTGGTGGCCATGCCGGCCTGCTCGCGGTCGAAGTACTGGTGCCCGTGCCGCAGACCGCCCACGAAGGCGGCCAGCCCCAGGCCCAGGAGCGCGCTGGCCAGGATGGTCCCGATGAGGCTGGCCTTGACCAGCTCGAAGAGCCCGGCCCGCAGCGCGAAGGCGGCCACCAGCAGCCGCATCGCCCCGCAGAGGGCCAACTGCGCCAGCAGGCCGGCGCGGCGCCCCAGGCCGGCGGTCATCGCCAGCCCCAGGGGCACCAGCAGGGCGGAGCAGAGCCAGAGGCCCAGGCCGGCGGCCAGGAGCGGGAGCCAGGGGGTGGGCATGGCCGGCGATTGTACGCCGGGGGGCGGGCGGGGCAAGCGGGAGGAGTGGGTATCGCGCGGGCCACGATCGCCTGGCGGTTGAAACCGCGGCGCACCAGACGAAGCCGGCCCTCGCCGGCTCAGATCCGCATGCCCATCGTCGCTGGAGAGGCAGGCGTCATCCGCGTGTTCAGCCCTCGCCATCGGCGGCAGCTGTCTCGACCAGCGTCGGGCCGCAGACCCGCTCCTGCAGTATCATCCCCCCTCATGCCCCAGCCAGCCACCACCCCACCCGCCCCCTCACCCATCGCCACCTGGCGGGTCATGCAGCTGGAGCTGACCCTCGACGAGCCGGAGGCCCTGCTGCGGGAGCGGGCCGCGCGCGTCCTGGGCCTGGAGCCGGCCGAGCTTCGCGGCTCGCGCATCGCCCTCAAGGCCCTGGACGCCCGGGTCCGCGGGGCCGCGCGGCGCCTGCAATGGGTCTGCCACGTGGACCTGATGGTGGACGCCGCCAGGATGACGCCGGCAATGAGGCGGGCCTTGAAGAGCGGTCGGGCGAAGGCGGCGCCGCCGAGGGCCGTCGTCGAGCGGCCGCTCCGGCACCCCAGCCTCGTCGGGCCGGACGCGGATCCCGTGGTCGTCGTGGGCTCGGGGCCGGCCGGGCTCTTCGCCGCCTACCTGCTGGCGCGCAACGGCGCGCGGGTGACCCTGCTGGAGCGGGGCCCGGCCATCCGCGAGCGGGGGCGGGCGGTGGTGCGCTTCCACCGCACGCGGGAGGTGGACCCCGAACGCAACCTCCTCTTCGGGGAGGGCGGGGCGGACCCCTAGGCCGCCGGCTAGATCTACACCCGCGTGGACGACCCGCTGGAGGTCCCGCTCCTGGAGGAGCTCGTGGCCTGCGGGGCGCCGCCGGCCATCGTCTACGACAGCGGGGCCCATATCGGCACCGACAAGCTGCACCGCCTGCTGCCGCGGCTCAGGGCGCGGCTGATGGACCTGGGCGTCGCCTTCCACTTCGACACCCGCCTGACCGGTCTGCGGCTGGACGCCGGCGGCGGTCGCGCGCGGGCCGTCATCACCCAGCGGGGCGAACTGCCCTGCGCCGCACTGGTGCTGGCCATCGGGCACAGCGCCCGCGACACCTGGGCCATGCTCGCCGCGGCGGGTCTGCCCTTCGCCGCCAAGCCCTTCCAGCTGGGCCTGCGCATCGAGCATCCCCAGGACCTGATCGATCGCGGGCGCTACGGCGGGCCGATCCCCCAATTGGGCGCGGCCGGCTACAACCTGGTGTCGCGCGCCACCGCCGAGGCGGCCGCCGCCCATTCCTTTTGCATGTGCCCCGGCGGCCGGGTGGTGGCCTCGGTCAGCGAGCCCCACCTGCTGTGCACCAACGGCATGAGCAACTCCAGCCATTCGTCCGCCTGGGCCTCGGCGGCCATCGTCACCACCGTGGGCCCCCGGCAGTTCGGAGAGGGGGCCTTCGACGGCGTGGCCTTCCAGCGCGCCCTGGAAGCGCGCTGCTACGCGGCCGGC
>JBGAUA010000033.1:17234-27560 GCA_044228875.1 Anaerolineae bacterium
CTCGCCGGACGCCCGACCCCCAAGGGGCTGCGTCATTCCACCGACCCCTTCGGCACCGTGCCCGGCCGCCTGGACGAGCTGCTGCCGCCGGCCGTCCGCGACGCCGTGGCCCAGGCCCTCCTGCGCTTCGACCGCCTGATCCCCGGCTACGCGGGCAACGAGGGGCAGCTGCTGGGTCTGGAATCGCGCAGCTCCGGCCCGGTGCGCCTGCCGCGGGATCCCGTCACGCGCCGCGCCGTCGGTTTCGCCAACGTCTACCCGGTGGGCGAGGGCGCGGGCTACGCCGGGGGCATCATGAGCGCGGCCCTGGACGGAGCCAACACCGCCGCGATGATGGTGGAACAGGGGGTGGGGTAGGGGCGGGTCTGCCGGGCGTTCGGATGCGCCGCCCGCATGGCGGCGCGAACCGGCTGGCTCGCCCTGGGTTCACGTTGACCGAGGACGAAGCGCCCCCCGAATTCCTCCCCACCCCTCCGGCTGGGCTACAATCGCCACCGACACCCGCGTCCGGTTCGATCATCCCGCCGGCCCGAACCATCCAGGGGAAGCCTGTGCCCGACCCGCAGCTGCTCAGTGACCGCTATGCGTTGATCGAGACCCTGGGCCAGGGCGGCATGGCCGTCGTCTGGCGCGCCGAGGACCGCTTGCTGGGCCGCACGGTCGCCGTCAAGATCCTGCGGGACCAGTATGCCCAGGATCCGGAGTTCCTGGCCCGCTTCCGCAGCGAGGCCCGCTCCGCGGCGGCCCTCAACGATCCGGGCGTCGTCGCCGTCTACGACGTGGGATCGGACGGCGGTCGGCATTACCTGGTCATGGAGCTGGTCGACGGCCAGGACCTCAAGCAGGTCATCCGCCAGGAGGCACCCTTGCCCGCCGAGCGGGTCGTGCGCATCGGCACCGAGCTGGCGCGCGCCGTCGGGCAGGCCCACAGGGCCGGCCTGGTGCACCGGGACATCAAGCCGCAGAACGTCCTGGTGACCGCCGACGGCCGCATGAAGGTGGCGGATTTCGGCATCGCCCGGGCCGTGGCCGAGGCCGGCATGACCGCGCCCGGCATCGTCCTGGGCACCGTCCACTACCTCTCGCCGGAGCAGGCTGCCGGTCAGACGGCCACGCCGGCTTCGGATG
The DNA here is from genome assembly GCA_044228875.1 of Anaerolineae bacterium. Classification (GTDB taxonomy): domain Bacteria; phylum Chloroflexota; class Anaerolineae; order Epilineales; family Epilineaceae; genus Epilinea. The sequence continues at coordinate 18,363 of JBGAUA010000033.1, forward strand.
TCTACGCCCTGGGGGTCGTGCTCTACGAGATGCTCACCGGCAAGCTGCCCTTCACCGCGGATTCGGGCGTCGGCGTGGCCATGAAGATCCTGCGCGAGGACCCCAAGCCCTTGTCCGAGGTCAACCCCGACGTGCCGGACGTGCTGGCGCGCATCGTCGGCCGGGCCATGGCCCGCGAGCCCCAGGACCGCTTCCCGGACGCCAACGCCCTGGCCGACGCCCTGCAGGCTTATCGGGAAGCCTCCGTGGAGGGGACGATGCGCCACGCGGCGCTGGTCACGCCGCCCCAGGCCGGCGCGCCGCCGCTCACGCCGCCGCCGGCCGGCCGGCCGCTCCTGCCCGCCGCGCCCCTCCTGGACCGCACGGGTCTGCTGCTGGGCCTGGTGGCCCTCGTCGCGCTCCTGGGCCTGATACCGCTGTGGCAGGGCCTGATGGACCGCATCAGCCCGCCCGGCGACCAGGCGCCGTTGGAAGCCCCGCCCGCGGACCCCGCTGCCGCCGCCGCGCCGGCCGCCACCATCGCCAAGGTGTCCGTGCCGATCGTCGAAGGCCTCGCCGAGGCCGACGCCCAGGCCACCCTGGAGGCCGCGGGGCTGCGCTATTCCTCGGAGTACCAGACGGATCCCGGCGTGCCCAAGGACCAGGTGCTGCGCCAGGTGCCCGCCGCCGATGCGATCGTCGACGCGAGCACGGTGATCAAGCTGGTGGTCAGCGGCTCGCAGCGCATCCAGGTGCCGGAGCTCTCCGGCACCGAGGCCGCCGTCTCGCAGCAGCTGGCCGCCCTGGGCTTCATCCCCCGCCCGCGCTACCGCTGGAACGGGGCCAGCGCCACGGAGGGCCAGGTCGTCGCCATCGAACAGGCCAGCCTGCGCATGCCGGCCGGCTCGGTGGTGGACCTGGTCGTCGACGGCGGGCCCTTCCTGCCGCTGAGCATCGACTTCGCCGACAACCTCTTCCTGGCCGGGGTGCTGATCGATCGCAAGGTCTTCGCCGCCGGCAGCACGGTCAACCTCACCCCGCGCTGGGAGGCGCCCCGGGCCATCGGCGGCGACTACGCGGTGCGGGCCGAGCTCTGGGGCCCGGACGGCGCCGTGGTCGCGCGCGCCGAGGCCGCCCCGCCGGCCGCCGACGGCCGGCCCACCAGCGCCTGGGCGGCGGGCGACCGCGTGGCCGGCCGGCCGCTCAGTCTGGCCATCCCCGCCGACGCGCCCGCCGGCGTCTACGGCCTCTGGCTGGACGTCTACCCCAGCGGCAGCCCCGAAGCGCCGATCCTCATCCGCCAGAGCGCGGGCGAGGCCCTGGTGGAAGGCAGCAGGGCGCGGTTGATGGTCCTGCAGGTGGAAGCCGCAGCAGCCGCCCCGGCGGAGGGCGCGGCGACGCCGGCGGACGGCGAGACGGCGCCTGCCGGCGAGACGGCGACCCCGGAGATCGCGGCGCCCTAGGTCGACCCGGCGGGCACCACCTTGACGGGCGGCGATGCCCCGCCTACACTCCCGGCGTGGCGATCGACAGGATGCATTCCGAGCGGGCGCAGCGTCTGGGTCCCCTGCTCTTCAGCGCCACGCTCCTCTTGAGCGCCTTCCTGCTCTTCGCGGTGCAGCCCCTCTTCGCCCGCATGGCCCTCCCCCTTTTGGGAGGCTCGCCCGGGGTCTGGAACACCGCCCTCCTCTTCTTCCAGAGCCTCCTCCTGGCCGCCTATGCCGCCGTACACGGTCTGACGGCGCGCTTGGGCCCGCGGCGCCAGGTGGGCCTGCATCTGGTCGCCCTGCTGCTGCCGGTCCTGATGCTCCCCATCGCCCTGCCCCCGGAGGCCGCGCCCCCGGCCGAGGGCGATCCCACCCTGTGGCTCCTGGCGCTGATGGCCACCGTGGTGGGCCTGCCCTACTTCGCCGTGGCCTGCAGCAGCCCCCTGCTGCAGCGCTGGTTCGCCTCCAGCGGGCATCCCGCCTCCGGCGACCCGTACTTCCTCTTCGCGGCCAGCAACCTGGGCAGCCTGGCCGGTCTGCTGGCCTACCCCCTGCTGGTGGAGCCGCGCTGGAGCCTGGAGGACCAGGCCCGCGGCTGGGCCCTCGGCTACGGTCTCCTCGTGCTCCTGCTGATCGGCTGCGCCGCCTGGACCCTGGCCTGGGGGCAGGGACGCCCGTCGGCGTCGGAGCCTTCGACCGACGCGGCCCCGGACGCGGCAGGCCCGACCGCCGCCCCGCCGCTGAGCCGGCGCCTGTGGTGGGCGGCGATGGCCGCCCTGCCCTCCAGCCTGATGATCGGGGCCACGACGGCCATCAGCACCGATCTGGCCTCCTTTCCCCTGCTGTGGCTACCGCCCCTGGGCCTCTACCTGCTCAGCTTCGTGCTGGTCTTCGCCCGGCGGCGCCTCCTGCCCGCGCGGTGGGTGGCCCGGGCCCTGCCCATGGTGGCCCTGCCCCTGGTGGTGGCCCTGGCCCTGGGCGCCAACCAGCCCTTGGGCGCCCTCCTGGCCCTGCACCTCCTCTTCCTCTTCGTGGCCGCCCTGGCCTGCCACGGCCGCCTGGCCGACGATCGGCCGGCCCCGCGCCACCTGACCGCTTTCTACCTCTGGCTCTCCTTTGGCGGGGTGCTGGGCGGCCTCTTCAACGTGCTCCTGGCTCCGCAGCTCTTCCGGTCCATCGCCGAGTACCCCATCGCCCTGGTCCTGGTCTGCCTGCTGGGCCTTCCGCCGCCGGCCGATCCGCCGGCGCGGGCCCCGCGCCCGGCTCTGTTCGACCTGCTGCTGCCCGCCCTGCTGACCGCGGCCGCCGCCGCGCTCCTGCTGACGCCCCAGGCGCGGTCCAGCGCGGTCTATCCCTTCCTGGGCAGTCTGGTCTTTCCGCTGGCCGGCCTCGTGGCCTTCGGCTTCTCGCGCCGGCGGCTGCGCTTCGGCCTGGCGGTGGCCGGCATCCTCGTGGTGGGCCAGCCCTACACCCAGCGCTTGGGAAGCCTCCTCTACGCCGAGCGCAGCTTCTACGGGGTGAGTCGCGTGCGCCTCTCGCCGGACGGCAGCCAGCGCCTGCTCTTTCACGGCAGCTCCCTCCACGGTGCCCAGAGCACGGCTGCCGCGGCCCGACCGGAGCCACTGACCTACTACGCGCGCACGGGGCCCCTGGGCTGGCTCTTCCAAGCGCTGGGACCGCGCCTGGACGGACAGGCGGTGGGCGCGGTGGGGCTGGGGGCGGGCGCCATCGCCTGCTATGCCGAGCCCGGCCAGACCTGGACCTTCTTCGAGCTGGACCCCACCGTGGTGCGCATCGCCCGGGACCCCCGCTACTTCGGCTACCTCGCCGCCTGCGCCCCGGAGGCCCGGCTGGTCCTGGGCGACGCCCGGCTCACCCTGCGGAGGGCCGACGATGCGAGCTTCGGCCTCCTGGTCCTGGACGCCTACAGCTCCGATGCCATCCCTCTGCACCTGATCAGCCGCGAAGCCCTGGACCTCTACCTGGCCAAGCTGCGGCCGGATGGCCTCCTGGCCTTCCACATCTCCAACCGCCACCTGGACCTGGAGCCGGTGCTGGGTCGCCTGGCCCAGAGCGCCGGCCTTCACGCCCTGGTGGCCGAGGACCTGGATCCGTCCGAAGCCGCCCTGCAAGCGGGCGCCTATCCCGCCATCTACCTAGTCATGGCCCGCACGGAGGCGACCCTCCAGCCGCTGCAGGTCGACTCCCGCTGGCGGCAGGCCCGGGCCGATGGCCCCTTGTGGACCGATGACTTCGCGTCGGTGCTGGCGGCGCTCCGCCGCTGAAGGCCGGCGCTCGCTCAGCCGTTCGCCAGGGCGCGAAGCGCCGCCACCAACCTGTTCTCCAGCGGCAGGCCGGGATCGACGGCCGCCAGGCCTCGCCGGGCCTCGGCCCGGCTGTAGCCCAGAACCAGCAGCGCCTCCAGCGCCTCCGCGTCCTCGGCGAAACCGACACGCGGCGCCGCGCCGGACAGCGACTCCAGCCCGAAGCCGTCGGCCTCCAGGCGGCTCTTGAGGTCCAGGACGATGCGCGCCGCCGTCTTGTGCCCGATGCCGGACACCTCCTTCAGCCGCGCCAGGTCCTCCGTCAGGATGGCGCGGCGCAGGCTGTTCAGATCCAGGGCGGAGAGCACGGCCAGGGCCAGCTTGGGCCCGATGCCGCTGACGGACAGCAGCAGCTTGAAGATCGCCAGGCTGTCCGCGTCGGCCGCTCCGTAGAGCTCCATCTCGTTCTCGCGCAGGTGCAGGTGGGTCAGCAGGGCGACGGCCTCGCCGAGCCGGCCCTGTTCGGCCAGCACCCCGGCGGGGACATGCACGCGATAGCCCACCCCCGCGACGTCAAGGATCAGGGCTCCTTCCTCCAAGGCGACGACGGTGCCGCTGAGTCGGGCGATCATGGGCTGGATTATATGCCTTATGGCGCGCCGCGGCGCGAATGGGGGTATTGACGCCCCGGTCCGAAGCCCGTATAATCTTATGTAACGAATTGCGACCCCATTCGCACCGTTCGGCACCGTGGCGATGTCCCGAAGCCGAGCGTGGCAAGACGGCTGGCAGCCGATGATCGACAGCGACGTCCAGAAGGTGGTCGAGGAGGCTTTGCCGCGGTTCGTGGCCTTGGGCCTACAACGGGGAGGGCTGTTGATGGAGCGCGACATCCTGGATCGCCTGCCCGAGCTGGATGCCGACCCCGACCTGATGGGGGCCGTCTGGAGCCATCTGGACGCGGCCGATGGCGACGTGCTCGCCGGCGAGGAGCAGCCCGACCCGGCAGGTCGGCGACCGAAAGGCATGCCCGCCACCGACCTCGAGGGCATCGGCGACGACAGCCTCAGTCTCTATTTTCGCGAGGTGAGCGCGGTGCGCCTGCTCAGCCGCGACGAGGAAGGCGATCTGGCCCGCCGCATCGCGGCCGGGCGCGAGGCCTCGCGCCGCCTGCGCGCCCAGCCCGCGCTCGCCGCCGACGAGCGACGCGCCTGCGAGCGCGCGAGGCAATGCGGGCAGGCGGCCTGGGAGCACCTCGTAAAGGCCAACAGCCGCCTGGTGATCAGCATGGCCAAGCGCTACCGCGGCCAGGGGGTGCCCTTCCTCGACCTCATCCAGGAAGGCAACGTTGGCTTGATGAAGGCCGCCGACAAGTTCGAACACGAGCGCGGCTACAAGTTCAGCACCTATGCCACCTGGTGGGTGCGGCAGGCCATCACCCGCGCCCTGGCCAACCAGGGCCGGACCGTCCGGCTGCCCGTGCACATGTCGGACCGCATCCGCAAGCTCTTCGCCATCTCGCAGGCCCTGGAGCAGACCCTGGGCCGGCGCCCGACCCTGCCGGAGCTGTCGGAGCGCATGGAGCTACCGGTGGCGCGGGTGGAGCAGATGCTCCGGATATCGCGGCGCAACCTGTCCCTGGAGAAGCCGGTCGGCGAGGACCAGGATGCCGAGCTGGGACATTTCATCGAGGATGAGGACGCGCCGGATCCGGCGGAGGCGACGACCCTCCAACTGCTCGAGTCCGACCTGGATGAGCTCCTGCAATGCCTGACCGCCCGCGAAGCGCGCATCCTCTGCCTGCGCTACGGACTGGACCAGGGCCGCCCGCACACCTTGAAGGAGGTGGGCCGCAAGTTCGAGCTGACCCGCGAACGGATCCGGCAGATCGAGCAGGAAGCCCTGGCCAAGCTGCGTCATCCGCGCCGCAGGCAGGTGCTCGCGGGCTACTTCGGCTGAGACGGGAACCACGGCGGCGGCGGTCCAAACAGGGTCCGCGCCGTCCGGCCCATGCCGCGCGTCGCGGCGGCGCTCCGGGTGGGGCGAGCCCTGTCAGGAACGGGCGGTGTTTGGTATAATGCAAAATACGGCCCGGCCCGAAATACCGGGCGTAGGATTCGTGGGGGCTCGGTCAAAGTCCAGTCCGGGCGCCGGTGTCTAACACAGCGTATTCCAGCGGAGTTGTATCCACCATCCAGAAGGACCTCCTCCCCTCCGACCCTCGGCTGCGGGCGGGTTCCGTCACCACCTTTCACCCTTCGTCTCACCGTGTCAACATCCTGCTTGCAGACCCTAAAGGAGGGGCGCGCATGGAACAGATTTCCAGGCGACGGTTCTTTCACCTCGGAGGCGCTACCGCGGCGGCCGCAGCGGTTCCGACGCTCTCCGTCCTGAGCGAGCTGCAGCGGCCGCCGCTGCAATGGCGCGCCAGAACCGCGGCGGAGATGCCGCAGCCGGACGTCGCGGCGCTGCTCCTCTCCCGCGCGGCCTTCGGCGCCCGAGCCGGCGACGTCGAGCGGGTGCGCGGCTTGTCCCAGCCCTATGCGTGGGTGGACGAGCAGCTGGACCTCGACAAGCTCGACGTGGCGGCCCTCGACGAGCGCATCGCCCGCGAGCTACCGACCCTCTCGATGACCTCCCGGCAGATCTGGACCAGTTACCAGATGCAGAACCAGGGCCTGCCGGAGGCTGAGCTGGTCATGGCCTCGCTGTACCGCCAGGTCTACAGCCCCCGCCAGCTCTACGAGGTGATGGTGGAGTTCTGGACGGACCATTTCAACATCGGCATCGACAACGACGACGTGCGCTGGCTGAAGACGGTGGACGACCGGGACGTGATCCGCAAGCATGCCCTGGGCAAGTTCAAGGACCTGCTCACCGCGTCCGCCCAGAGCCCGGCCATGCTGCGCTACCTGGACAACGACGTGAACTTCAAGGGCCGGCCGAACGAGAACTACGGCCGCGAGATCCTGGAGCTCCATACCCTCGGCGCGGCGGTCAACGGCTATCCCTACACCGAGACCGACGTCAAGGAAGTGGCGAAGTGCTTCACGGGCTGGAGCTGGACCCGTGGCCAGACCTCGGCCAAGTGGGGCGAATACGAGTTCCTGACCGGCCAGCACGACAACAGCGTCAAGAGCGTGTTGGGCCAGACCGTTCCGGGCAGCGGCAAGAACGAAGGCCATCTGGTCATCGACATCCTCTGCAAGCATCCGGCCACGGCCAAGTACATCGCCATGAAGCTGGTGCGCCGCTTCGTCACCGACGATCCCCTCGGTCAGGTGCCGCAGCTGGTGACCCGGGTGGCGGACACCTTCACCCGCACGGACGGCGACATCAAGGAGATGCTCTACGTCATCCTGACCAGCCAGGAGTTTGCGCGCAGCTTCGGCAGCTTCGGTGGCCGCCTCTCCCGCCCCACGGACTACATGGCCCGCATCCTGCGCGCCTCGGGGCTGCCGGAGAACCAGTTCACGGTGAAGGTCGCCGGCAACAGCACCTACAACGCCGTGATCACCGCCTTCAACGCCATGGGTCAGCGGCCCTTCAACTGGCCGACGCCGGACGGCTACCCGGACTACAAGGAGGCCTGGGGCTCCAGCGTCGGCATGTTGACGCGCTGGAACTTCGGCCTGCTGCTCTGCGGGGTCGGCGGCTCGCGCGGCGGCGCATCGCTGGTCAACGGCTTCGACGTCACCGGTCAGACCCCGGCGACGGCCAACACGGTGGGCAAGGCGGTGGACTTCTGGGTTGCCCGCATCCTGAACCGGGCGATCCTCGACGAGGACCGGCAGGCGCTGGTCGACTTCATCAGCGATGGGAAGGGCGCCGACACCGCCATCACCGGGATCGCGGCCGACAAGCTCAAGAGCGGCATCGCCCTCGTCTTCGACAGTTCCTACTTCCAGTGGCGCTAAGGCCGCGGGCCAAGAGCAAGGAGAAACCGACAATGGCAATCACAAGGCGCAGCCTTTTCGAGCGCAGCGGCGTCCTGGCCCTCAGCACGGCGGTCTGGCCCAGCTGGATGCCGCGCATGGCCTTCCGCAAGGAGAACGAGGCCCCCAAGGGCGACATCCTGATCGTCGTCTTCGCCCGCGGCGGCTACGACGGCCTGAACATGGTCATCCCCTACCTGGACGAGGCCAACTACAACCGCCTCCGCCCCAGCATCGCCATCCCCGCCCCGGACGCCAGCCTGCCGCGCAAGGCCATCGACCTGGACGGCGACTTCGGCCTGCATCCAGCCCTGGGCAACGCGGATGAGGGCCGCTGGAAGCAGTGGTGGGACGAGGGCATCCTGGGCATGGTCCACGCGGTGGCCATGGACAACGACACCCGCAGCCATTTCGACGCCATGGACTTCATGGAGCGCGGCACGCCCGGCTCCAAGATGGCCCGCGACGGCTGGTTGGGCCGCCACCTGTCCACGCTGGCCAACCAGAACCAGTCGCCCTTCCGGGCCGTGGGCCTGGGTAGCCAGCTCCAGGCCAGCCTGCGCGGCCCGGTGCCGGCCATCGCCCTGCAGTCCATCGCCGACTTCCACCTGCAGGGCAGGACCTCTGAGGTCGCCCGCTTCCAGCAGCACCTGCAGATGCTCTACAGCGGCGACGACTGGCTGGACCAGCAAGGTCAGGCCACCTTCGCCGCCCTGGACATGCTGGAGAAGTCCATCGGCGGCAGCACCTACCAACCCGCCAACGGCGCGCGCTACGGCAACGACGGCTTCAGCCGCGGCATGATGCAGATCGCGCAGCTGGTGAAGGCCGAGGTGGGCCTGGAGGTCGCCTGCGTGGACATCGGCGGCTGGGACACCCATGCCAACCAGGTGGTGGCCGGCGACACGACCAACGGCAACATGGCCACGCGCATGCGCGAACTGGCCGGGGGCATCTCGGCCCTCATCACCGACCTGCACGACCGCTTCGAGTCCGGTTCGGCCAAGCAAGGCGTGACCGTGGTGGTCATGAGCGAGTTCGGCCGCCGCGCCTTCGAGAACGGCGGCACCGGCACGGACCACGGCCACGGCAACGTCATGTTCACCTTCGGCCGCGGCATCAAGGGCGGCAAGGTCTACACCAACCGCTGGCCGGGCCTGGCCGATGACAACCTGGACCGCGGCGACCTTGCCCGCACGGCGGAGTACCGCGACGTGCTGGGCGAGATCCTGCTCAAGCGCACCGGCAACAACAACATCGCGGATGTGTTCCCGGGCCACGCGTTCAACTTCCTCGGCCTGGCCAACGACCTCGGCCCGTCGGTCGTGCCCACCACGCCCGCGGAACCCACCGCGGTGCCGACGGTTCCCGCGGAGCCGACCACGCCGCCGGTCAGCCCCGACCACCGGATCTTCATCCCCAACGTGGGTAGGTAACGGGTAGCGGCAGGGCATCCGCGCCGACCGGCGAATGGGCCGGCGAATCGGAGCCTGTCGGCCGAACAAGCAGTCCAAAGCCAAAGGGGGGCGCGTC
>JBGAUA010000034.1:0-17052 GCA_044228875.1 Anaerolineae bacterium
TGGGCAAGCTGGCCGGGCGAGCGCACGAGCCGCAGGTCATCACCCAGCAGATGGACGCCCTCGACCGGGCGCGCGAGTTGACCGGCTCCCTGGCCAAGCAGGTGCGGGTGCGTCCCCTGGCCGAGGCCGTCCGCGCCCAGAAGGAATGGCTGGAGCGCGCCAGCGCCCATCGCGCCGATCCCAAGGGCGAGCCGGTGATGGCCTTCAACCGCATCGCGCTGGATCTGCGGCTGCTGGACGAGATCCTGGCCGGCTGGCAGGCCCCGCGGAACTAGGCGTGCGCAGCCAGACCGGCGGATGGCGCGGCTTGCCGGCCGCATGAGGTTCCGCCTGGGCTTCGGCCCGCCGCCATCCCCCAGCCCCGCCGCCAGGCTTCTCGAGATCCTGGAGGCCGCCATGCAGGCCGTCGACCCGGCGGCCTTGGTGGCATCCCATCTTCGCCTGGACGGCGAGCAGTTGCAGGCAGGCCCGGAGACCATCGATCTCGGCGCCGTGGATCGGGTCTTCCTGGTGGCTGCGGGCAAGGCGGCGGCCACCATGGCCCTGGCCGCCGAGAGCGTCCTGGGGCCGCGCCTCAGCGGCGGCGTGGCCGTCACCGCCCGCGGCGGCGCCATCCGTGAGCTGCATCGCTGCAGCCTGCACGAGGGCGGCCATCCCCTGCCGGACCCCTCCAGCCTGCTGGCGGCCCGGCAGATGGCGCGGATGCTGGAAGGCCTGACAGCGCGGGACCTGGTCATCGCCCTCGTCTCCGGCGGCAGCTCGGCCCTCCTGGAGCTGCCGGCGGGGCGCCTCAACCTGGTAGACATGCAGGCCGCCACCTCCGCCCTCCTCTCCTCAGGCGCCGCCATCCACGAGATCAACGTGGTGCGCAAGCACCTGTCGCGCATCAAGGGCGGCGGCCTGGCGCGGATGGCGGCGCCGGCCCGCCTGGTAGCCCTGGTCCTGTCCGACGTCGTCGGCTCGCCCCTGGACGCCATCGGCAGTGGGCCCACGGTGCCCGACCCCAGCACCTACGCCGACGCCGCCGCGGTCATCGCCCACCACGACCTCTGGTCGTCGCTGCCCGCTTCCGTCGGCGAGCATCTGCGCGCCGGCATGGGGGGCCAGGTCGCCGAGACGGCCAAACCCGGCGAGGCCTGCTTCGAGCGCAGCACCACCGTGCTGATCGGCGACAACGCCCTGGCGGCAAGGGCCGCGGGCGAAGCCGCCGCCGCCAGGGGCTACGGCGTCCTTCACCTTGGCAGCCGCCTCCAGGGCGAAGCCCGCGAGCTGGGCCGGATCCTCGCGGCCCTGGGCCAGGCTGTGGCGGCGGAAGGCCTGCCCCTGCCCGCGCCGGCCTGCCTTGTCGCCGGCGGCGAGAGTACGGTGACCCTCCGGCGCCTGGGCGGCGCGGGCGGCCGCAACCAGGAGCTGGCCCTCGCCGCCGCCATCGCCCTCGACGAGCCCCGCTGGGCGGGCATCAGTCTGGCCAGCCTCGGCACGGACGGCGTCGACGGCGCGACGGAGGCCGCCGGCGCCATCGTCGACGGCAGCACCGCCTCGCGAGCCCGCGCCATGGGCCTGGATCCGCGGCAGGCCCTCGCTGGGCATGACAGTGGACGCTTCTTCGCAGCCCTGGGCGACACCATCGTCAGCGGACCGACGGGGACGAACGTGAACGACCTGATGCTGCTGCTGGTAGACGACACGGCCGGGAGCTGAAGGACGGCCGCCGCGGCGGATCGGCCGGATCATGCCCTGCAGATGACACAAGACGACGGCCCGGAGGGGAATACCCCTCCGGGCCGTCGTCATCGCGCCGTCACTGCGCTTCGGCCATCACCACCACCCAGTAATGCCCCAACGGGCTGCCGGGCACATAGTCGTAGTAGACGCCGATATGGGTCAGCTCGGGGGTGAGCACGCGGCCGCTCGTCTCCCCGTTGCCCAGCCAGGCGTTGGCCACCAGATCCGCGCTGCCGTTCTGGCCGGCGATCAGCTGCTTCACCTGCCTGGCGTTGTAGCCCGCCCGGGCCACGCGGTCCTCCGGCGTCGAGCCGTCGCTGCCGACATGGTCGAAGAAGCGGTGGGTGCTCATGTCCCAGACGTGGCGGTCCGCCACCTGCATCAAGGTGTCGTTGATGACCAGTGGCCGCAAGCCGGCCGCGGCGCGCGCCTTGTTCAGGCGGTCCATGATGGCGGCCATGCGCTCGGGGTCGCGAGGCGGCGCCGGCGGCAGCGGGTTGTCCGCGGTGGGCGGACCGGTGACCACGGTCAGGCGCGGTGGGTTACCGCCGTGGCCGGCGTCCCAGTCGAAGACGTTGCTCTGGCCATTGCGTGGTCCGTCGAAGCGGAAGCTGATCTTGCCAGTGGTCAGAGAGCGCCAGGCCAGCTCCTTCAACTCGTTGGTGCGGAAGATGAAGACGTTGTCCCGTCCGGCGTCCAGGTCCGTCTGCACCAGCTTCGGGTCCATGCGGGCCACCACCTGCGTGTCGTTGATACGCTTGAATCCGTGGAAGGCCCAGCCGGCATCGACATCGCCGCTCAAGAGGTTCACGTCCCAGCCGCCGTTGCCCAGCTTCGAGAGCCGCTGCGTGGACTGGCCGGTCAGGGTCAGGCGCGCGCCGGTCACCACCCGGTCCTTGGCCAGGCTGGAAAGATCGAACTGCACGATGCCGTTGTAGCGGTAGGCCTGGGCGAAGCCGGTGTAGGTGTTCATCGAGCCGAGGTAGTTGCGCGGATCGGCCTCCTTCACGTAGCCGACATCACCCGCCGCGGCCACGATCTCGATGATCTTGCTGGAGCGGTCCGGCGTCGGCGGCGGCGGGAAGGTGGGCGTGCGGGTGGCCTGCGGCGCCTGCGTGGCGGTCGGCGGGTTGAGGGCCGGATCCTGCGTCGGCGCGGGCGGCTGACCGGGGTCCGTGGTAGGCCCGGGCGGCGGAGGCGGCGTCGCGGGAGGCGTGATGACGATGGGCGTCTTGCTGTAGTTGATGTACAGCACCGGGCCCGGATACGTGGTCTTGTCCCCCACGCCGCTGTCCCAGCTGACCAGGTTGGAGAAGTCGCCGCTGGTCGGGCCGTCCATCCGGACCGTGAGAAGCCCGCTGCTGCTCAGGCGGCTCTGCAGCAGCTCCAACTGCGCGGCACCGAAGTTGAAGATGTTCGTCTGCCCCAGGTCCACGTCCTTGGCCCCTAGGATGGGCAGGAGGGTGGACAGCACCCGAGCGCTGTGGATCCGGGCATAACCGTGGCCCTCGAAGCCCGCGTCGATGTCCGTGTCCAGCAGGTTGACCGTCCAGGTGCCGGCGCGGGCGTTGTTGGCATCCGTCCGGCCGATCATGGTCAGGCGCGCGTAGTTGATGAACATCCCCTGCGGGATGGCCGCCAGGTCCAGCTGCATGGCGCCGTGGTACACACGGTCGTTCCAGACGCCGGTGAAGGTGTCCGAGCTGCCCCAGTTGTTGCCGTAGGGCTGCGTCGACACGACCCACCCGATCCTGCCGGCCACCGGCCGCAACTCGATCTCCGTACCGCCGCCGGGCGCCGGTACCGGCGGGTCCGTGGGCCTGGGGCCGGTGGTGGGCGCCGGCGTGTTGACCGGCGGCACGCTGGTCGCCGTAGGCGGCGCCGCCGTCGGCAGGCCTCCGGTCCCGGCATCCATGGCGAAGGTGGCCACCCAGTAGCGGCGGAAGCCATCGCCGGCGGGCTGGTAGCCGCCGCCCAGGCTCTTGCAGGTGGCACAGAGGATGATGGCCCGGTGGCCGGAGCTGCCCATCCAGGCCTGCACCGCGGCTTCGGGCGAGGCCTGCCCGCAGGCCACGATCTCGCCGTAGGGGCGCTGCACGCCCTCCTTCACCATCCGGCTCTCCGGCGTGCTGCCCCCTGAGCCGTCGTGGGAGCAGCGCCGCGTCAGGGCCAGGTCCAGGGCATGGTTCTGGGAGGCGCGGCGCAGCCCGCCGTGAATGGCCAGCGGCTGCAGTTGGTAGGCGGCTCGTTCGCGGTTGATCAGGACCTCGAGCTGGGCGACGGTGTCGCCGGGATCCGCCGGCGGCTGGGTAGGCAGCGGTGTGGCCGTCGCCCGCGGCGGGATGGCCGTCGGGCCAACCGGTACGGTGGTGGGCGCGGCCGGCGTGCCGCTGCCGCCGCAGGGCTGCAGGTTCTGGGCCAGGGCCCTGTCCGCCTGGATGCGACCCGCCCCGAAGCTGCGATCCCAGCCTGGCGAGCCCAGGTCCTTGGCGGTCGACTCCAGCACGCTCTCGATGTCCTGCGGGCTGCGGCATGGCCCCTGGGCCTTGAGCAGGGCCGCCACGCCGGCGACGATGGGCGAGGCCATCGAGGTGCCGTTCCAGGCCTGGTAGCTGCCGCCGCGCACCGTGGACAGGATGCCCACGCCCGGCGAGGAGACATCCAGGCTGTCCCCGTAGTTGGAGAACTCCGCCAGGCGGTCCTGGCGGTCCGTGGCGGCCACGGAGATGACGCCGGGGTAGGCGGCGGGGTAGCTGGGATTGGAGGTGCTCTCGTTGCCCGCGGCCGCGATCACGGTCACGCCCTTGCCGATGGCGTAGGCGATGGCGTCACGCAGAGCGCTGGAGGTGAAGCGCCCACCCAGGCTCATGTTGATGATCTGCGCGCCGTTGTCCGCGGCGTAGGTGACGCCGCCGGCGATCCAGCTCATGTTGCCGCTGCCGCCGGCACCCAGCACCTTGACCGGCAGCACCATCGCCTCGGGGCCGCTGCCCGCCCCACCGACGGCGTTGTTGGCCGTGGCGGCCACCAGACCGGACACGTGGGTGCCGTGGCCATGGTCATCGCGCGGATCGCTGTCGTCGTTGACGAAGTCGTAGCCGCGCAGGCATTTGCCCACCAGGTCCGGATGGGTGCAGTCCGCGCCGGTGTCGTTGACGGCCACGACGATGCCCGCGCCGCGGGCGCGGTCCCATGCCGACTCGCTGCCGATGGTGGCATGGTGCCATTGCTGGTCCAACAGCGGGTCGTTGGGGGTCCAGGCCAGGCCGTCCGGGCGGGTCAATGGTCGTTGCGCGGATCCCGGTCGGCCGGCGGCGGCCGCGGCGTCCAGCAGCGCGGCATCGGCGGCCGGAGCGCCTTGAATGGTCGCGATGTAATCCGGCTCGGCGAACACCACGGCCGCTTCGGCCTGGTAGGCGCTGACCATGGCCACGGCATCGTCCGGGATCTCCAGCACCTGGATGCCCAGGACAGGGATCTCGCGAAGCACTTTGGCCCGGTAGCGCGCGTGCAGCTTGCGCTTGTCCTCGAGGGTGGCCGATGGCTGGAAGCGAACCACCAGACGGTTGGGGGCGTATTCCTCGCCCGGCGCCTGCTCCCCGTCCAGGATGGCAGCCTCGCCGGCCGAGGTGTCGGACGCGGCGCGCCAGGCGCCGGGCAGGGTTGGCGCTTCTGCCGTGGCGGTTCTCTGCGCCCGGGCACCTGAGGTGCCGGACAGCAGGATCCCGCAAAGGACCAGGACAAACAAGCAGGTACGTCGACTTGGGTGCGAGTGGGTCATGTGGTTTCCCTTCACAATGGCGATGCAACAGATGCCGGGCGGTCGAATCCAGCGCTTCCGCCCGGGGTGCCGGCCGCGCCAACTGCTCGTAACAGGTAGGAGCTGGCCGCGTTATTTATCGACGAGAGACGCGAGGCCGGGCAACCGGCCACGCGACGCGATCCCGCAGACGCTCGGGCAGGGGCAGACCAGGGACGCGCCGTATCGCGTCTCTCTTTTTGCGTCCCGACGACGGGCCGCCGCGCGCTGAGGGAAGCCGCCGCGCGCGAAGACGCGCCGGCCGGCATCGCCCGGCCGGCATGCGCGCGGCTGCGTGTCAGGGACATGGCGAACGTTCGGATGCCCAAAGCTGACCCCCATCGGTGTCGGCGAGGCGGTGGCGGCACGGCGGGCTGAGGGGCAACAGCGCGAACCCGCTGACATCAGCGCGCCGCCGGCGATCGATGACCGCCCCGCGCCTGTCGGCCGATGCCCGCGTCAGGAATTCAGCCACGGTTCGGGCGAGGCCGGCCGGCTCAATGCCGATCGGCCGAATGCCCGGGATGCGGTCCCGTTGGCTGCCCGCGGACCCAAAGCCGCTTCGGGTGTCCGTGGACCACAATGCAAATCATCTTGGGGCGACTCCTTTAACCGCAGGCCCGGACCGCAGGAGGACGATCAAACGTCCTCAAAACGGGTCTCGGACTGGTCGAATGGGGTTGCGCCCAGCGGCCAATGTGGGTGCACAAACAACCAGAAGCACCAAATTTGGTGATGATTCTACCAGACGGGGGACAGGCCGTCCGTGCTGTTTGTGCGTGGGTTGCGTGGGTTGCGCGTCGCAGAGTATATCAGCGCGATGGGCGCCGCATCGGTCGATCGGGTGACGATTGCCCTACGATTGCCCTACGCTGGGAGACCCCGGCCTTGTTCCGTCGGCCTTCGCCCCTCAGGATCGGGACATGAACCAACGCTCAGGATTCTGGCGATTCCCTTAACCAACGCGCCGCTTCCAGGGCGAAATAGGTCAGGATCCCGTCGGCGCCGGCGCGCTTGAAGGACAGGAGGCTCTCCAGCACCAAGGCGCGCCGGTCGCCGCCGCCGGTGGCGGCCAGGGCGGCCAGCATGGCGTACTCACCTGACACCTGGTAGGCGAAGGTCGGCAGCCCGAAAGCCTCCTTCACCCGGTAGAGGATATCCAGGTAGGGCAGGCCGGGCTTGACCATCACCATGTCGGCGCCTTCGGCGATGTCCATGGCCACCTCTCGCAGGGCTTCGTCGCCGTTGGCCGGGTCCATCTGGTAGCTGCGCTTGTCCCCCTTGCCCAGGTTGGCCCCAGATCCGACGGCATCCCGGAAGGGCCCGTAGTAGGCGGAGGCGTACTTGGCGCTGTAGGCCAGGACCATCGTCCGCTGGTAACCGGAGTGGTCCAAGGCGGCGCGGATGGCTCCCACCCGACCGTCCATCATGTCCGAGGGGGCCACCACGTCACAGCCGGCCTCGGCCAGGGACAATGCCTGCCGGCAGAGGACCGATACCGTCTCGTCGTTGGCCACGTAACCATCGATGACCAGGCCGTCCTGGCCATGGCTGGTGTAGGGATCCAGAGCCACATCGCAGATGACGCCGATGGGCAGGTCCGCGTCGCGCAGCGCCCGCACGGCGCGGCAGGCCAGGTTCTGGGGGTTGAAGGCCTCCTCGCCGCCGGGTGTCTTGCGCTCCGGCGCGGTGACGGGGAATATGGCCAGGGCCGGGATGCCCAGCTCCACGGCTTCGGCGGCCCGTCGCAGCAGGCGGTCCACGGAAAGCCGAGCCACGCCTGGCATAGTGGGTACCGCCGTCTCGAGTCCTTCGCCCTCCTGGACGAAGACGGGCCAGATGAGATCGGCCGCGGACAAGCGGTGCTGCGCCACCAGCCGCCGGCTCCAGGCGAAGCGGCGGGTCCGGCGCGGGCGGACGGCCGGGAATCGGCCGGGATCGGCCGGCAAGCGCGGAACCATGGTCAGCGGTCGGCGCCCGAGGGACGGAGGCCGGTGTGGATCGCAAGGCTGCCCAGCATGAGCCGTCGCGGTGGCAGCGGCACGAGGCCGGCGGCGCGCATGACCTGAGCCAGGGCCTCCGCGCCCAGAAAGCCGGCGACGGAAGCGGGCAGGTAACGGTAGGCCCCGTCGTCGCCGGTGATGAGGCGGCCCATGACCGGCACGACCTGCTCGAAGTGGAGGCGGAACAGCGGGCGCCACATGGAGTGGCTTTCGGGTGAGATCTCCAGGGCGATGACCCGCCCGCCGGGCCGGGTCACGCGGGCCATCTCGGCATAGGCCCGGGCCAGATCGGCGAAGTTGCGCAGGACGAAGGCGGAGATCACGGCATCGAAGCAGTCGTCGGGAAAGGGGAGGACATGTCCGTCGGCACGGGTCCAGCTCACCCGCTCCGCCAGGCCTTCGCGCCGGGCCTTGGCCGGGGCGCGAGCGATCATCGGCCCGGTGTAATCGAGGCCGACGACCGACGCGTCTGGATGGCTCCGGGCGATCTCGAGGGCCAGGTCACCGGTTCCCGTACCCACATCGAGCACCCGTCCGCCGGCAGGCACGCGCGCGGCCCGCACGGTCTCCCGACGCCAACGGCCGTCCATGCCGCCGGTCATCAAGCGGTTCATGAGGTCGTAGCGGCCGGCGATGCGCCCGAACATGTCGCGCACGGCGCCGTGCTTGTCGGCGGCGCCCCCGGGCGAGACCCGGGCGGCGCGGGCGGCGGCGGGCACGGTCACGGCCGGCGCGGCGCGGGCGGCGGGCACGGTCACGGCCGGCGCGGCGCGGGCGGCGGGCACGGTCACGGCCGGCGCGGGTGGATCAGCGTTACGCATGGGGCCAAGGATAGGAGGCGCGGGAGCGGGCGGCAAGGAATCACGGCGGCTACGGCAGGATGGCATCGGACCGCTCAGCCGCCGACGTTTCAACAGCGTCCCACCGCGACACGCGCGCGCCATCGGGCCCCGCCGGCGGCCGGCGGCGCTGGACCGCTCGCGCGCGGCCGTACTATCATGGTCGGTCATGACCTCCCACCCTCGATCCACGGACAGCACCCACCCTTCTCGCCGCCAGGTACTGGGCTGGGCCGGGCTGGGGGCCGGCGGGCTCCTGATGCCGCGCCCCTCCTTGTCGGCCGCCCCCTCCAAGCCCCAGGCCGGCAGCCAGGAGCCGCTCGCGACGCTGGAAATCGCCCTCGACGCCGTCGTCGAGCAGCGTCAGCTCCGTCCCGGCCCCCTCACCGAGGTCTGGCGCTACCAGGCGCGGCTGATCAGCGGCCCGCCCGAAGGGCTGGGATGGACCCAAGGCCCCCTGCCCGTCCCGGTGCTTCGCCTGCGCCCCGGGCAGACCTTGAAGGTCCACTTCAGCAACCACCTGCCGGAAGCGAGCACCATCCACTGGCACGGCCTCGCGGTGCCCGAGGCCATGGACGGCCACCCCAAGGACGCCGTGGCCAGCGGCGACAGCCGCGTCTACACGTTCCCCATCCTGGCCGAGCCGGCCACCTACTGGTTTCATCCGCATCCCGACATGCGCACCGCCTTCCAGGTAGCGCGCGGCCTGGCCGGCTTCCTCCTGGTGGTGGATCCTGAGCAGGAGGCCGGGCTGCCCGATGGCGTGCGGGACCTTCCCCTGCTGATCCAGGACCGCAGCTTGGATATCGGCAACGCCAACAGCTACGCTGCGCAGATGATGGGCTTCCTGGGCGACGAGGTGGCGGTCAACGGGCTCGCGGGCGGCAGCATCACGGTGGCCCCGGGCGCCCATCGCCTGCGACTGCTCAACAGCTCCGTCACCCGAACCTACAAGCTGGCCTGGAGCGACGCCCGTCCCCTGAGCGCCGTGGCAACGGACGCAGGCCTCCTTCCCGCGCCCCTGGACCGTCCCTACCTCATGCTGGCCCCTGGCGAGCGGCGCGATGTGGTCGTGGATTTCGGTGACCTGCCCCCGGACGGCGAACTCAGCCTGCGCAGCCTGGACTGGGACACGTCGGGCATGGGCGGCGCGGGACGTCCCACGCGCATCCCCGAGGGCTCGCCCTTCGTCGTCGCCCGCTTCCGCGCCCAGGGTGGCGGCAGGCGACTCTACCTCCCTGCGGCCCTGCGTGGCACGACCCTGCTGCCCAGCCGTCCCAGCCCAAGGGTCTATGCTCGACCGCCGGAACCGGCCCGCGCCGCCGCGGTCACGCCGGATCGCCGCTTCGTCCTGGACCATCGCATGATGCAGTGGACGATCAACGGCCGCAGCTTCGAGATGGAGGCGGTGGCGCCGGACGAGGTGCTGCGCCTCGGCGCCGCGGAGGTCTGGGAATGGGACAACAGCGTCAGCGCCATGATGATGGTCCCCCATGCCATGCACGTGCACCTGGTGCGCTTCAAGGTGTTGGAGCGCTCGATCGCCCCGCGGCAAGCCGCCGCCTACGCCACCGTGAGCGAAGGCCTGCTGGACGAAGGCTGGAAGGACACGGTCCTGGTCATGCCCGGCGAGCGCGTCAAGGTGGGAATGTGCTTCGAGCACTATGCCGGGCTCTTCCTCTATCATTGCCACATGCTGGACCATGAGGACATGGGCATGATGCGCAACTTCCGCGTGGAAGGGGCCTGAGGTCCGTCCGACGTCGCTGTCCGGCGCGGCCGGGCACGGTCCGGCCACTCCCGTCGGCCCCACAGTTGGAGGAATGCATGGACCGCCCGCTCGACGGCTACGATGACCTGGTCTGGGCGCTGACCGGCGCGCTGCAGCGCCATCTTCAGGACCCTTTGCAGCACTGGATGCAGCGCCACGACCTCAGTGGCTTCGCGCCCTTCGGCCTGCAGATGGCTCTGGCCGCCGAGCCGGAGCCCCTGGACCAGGCGCGGGTCCTGCGCCGCACGCCCTACCAGTCCCCAGAGGCTGCCGCCGCCCTGCTTCGAGGCCTGGCGGACAAGGGCCTCCTGCTGCCCGTGGACGGCGGCTACCGGCTCAGCGACGCGGGACATGCCGCCCTGGACGAGATGCAGGCCATGCTGCTGGAGACCCTGGGCCGGCAGACGACCTTCGAAGGCGCGGAGCGCCTGGCCACCCTCCTGCGGCGACAGGTGGATGCCGCCCTGCGGAGCGGCATCGACGCCTATGCCCTGGCCGGCAGCCGCCGCCTCGATCCAGGCGACTCGGCCCCGGTCTGGGCCCGCATCCGCCGCTACCTGGGCGACCTGGCCTCCTTTCGCGACGACGCCCACATCGCCGCCTGGCTGCCCTATGACGTGACCGGCCCGCAATGGGAGGCCTTCAGCCATGTCTGGGGGCGCAGGGTCTGGGGTGATCCGGTGCGCACGGCAGAGGAGGCGGCGGAGAAGCTGGGCTTCCGCGGCTTCGACGCCGCGGCGATGGCAGCGGGCCTGGACGCCCTGGTGGCCCGCGGCTGGTTGGAGGCCGACGGCGACGCCTACCGGCTCAGCAGCCGCGGCCTGCAGATCCGCGAGGCGGCCGAAGAGGCCACCGAGCAGCATTTCTTCGGCCCTTGGGATCTCAGCCCGGCTGAGGTCGAGGAGCTCACCGGCCTGCTCAAGGCGGCCAAGGTGGCCCTGGACGCGTGATGCCGGCAAGCAGCCCTGCCGGTAGCCACCCGGCGGCGACCGCCGGCGGCGCCGGAACGGCGGTCACCCGCGCCGATCCGTCGGCCGCGGCCAGCCGCGGCTTGCCAAGCGCCGTGTGGCGCGCGGGGCAGGACCGCCGTCTGGCCATGATCCGCCACTTCGGCCGGCCGGCCGGCAAACGCGCCCTGGACATCGGCTGCGGCCTGGGCATGTACACCCGCCGCCTGGCGGAGGACGGCGCCACGGCCTTCGGGCTCGAGGTGGAATGGGCTCGCGCCCGCGAGGCGCGGGCGGGCGGCCTGGATGTCTTCGCCGGGGTCAGCGAGGCCCTGCCCTTCGCTTCCGGTAGCCTGGACCTGCTGCTGCTGCACGAGGTGCTGGAGCATGTGGCCGACGACCGCGCCACGGCCTTGGAGATCGGCCGCGTGCTGGCCCCCGGCGGACGGGCCATCATCTTCGTCCCCAACCGCCTGTGGCCCTTCGAGACCCATGGCATCTGGTGGCGCGGCCGCTACCGCTTCGGCAACATCCCCTTGGTCAACTACCTTCCGGACCCGCTGCGCAACCGCCTGGCGCCCCATGTGCGGGTGTACACGGCCGCGGGATTGCGCGACGTGTTCGCCGATCTACCGCTGCGGGTGCTGCACCACGGCCAGATCTACCCGGGCTACGACAAGCTGGCGGCCCGCCGGCCGGTCTTGGGCCGGCTGCTGCGCGCTGTCACCTATGCCTTGGAGCGCACGCCGCTGCAGCGCTTCGGGCTCAGCCACATGCTGGTGCTGGAGCGGGTGAAACCCATGGACGGTCCATCCGTCTGACTTCAGGCCGCTTGCAGCATGAACTCGACCTTGACCGCCTCGTACGGAAACTCGATGGCGCCATCGGGACGGCGGTCGAGCAGGCCCGCTACCAGGAGCGCGGTCACGTCACCATGCACGGCCTTGACGTCCCGCCCCACCCGGCGCGCGGCTTCGCGAATGGAGACGGGTCCGATACCGCAGAGCGCCTTGAGCAGCTCCCAGCGCTTTGCCGTCAGAACCTTCCAAAGCAGCTCCGGCGTGGCGAACGCGATACTGGCATCGTGCGATGCGGCACGCTCAGCACGCATGACATGGACTGCGTCGTCCAGAATCGCCTCAAGCGGGCGCACTTCAAGAATGACTGTGTTCATGGTTCCACCTCAGGATGTCGGACCGGAAGTCGGCCATGAGTTGCTCTGGGGAGACGAACAGGTACGGCTCCTCACGATCATGGACGTGTCGATGGTCGCCCTTGCCGCGTTCATTGTCGTATCGCAACACGCAGTGGCCACGAACGACATAGGCGAGCCGATACTTGTAGTCATGCGCAGAAGGCGATACCGGTTGAGGCACCCGCCACAAGACGATCTCGACGAAGGCATCTACGGCGACGATGACGCGGCGCCGGAACAGCGGTACAGCTTTCATCGTGGCAGAAGATAGCGCTTCGGATAGGTGTTGTCAATCACTCCAACGCCTGATTCCGGTGCTAGTGACATGTCCTCCCCCCTCGACAAGCCGCCATCCGCCCATGTACCATTGGCCTCACAAGGCCTTCTGCTCGACACTACCGGAGCAACCCATGCGCCCCCAGCCCCTCACCCACGCCGAGCAGAGCGCCTGGCGCGCCACCACCACGCATGCCGCGCTGCTGGACTTCCTGGCCGTGCTGGACGGCTGGGATGATCCGCGCTGGCGGCTGACCGACTTCGGGCAGAGCGTGGAAGGCCGGTCGCTGCCGCTGGTCGTCCTCAGCCGCGACGGCGTCACGACGCCGCGGCAGGCGCGCGCCGCGGGCCGGCCAGTGGTCCTCCTGCTCTGCGGCATCCATCCGGGTGAGGTGGAGGGCAAGGAGGCCGCCCTGATGCTGCTGCGCGACTGGCTGGGAGGCCTGGACCGCGAGGTGCTGGACGCTCTGACCCTCGTCGTCGTACCGCTCTTCAACCCCGACGGCAACGACCGCATCCACCCGGACAACCGCAAGCTGGAGCTGCGCCACCTGATGGGCCAGCTGGGCCCGGAGGAGGGCGTGGGCACGCGGGCCAACGCCCAGGGCATCAACCTGAACCGCGACTACCTGCGCCAGGACGCACCGGAGAGCCGCCTCTTGTCCAGCCGCGTCGTCCAGGCCTGGCAGCCGGACCTGACCATCGATTGCCATGCCACCAACGGCTCGGTGCACCGCTACCACCTCACCTACGACACGCCGCATACGGTGCACAGCGGCGCACGGGCGCCGATGGACTGGGTGCGCCAGGGGCTGCTGCCGGCGGTGACGGAGCGGCTGAAAGCGCGGACCGGCATGGACACCTTCTTCTACGGCAACTTCCTCGCCGACGAGGGGAAGCCGGGCGAGGGCTGGGCCACCTACACCCACCATCCGCGCTTCGGCAGCAACTACCGCGGCCTGACGGGCCGGGCCGACCTGTTGCTGGAGACCTATTCCTACCTGCCCTTCGAGGAGCGGGTGCGCACCACCTACGAATTCGTGCGCGAGAGCCTGGCCTACGCGGCGGAGCAGTCCAACGGCCTGATGGTGGCGGTGGCGGCCGGACGGACGCCGCCCGCGACGGTGGCGGTCCGCTACGCGCTCGAGGCCGAGGACGCGCCGGCGCGCATCCTCACCCGCGAGCCGCGCCGCCTGGACGGGGCGCCGACGGAGCTGACGGTGCCGCATCTGGCCCGTTGGGTAGGCACGGAGGTCGTCGCCCGACCGCGGGCCTACACCATCCCCCCCGAGCTGGTCACTCGCCTGGCGGGCCACGGCCTGCGCCTGCGCCGCCTGGAGGCGGATCTGGACGCGACGGTGGAGGTGGCGCGGGTGGAAGCGCTGCGCCCCCTGGAGAGCCGCAACATCCTGGAGGCGAGCGCCTCGGGCGAGGTGGAGCTCCTGGGCGCCTACCGGGAACAGGCCGCACGGCTGCCGGCCGGCAGCTGGCTGCTGGAGACGGAGCAGCCCCTGGGCGCCCTGGCCACCTACCTCTGCGAATTGCGCAGTGACGACGGCGTGGTGCAATGCGGCTGGCTGCCCTTGCCGCAGGTGGGGGAGGACTTTGCGATCAGGCGGGTGTGGCGCTAAAGCGTTCCGGTAGGCCTCTATCGCCCCGCCCCCATCATTCCTATACTACGCCGGTCGCATGCGGCGGCAGAGAACAGGAGTAAGACCATGTCCGTGGCAGTGTTGGTCGAGGTTCCGGGGCTTACGGCGGCGCAGTACGATGCGCTCATCGATGAGGTTTGGCCCGGCGGCGTCAAGCCGGCGGGCGCTCTGGCGCATATCGCCGGGCCGGCCGAAGGGGTCTGGCGGGTGGTTGACGTTTGGAACGACGCCGCCGACTTCGACAACTTCGTGAAGACGGCGCTGGCGCCGGCCATGATGCGCGCCGGTGTGACCGCCCAACCCAAGGTGGAGATCTGGCCGGTGCACAAGGCGTCCTACAGCGCCTGATCGTCCGGGAGGAGGCGGGCTTCCGACCGCCAGCCCTACCCTGGCGTCACCCCCGCCTCCCCCTCACCTCCGCCTCCCCCAACAGCTCCGCCTCCCGCTCCGCCGTCAGCCCCGCCCGCAGGGGCCGTTCCGCCAGTTCCGTCCGCGCCCAGGCCAAGGTGTCGGCCAGGGTCTGCTCGAGGGGGCGGAAGGTCAGGCCGGCGGCCAAGGCCTTGCGGTGGCTCACCCGGCCGAAGTCCTGCCGGTCCTTGGGCAGCCATAGCGGCAGGTCGGTGAAGGGGCTCACGCCGCGGTCCAGCAGGCGGGCTTCCGCCAGCTCGACCGGCGCCCCCGGCGCCCGGGCGAGCCCACGGCAGGCCTGCAGCAGCTGCCCGAGCGTCAGGGGATCGCGCGGACCCACAGCATTGAAGGTGCCTGCGCGGCCGCTTTCGACAAGGTCGAGGGTCCAGCCGGCCAGGTCCCGGGCGTCGATGACCTGTACGGGGCAGTCCGGATCCGCCGGTACCAGGTAGGCACCACCGCGGTCGATGCGCCAGGGCCAGTACGAAAAGCGGTCGGTGGGGTCGTGCGGGCCGACGATCAGGCCGGGGCGGACAATGGCCTTGGGCCCAGGAAAGCCGACGGTCAGCGCCTCCTCGCAGGCGGCCTTCAGCGCCCCGTAGGTCTCGCCGGTCAGCTCGACGGCATCCGGATCAGGAGCCGTCAGACGCTGCGCCGGCGCCTCCTCGTCGATGGGCGCCGATAGGCCGTCGGCGTAGACCGAAATCGTGGAGATGAAGCTGTAATGCCCCACTCGGCCGTTCAGCACCCGGCAGGCGGCGCGGACCTCCGCGGGCCGGTAGCCGCAGGTGTCGATGACGGCATCCCAGCGGCCAGCGGCCAGGGCGCTGAGGTCGCCCTGCCGGTCGCCGAGAATGCGCTGCGCCTCCGGGAAGAGGTCCGCCCCGGTCTGGCCGCGGTGGAAGAGGGTGAGGCGATGGCCGCGGTCGATGGCCGCTTCGGCCAGGTGGCGGCCCAGGAAGCGGGTGCCGCCGATGATCAGGATGTCCATAGGTCTTCCTGTTCCATGATGTGCTGTCGTCCGACCGGATCGAGCCCTCTGAACGCTACCTCAGGGACAACCGTGACGGCCGATCACCGGCGATGATTCTGCTATTGTCCCGTATCCGGCTGTCTGATCACTGTTTCCGCCAACCATCCGTCCTGTTACCTCGTGCTCGGGGGCTCGTCAACCACCATGGCTCCGTACGGTCTCATTCTGGCCTTGATCATCCTTGGCGCCTTCTACGTTGCTGCAAGTCTGTGGAACATCGTCAGCGCTGAGAAGAGTCGGACCTGGCCGTCAACGCCGGGCACGGTCACCCGGTCGTGGACATCGGAAAGGTATTCTCGAATCGGTTGGGGTATCAACTACACACCCCACATCTCGTACACGTACGGCGTCGGCGAACGTGTATACAAGGGCGATCGCATCTTGTTTGGAATACCCGGATGGAAATCGAAGAAGACGTCGCTCGAATGGGTCGATACACATCGGGCAGGTGAGACCGTGACGGTGTACTATGATCCAGCAGAGCCCGTCAACAGCGTCCTCGAAACCCACGCCGGCGGCAACTGGGGATACGCTCTGGTAGGCCTGGTCTGGTGGATCTTCGCCGCCTTGATCCTGGCGATCAGGCCTCGCTGATCCCGCTGGTGACCCTCAGCCCAGACCTGCGGTGGAACCGGCCACGACGAGGAGCCGCCCCCCATGGACGAACTCGAACACCACTTCCCCTGCCCCCATTGCGGCGCGCCCATCAGCATGCTGCTGGATCTGTCCGTGGACCGCCAGGACTACATCGAGGACTGCGAGGTCTGCTGCCGGCCGATACGGGTGCGGCTGCGGGTCAGCGGCGGCCGGCTGCGGGGCTTCGGGGCCGAGGCCGCGGGCTGAGGATAGGGCGAATGCCAGGCCTCGGCCGGGCACAGGTCGCGTCGTCAGCGTTTGGTGGCCGGGCGCATGTCATCGGCCAAAAGATCCGCCACCCGATCGACGTCGGGCAGGAGGCAGCGCCCCGTGTCGGCAACCCTCGTCTCGAAGCGCCTGTTCGGCCGTGAGGGACCGATTCGCTGCAGCCCAATCCGAAGCGCTCGGTTGACGACTTCCTTCAGGCTCAGTCCTTGGTCGCGCCGCAATCGTTCGAGTTGCACGGCCAGATCGGGGTCGATGGTCAATGTCGTCCTCATGCATCAGAGCATAGCACGTTGGATGTCTTGATGTCTCGGCACGCGTCATCCGGTCCATCATGGCGTCAAGGCCGGGCCTGTCCACGCCCTAGCCGCGTCAAGGCCGCCGATCACCAACCCATCGTATAATCGCGGCATGATCCCCTCCACGCCAGGGGGGCCCCCCCCCCCCCCCCCCCCCCCCCCGGGCCCCCCCCCCCCCCGCCCGGGGCGGGGGGGGCAGGGGCGGCGTCACCCACAACCTGGCGCATGAGCGCCAGCGCAGCAC
>JBGAUA010000034.1:17062-27218 GCA_044228875.1 Anaerolineae bacterium
CCCCTCGACGGCTCGCCCCTACGCCGCCCCCTGCGCGGCCCGGCGCTGGCCGTCGCGCTTCTGGCCCTGATGGCCTGCGGCGCCTTGACGGTGGCCATCTGGATCCTGGGCACCGTCAGCCAGGCGGTGGACGCCGGTCCGGCCTTCTACGCCGCCTTGGGCCGCGCCGTGCTCCTGACGCTTCCCGCCCTGGTCTTCCTGCGCTTTCTGGATCGCCGCGAGCGCGAGCAGCCCTGGGTGTTCTGGAGCGTCCTGGCCTGGGGCGCCGTGGTGGCCACCGGCCTGGCCCTGATCCTCAGCCTGCTCGGCGCGGTGGCCACCGAGCTGGGCCTGGCCATGGTGCTGGGCGACGAAGCGCTCGGCGCGGCGGGCGGCGCAGCGGGCGGTCTGGCCCAGCTGGTGGAGAGCGTGCTCATCGCTCCGGTGGTGGAGGAGGCGGTCAAGGGCCTGGCCCTGCTGCTGCTCGTCTGGCTGCTGGCCGACGAGTTCGACAACCTGCGCGACGGCCTCATCTACGGCGCCCTCGTGGGCCTGGGCTTCAACCTGTTGGAAAGCGCGCTCTACGTGATCTACGACATGGTGGAGACCGGCCAACTGGCCTTCGGCCCGCAACTGGCCATCCGCTTCGTCTTCCTCGGCCTGGACGGGCATGCGGTCTACAGCGGCCTGCTCGGCGCGGCCCTGGGCTGGGCGCGGCAGGAGCGGGGACGCTGGCGGCTGCCGGCGGCGCTTGCCATCGGCCTGGCGGCGGCCATCGGCGCCCACATGCTGCACAACAGCCTCGGCGTGCTGCTGCTGCCGGGCCTGGCCCAGGCCTTCGGCGGGACCTTGGACCCCAGCGACGGCCTGGTGCAGGCCGTCACCCCCGTGTGGTGGCTGGCGGCGGCCGTGACCGCCCTGGCCGTGAACGGCCCGGCCTACCTGCTCCTGGCCATCGCCCTCTGGCGCAGCGGGCTGCAGGAGCGCCGGCTGCTGCGCACCATGCTGGCGCAGGAGCTGACCAGCGGCAGTGGTGCGGTCAACGAGGCCGAACTGGCGGCGGCGCGGGCCGAAGGCATCCTGCGCCTGCGCCTCGCCCCCGGCCTGGCGGGCGAGCGCGGCCGCGCCCTGGTGCTGGCGCAGAACGAACTGGCCTTCCGCCGCCACCGCGTGCTGCTGCGCGGCGGCGATCCGGCAACCGACGGAGCGGCCACCGCCTGGCGCGCCCGGATCGCGGGCCTCAGGAGCGTCGGCGCGGCCGGCGAAGGCGAACCGAACGGCTGACCAGGCCTCACCCCAGCCCCAGCAGCGCCCCCAGCGCCCCCTGCAACAGCTTCACGATCAGCGGCAGCAGCAAGGCAGACAAGAAGCCCCTGAGCGTCGCCGGCTGCCAGGGCCAGGTGGATGTCCTGGCGATCTGGTCCCGTTCGGCGGTCAGGACAGCCAGACCCTTCTGCAGGACGTCCAGGCCCTCCAGCTCCCCCGCCTGGATGCGGGCGTGCAACTGCGCGCGCAGCGAGCGCGCCAGGCCGCTCAGGCCGGCCAGCGCCGCCGCCTTCTCCTGCTCCAGGCGCTTGTGCATGCCCAGTAGCGGGGCGAAGAAGCTGGCCGCGGCCACCAGGATGAGGATGGCAAAGCCCAGCTCCACCGCCGCTCGCCCGGCCAGCGCCCGGGGGATGACCGCCTGCGTCGCCACCAGCAGCAGGATCCAGCCCGTGGCCGTCCGCGCCGTCAGTGCGGAGAGCGCGTGCACCGGCTCGAGGTGGTGCAGGTCCAGATCGCCCACCATGGCGTAGACGCGGCTGACCGCGCGCAGCTGGTGGATGCTGTGGTAGATGGCCGCCCCGCCCACGGCATAGCTCGCCACCGTCGCCCATTCCTCCCAGGCCGGAAAGCCAAGCTCGCGGATGAGGTCCTGGTTGAGCCCCAGGGTGGCCACGCCCAAGGCCACCGACAGCAGCCCCACGACCAGCGGCGGCCAGAAGGGCAGCGTCGTCAGGCGGTAGGCCAGGCCGCGGTAGGCGTCGTCATCCAGGGCCAGGACCTCGCGGAAGCGCAGCAGCTTCTCGCGGGCCACGCGGCCCAGGTAATGGGTGAAAGCCGGCAGGTACAACGCCCACAGCCAGAAGACCCGCGGCGGCTCCAACAGTCGCCGGGCGAAGCCGGCGCTTGCATCCGCCCGCAAGGCGGCGATGACCCCCTGCCCCAGGATGAAGACCGCCGCGTAGCTGACGTACCAGGGCCAGGGCAGGCGGTCGACGGCACGCAGCAAGCGGTCCAGCCAGCTGGGCGCGTAGCCGGCGTCGGCCGCGGGGCCGCGAGGGGTGGTCGCTGAGGGGGACATCGGTGGCTTGCCGCACGGGAGTCTACCCGGATCGGCGCGGGAGGGTCAAGAGGGCGCCCACCGCCCCCTCCGCTACAATAGCCCCATGCCCCCCCGCCCCCTCCTGGACGCCTACCTGGCCTGGATGGCCGGGGTGCGGGGCCTCTCGCCCTACACCCTGCGCAACTACGGGTCGGAGATCGGCGCCGCCCTGGATTGGCTGGCCGCCCACGGCGCCGCCCGCTGGGAGGACATCCAACTGCCCCTGCTGCGACGCTACCTCGCCGAGCTCCTTGAGCGCGGCATCGCGCGCAGCAGCATCGCCCGGCGCGTCAGCGAGCTCCGGTCCTTCGGCGTCTGGTCGCTCAGGCACGGGGGCGTCCCGAGCGATCCCTTCCACGCCCTCGAGTCACCCAAGGTGCCGGCCCGCCTGCCGCGGGTGCTGGACCAGACCCAGGCCGCCGACCTGGTGGATCAGGCCCGGGGCGATGCCCCCGCCGACCTGCGCGATCGCGCCATCCTGGAAACCCTGTACGCCGCCGGCCTGCGCGTCTCCGAGCTGGCCGGGCTGGACCAGCGCGACCTGGACCTTCCGGCGCGGCGGCTCACCGTGATGGGCAAGGGCTCCCGCGAGCGCATCGCCCTGTTGGGCCGGCCGGCCTGCGCCGCCATCGCCCGCTACCTGGCCGCCGGTCGCCCCGCCCTGGCCGCCGCCGCGCCCCGCCCCGGCGACGCCCTCTTCCTCAACCAGCGCGGCGGGCGCCTGAGCGTGCGCTGGGTCCAGCACCTGGTCGGCGCCGCGGCGGCATCGGCCGGCCATTCCCCCGGCAAGGTCAGCGCTCACGTGCTGCGTCACAGCTTCGCCACCCACCTCATGGACGGCGGGGCCGACCTGCGGGTGGTGCAGGACCTGCTGGGCCACCAGAGCCTGGGCACCACCCAGATCTACACCCATGTCAGCCAGGCCCGGCTGGCCGAGGTCATCGCCAAGGCCCACCCGGGGGCCCGCGAGCGCGGCGGCGACGCCGGCGAGCCTCCGGAGCGCCCACCGGCCGCCTCCGGACCCGACCCGATCACCGACCCGATCGCCGACCCGGCGGTGACGCCGGCGGGGGCCGAAGCGGACGACGCCCCCTCCCGAACGAAGCCGCCCGATCGACCGCGCCGGCCGACGGGCGGGACCCGCGGGCCTATCGCTTTCGAGTAGGCGCCGAAGGGGTATAATCGCCTTTCGCAAGCCCCGAGGAAGGTGACTGGCCATGAGCCCCTCCCCCCGCGCCGCATCGCCGTTCGCCCGCCTGGCCGAAGCCGGCTGGTTGCTGGCGGTGATCGCCGTACCCTTGTTCTTCAATGTCTGGACCTACCGGGTCTTCGAGCCGGACAAGCTCACGCTGCTGCGCAGCGTCGCGCTGTTCATGGCCGCCGGCGGCCTGGCGCACTGGCTGTCCGCCCGGGCCGAGGTCGACGCGCGCGCCTTTCTGCGCCGGCCCCTGGTGGTGCCCGTCCTGGTGCTGACCGCCGTCATCGCCCTGTCCACCGCCACGTCGCTGACCCCCTGGCTCAGCCTGACGGGCAGCTTCGTGCGCCTGCAGGGCCTGTACACCTGGTGCGCCTACGTGGTGGTCTTCCTGAGCATCCTGGCCTTCCTCGAGGAGCGCGACCAGCTCGAGCGGCTGATCACGGCCATCATCCTGCCCAGCCTGCCGGTGGCCTTGTACGGCATCGTGCAGAAGTTCGGCAAGGATCCCATGCCCTGGCTGGGCAACGTCACCGCCCGCGTGGCCAGCACCATGGGCAACTCCATCTTCGTGGCCGCCTACCTCATCCTCACCGTGCCGCTGACCCTGGTGCGCCTGGTGCGTGCGCTCAGGGCCATGAACGCGGTGGCCGACGAGGCGCCCCTCTTCAACGCCGCCACCTTGCGCGTTGTGGGCTACCTCGTGCTGCTGGCCTTCCAGCTGGCGGCCGTCGTCCTGGCCGGCAGCCGTGGGCCCATGCTGGGCCTGCTGGGCGGCCTCTTCTTCATGTTCCTGCTGCTCGCCGTGCTCCGCGGCGAACGACGGACCGTCTTCGGCGTATTGGGCGCCGGCGCGGCCCTGGTCGCCTTCCTGGTGGTCTTCAACCTTCCCGGCTCGCCGCTCGCGCCCCTGCGCGACGTGCCCTACCTGGGCCGCATGGGCCGCATCTTCGAGACCCAGAGCGGCACGGGCAAGGTGCGCCTGCTCATCTGGCAGGGAACGGTGGACCTGGTGGGCTCCGACCCCATGCGCGCCGTGGTGGGTTGGGGGCCGGAGTCCATGCACGTGGCCTACAACCCCTTCTACCCGCCGGAGCTGGCCAACTACGAGGCCCGCAACGCGTCGCCGGACCGCTCGCACAACGAGGCCTTCGACGCCCTGGTGACCACCGGCTTTCTCGGGCTGGGCGCCTACCTGCTGCTCTTCAGCAGCGTCTTCTTCCTCGGGCTGCGCTGGCTGGGCCTCATCGCCGGCGCGGCGGAATCGCGACGCTTCCTGGCCCTGTGGCTGGGCGGCGGCCTGCTGGCGGTGGCCGGCTTCCGGTTCTTCACCGACAGCTGGACCTACTTCGGCGTGGCCCTTCCTGCGGGGATGATCGCCGGCCTCTTCCTCTACGTGGTGGGCAAGGCCCTCGGGGGCTGGCAGGCGCCGCAGCGACCGGGGCGCCTGCTGCTCGTGGGCCTGCTGGCCGCGGTCATCGCCCACTTCATCGAGATCCACTTCGGCATCGCCATCGCCGCCACACGCACCCTCTTCTTCGCCCTCATCGCCCTCCTGGCCGTCGTGGGTCCGGCGATGGACGAGGCGCACCCGCTCTGGCGGGAGGGTGATGGCGAGGACGAGGCCCTGGCCGCCGTGGCCCCGGCCGGCGAGCAGCGCCGCCGATCCCCTCGCCGCCTGGCCGCGCAGCGAACGCAGGCCAGCGCCGGCGGCGCCCTGCGCACCTGGATCCAGGCCGCCTTCCTCCCCATGGCCTGCCTGTCGGTGCTGGCCTACGACTTCCTGGTGGACCCCAAGCTGGGCAACCTGTGGATCGTCCTGTGGCTGATGGGCCTCACCTGGTTCATCGGCAGCCTGATCGTCGGCGGCGAGACGGCGGTGGATCTGGCCGCGCGCCGCGGACCGCGCACCGGCCTGGGCGCCTTCCTGATGCTGTCGGCGGGGGCGCCGCTGGTCTACGCCGCCAGCCATCTCGGGATCCTGGCGATGAAAGCGACGGATGGCAGCTCCCTGGCGGGCCGCTCGTCCACCTCCAGCGGCCTGCTCTTCCTCTTCTACTTCGCCCTGCTGCTGCTGCTGGCCGGCTGGGCCTGGTCCTTGGGCCGCAAGGGCGTCGGCGCGCCGCGAACCTGGCTGCTGCTGCCCCTGGGGGCGGCGGCGCTCCTGCTCACGGTGTGGACGAACATCAACGAGGCGCGCGCGGACATCTACTACAAGGAAGGCCAGTACTTCCATGACGGCGCCAGTCAGGACGGCGACAACGAGCAGGCCCTCATGAACTACGCGGAGGCGGTGGCGCGGTACAGCCAGTCCCTCACGCTGGATCCCAAGGAGGATTACTACCTGCTCTTCAAGGGCAAGGCCCTCCTGGAGAAAGCGGCGCGCATGGCGGCGGTCTTCGACCAGCAGCACCTGGACGAGACCGGCGCCATCACCGGCGGTGACGAGTACCAGGGCGGTTCGGCGGAGGCGGCGGCCACGCGCGACCAGGCCTTCGAAGAGGCCCTGGCGGTGCTGAACCAGGCCCTGGCGATGGCCCCGCACAACCCCGACCACACGGCCAACCTGGCCCGCGCCTACCAGATCTGGGGCGACGTGACCCATGAGCCGGCGCGGCGCGCGGAGCGCCTGGAGCAGAGCCGGCAGTGGTTCCTGAAGGCCGTCGCCCCAGACCTCAGCCCGCACAACGCCCAGCTCCGGGAGGAGCTGGCCCAGACCGAGTACCTCGACGGGCGGCGGGACGCGGCCTTCGAACGAATCGAGGAGTCGCTGGCCATCGACCCCAAGTTCCTGCACCCCTACCGCACCCGGGCCCGCTTCCACAGCGATATCGCCCGGGAGTCGGACAAGCCGGAGGACTGGCAGAAGTCGGCGGACGACTTCGCGGTCTACCTGGCCAACGGCGAGGGCAAGCGCGATCTCCTCGCATGGAGTGAGTTCGGTTGGATCCAGGGCAAGCTCGGCAACCTGGCGGAGGCCTACGACGCCAACGTGCAGGTGGTCCTGCTGACGGAGAAGCGGGGCGGATCGCCCGACGTCAACACCCTCAGCAACCTGGCCCAGCTGGCCAACGACCTCAAGAAGGGCCCGCAGGAGGTCTGCAACTGGGTCGACCGCGGCTACACCAGCAGCGAGGAGGACAAGCTGCCGGAGGTGGATCCCACCTTCAGCCGCCTGAACGCGGTCTACGGCTGCCGGGAGACCCAGGCGCCGGCGGAGGAGGCTCCGCCGCCCGCCGGCGGGGCGCCGTCCACCGACGACTCCCTGCCGACGGCCGCGCCCGGAGCGGCTGACGAAACAGCGCCGACGGCCGCGAGCCAACCCTGAGCCCCGTCATGCCGCTCCTGGTGGTCTTCGCCCTGGCCTTGGCGGGGACCCTGGTGGCCACGCCTCTGGCCCGCCGGCTGGCCTGGCGGCTGGGGGTGACAGCACAGCCGTCGGCCAACCGCTTCCACAGTCGGCCGACGCCGCTGTTGGGTGGTCTGGCCATCTACGCGGCGGTGATCCTGGTGATGGCCGGCGCGGCGGGGCGGACCGAGATCAGGGAGCTGGCGGGCATCCTGGGCGGCGCGTCACTGGTGGCCCTCCTGGGCGCCTGGGACGATCGCCGCCCGCTCTCGCCCTATGCCAAGCTCGCGGGCGAGGCTGTCGCCGCCGGGGTATTGATCGCCTCCGGCGTGCAGGTTTCCTTGCTGGGCCAACGCCTGGGCGGAAGCCTGGGGACGGCGGCGGATCTGGCGCTGACCCTGTTGTGGGTGGTGGCTCTGACCAACGCGGCCAACCTGCTGGACAACATGGACGGCGCCCTGGCGGGGGTCACCTTGGTGGCGGCTTCCGCCATCGCCCTCCTGGCGCAGGGCAGCGGCCAGCTGCTGGTGGCTCCCCTGGCGGCCGCGCTGGCGGGGGCCTGCCTGGGCTTCCTGGCCTACAACCGCAGCCCGGCCAGCATCTTCATGGGCGACGCCGGCTCGCTCTTCCTGGGCTTCGTCCTGGCGGCACTCGGCATCAAGCTGCGCTTTCCGGGCCAGTCGCCGGCGGCCAGCTGGATGGTGCCGGTGCTGGCGCTGGCCATCCCGCTCTTCGACACCCTGCTGGTGGTGCTCTCCCGCCTGCGCCGCGGCCTGAACCCGCTCAAGCATGGCGGCAAGGACCACCTGGCCCACCGCCTGGTCGCCGGAGGCGCCAGCCCCCGCGAGGCCGTTCAGACCTTGTGGCTGCTGGGCTGCGCCGCGGCCGCCCTGGCCCTCTACGTGGGCCGCCTCGACCGCGGCGACAGCGGTCCCGCCTGGCTGGCTCTCGCCGCGGCGGGGGCGGCGATGCTGTGGGGCCTGTGGGAGCTGGAATGGCGCCCAGCGGCCAGGCGGCGGCTGGAGTAGGGGCTGCGCACCGACATTGCCCCCCCACCGCTATCGGCCCTATGCTTCCCTCATGCCGACCCAAGCGCCCGTCACCACCCCCGCCGATCTCCCCCGGCTCGACGCCCAGGAGGTCGCCCGCTACAGCCGGCACCTGATCATGCCCCAGGTGGGCATGGCGGGACAGCGGCGGCTGAAGGCGGCCAGCGTACTCCTGGTGGGCGCGGGCGGGCTGGGATCGCCGGCGGGGCTCTACCTGGCCGCCGCCGGCGTCGGACGCATCGGGCTGGTGGACGCCGACGTGGTCGACGCCTCCAACCTGCAGCGGCAGGTGCTCTACGGCAGTCGGGACCTGGGCCGGCCCAAGGCCGCGGCGGCGGTCGAGCGGCTCAGGGACCTGAACCCCCACCTGGAGCTGGTGGCCCACGAGACGGTGCTGGATTCCGGCAACGCCTTGTCGATCCTGGCCGACTACGATGTGGTGGTCGACGGCACGGACAACTTCCCCACCCGCTACCTGGTCAACGACGCCTGCGTGCTCCTGGGCAAGCCCGATGTCTACGGCAGCATCTACCGCTTCGACGGGCAGGCCTCGGTCTTCTGGGCCGCGAAAGGGCCATGCTACCGTTGCCTCTTCCCCGAGCCGCCGCCGCCGGGCACCGTGCCCAGCTGCGCCGAAGGCGGCGTGCTGGGCGTCCTGCCAGGCATCGTGGGCTGCATCCAGGCCAACGAGGCCATCAAGCTCATCCTGGACGCGGGCGAGCCGCTCATCGGGCGGCTGCTGCTCTTCGACGCCCTCGCCATGCGCTTCCAGGATTTCACGCTGCGGAAGGACCCCGACTGCCCCATCTGCGGCGATCGGCCGACGCTGCGCGCTCTCATCGACTACCAGCAGTTCTGCGGCCTGCCGCGGACCGCGGAACCCCCGGAGGACATCGTGGACATCGACCCGACCGCGCTGCGCGCCCGACTGGACCGCGGTGATCGCCTCACCTTGCTGGACGTGCGCGACCCCCACGAGCTGGCCATCTCGCGACTCGACGGCGGCTTGCTCATCCCGCTGCCCGAACTGCCGGCGCGGCTGGCCGAGCTGGATCCGGCCGACGAGATCGTGGTCTATTGCCGGACGGGGGTGCGCAGCGCCCGGGCGGCGGCCTTCCTGCGGCGGGCGGGCTTCCAGCGGGTGCACAACCTGACCGGCGGCATCAACCGCTGGGCCGAAACGGTCGACGACAGCCTGCCGCGGTATTGACGTCGACGGGCCGGGGAACGCAAACGGCGCCGCGCAGGGCAGCGGGCCGTCGTCCGTTACTCCGTGGGGTCCCCCGTCGCGGCGGCGCCCGGCACCCAGGTAAAGCGCCGCACGTCGCGTCCCGCCTGGTCGCTGCGAATGCCGTCGCTGTCGTCCGTGCCGCGGCGGCGGACGGTCACGCTCCATTCGATGACCCGCTTGGCGCCCAGCGCCGGGCGCAGCTCAGGCGGCACGCGCAACGCCGTGGCGTTGCTGTACACCCATTCGCGCTGCGCGTCCGGATCCTCGTCCAGCGGCGGTAGGGCCGCCAGGGCGTCCGTGCCGTCCGCCGCTTGCTCCGCCGTGACATCGCGCAGGCTCACCACGTAGTAGAGGCCCTCCGGCAGGATGCCCGCCGAAGACCAGCGCAAGAGGACCACCTCGTCGGTCACCTTCATGTCCGTGCCCGGGCCGAGCAGCCGGAGCGCCGGCACGAGGTCCACGCCGCTGTCCGCGGCCACCGCCACCTCACCCTGCTCAGGGATGGCTGTGCCGGCCGGCAGGGCCGTGGGGGTGGCCATCTGCGCCGGACGGATGATGATCTCCTGCCCGGCCTTGAGCTCCGCCTTGGGGCCGGCCTGGGGGTTGAAGGCCTGCAGGTCCTTGACCGGCACGTTGTGCTTGGCGGCGATGTCGTCCATGGTGTCGCCCGGCTGCACGCGGTAGACCTCCTGCGCACGCACCACGATGGGCTGCGGCGCCGAGGGATCGGCGGGAGCGGCCGCGGCTTCGGCGGCGGGAGCGGGAGCGGCGTCGCCGGCCGCTTCGGCGGAGACCGGCACCACCACCTCGCCCTCCAGGGGGATGGTGAGCTTGTCCCCCACGTGGAAGCCCGTGGGGTCGGTCACCCCGTTGGCGGCCACGATGGCGTCCAGGGTCACGCCGTATTCGATGGCGATGCCGTACAGGGTGTCGCCGTTCTTGATCTCGTAGACCACCGACTTGGGCGCCGCCTTGGCGGACGCTGTCC
>JBGAUA010000035.1:0-26891 GCA_044228875.1 Anaerolineae bacterium
CGCCTGCAGAGCGGCGGAAACCTGGGTTCCTGGGAAGCGCTGCTGGACCTGCCGGCGGGCGCGACCATGGTCTCCGCCCAGGCCGGCGCGGGTCTGCCCGGCGGCATGCTGCTGGGCAGCACGGTGGCCGGCGGTCAGCTGCGCATCGGCGGCTGGGCGCCCGTGGGCGTCAGCGCCGCGCTGCCGGTAACCGTCGGCCGGGTGACGCTGCGCCTGGCGTCGGTGACCGAGGGCCGGGTGGGCGTGGCCGCGGCCGGAGCGACCACCGATGAGGGTGGCGCCTACAAGGTGCAGGCCGACGGCGTGGATGTGCCGGACCTGGTGGCGCCGCTGGCGCACCGCATCTTCCTGCCGCAGCTGCTGCGGGCGCAGTAGCGCCCGGCGGAACGCAGGACGAGGTCGAACGACGGCGGAGCCGGGACGTCCCGGCTCCGCCGTCGCCGTTCCCGGATGCCGTCTTTGGGCTATCATCGGGGCTTCGGACAACCGAACCCTTCTTCCCAGGAGCCTCCACCGTGCGTTTCGCCAACCAGATCGCCCTCGTCACCGGCTCGGGGCGCGGCTTCGGTCGCGCCATCGCGCTGCGCCTGGCGGAGGAGGGCGCGGACATCGTCGTCAACTACCTGCGCAACCGTGAGCCCGCCGAGGAGACCGCCGCCGCGATCCGAGCCCTGGGACGGCGGGCCGAGATCGTCAAGGCCAATGTCGGCGATCCCGACGGCATCGAGCAGCTGGCCGCGGCGACCCGCGAGGCCTTCGGCGCCGTGGACATCCTCGTCAACAACGCCGCTTCCGGCTACATCCGGCCGGTGATGCAGCAGAAGGTCAAGGGCTGGGACTGGACCATGGACATCAACGCCCGCGCCGCGCTCTTCCTCACCCAGGCCTGCGTGCCCATGATGCGCGAGCGGGGTGGCGGCCGGGTGGTGAACATCAGCAGCCTCGGCAGCATCCGCTGCATGCCTGAGTATGTCGTCATCGGCGCGTCCAAGGCGGCGCTGGAGGCGCTCACCCGCTACATGGGCGCGGAGCTGGCGCCGGAGGGGATCATCGTCAACGCCGTCTCCGGCGGCGTGGCCGATACCGGGGCCCTCAAGCATTTCGAGCGCGCCGAGCAGATGCTCTCCTACAGCCGCGAGCGCACGCCGGCCGGGCGCATCATCACCCCCCCGGATCTGGCGGGCGTCGTGGCCTTCCTCTGTTCGGCCGACGCCGCGATGATCGTCGGCCAGGTGGTGGTGGTCGACGGCGGCTACTCCGTGATGATGTAGGCGGTCGATCGTGCACGACGACCCGGCGATCGGCGAGGCCCCGGCCGGAGGGCGGAGACCGGACGGCCTGCGCTCGGCCAAGGTTGCCTTGCTCCTGGGGCTGACCCTCTTTCTGGCGACCCTGGCCTACCTTGCCCTTGGGTTCTACCAGCGGGTGACCGGCCTGCTCGATCGGCCCTCGCAGATCCTCAACCTGTCGCCCGCCCCGACGGCAACCGCCGCCGTCATGCCCGGCGCGGCGATGGTCTTGCGCCTCAAGGGCGTCAGCGAACTGACCACCGCCGTGCACGACCTGCAGACCGTGGTCACCGTGAGGCAGGACCGCCAGCTGGGCAGTGTGACCGTAGGCAGCACCGAGCTCCTCTATGTGGGGATCGGCCAGGTGCGCGGCGGCATCGATCTCGGCGAGCTGACGGAGGCGAGCTTCATCGTGGAAGGCGAGCGCCTGACCGTCGAGCTTCCTGCGCCGCGGATCCTGGACAAGAAGCTGGATGTCGAGCGTTCGTATGTCTACGACCAGCGGCGCAGCCTCCTGGGGCCGCTGGACCCCAGCCTCCAGGGCCAGGCCGAGCGCAGCGCCTTGGAGCAGATCTGGCGCGGAGCCTGCGAGGCCGGCGTGCTCAAGGCGGCCAACGAGCGGGCGGCCCTGGCCGTACGGACCCTGCTCACCGACGCCGGCTACGCGGAGCTGTCGGTGCGGACGCGGGAGCCCGCGGAGGGCGAATGCCCCTGAATGGCAGTAGAATGACGGCCATGGATACCCAAGCCCTCTACCGCCGTTGGCGCCCGCAACAGTTCGAGGATGTCCTGGGCCAGCCCCACGTCACCCAGACCCTGAAGAACGCCTTGCGGACCGGGCGCATGGCCCATGCCTACCTCTTCACCGGACCGCGCGGCACCGGCAAGACCACCATTGCCCGCATCCTGGCCAAGGCGGCGTGCTGCCTTGCCGCCGATCCCGCCCTTCGGCCCTGCAATGCCTGCGCCATCTGCGCAGCCATTACCGCGGGCCGCTGCCTGGATGTGATCGAAATCGACGCGGCCAGCAACACCGGCGTCGACGATGTGCGCGACCTCCGGGAGAAGATCGGCTTCTCACCCAACGAGGCGCGCTACAAGGTCTACATCATCGACGAAGTGCACATGCTCTCGACGGCGGCCTTCAACGCCCTGCTCAAGACCCTCGAGGAGCCGCCGGCGCACGCCCTCTTCATCCTGGCCACGACTGAGCCGCACAAGATCCCGCAGACCATCCTGTCGCGCTGCCAACGCCACGACCTGCGCCGTGTGAGCCTGGCGCAGGCCACGGCCAAACTGGCCATGATGTGTGCGGCGGAGGGCGCCACGCCGGATGACGCGGCCCTGGACCTGATCGCCCGCTCCGGCACCGGTTCGCTGCGCGACGCCGAGAGCCTGCTGGACCAGTTGCTGGCCACCGGCGAGCCCGTCACGCTCGAGGCCGTGCGCGAGGTGCTGGGAACGCCACCCGACGAGGCGGTCGCGGTGTTGATCGACGCCATGATCGACCGCGACGCAGCCAGCGGTCTGCGCCAGATCAACGCTTCGCTGGACCGCGGCGCCGACGCCAAGCAGCTGCTGGATCGCCTGCTGGACCAGCTGCGGGCGATGCTCCTGCTGCAGACCGGCCTGGATGACGCCGCCCTGGACCTGCCCGTCGAGCACCTGGCGCGCTTGCGAGGGCAGGCCGAGCGCCTGCCGGCAGCCCAGTTGGTGCCCATCATCCACCGCTTCAACGCCGCGGTGCCGGCGGCCAACCGGGCGCTGCCCGGCCTGCCCCTGGAGCTCGCGCTGGTCGAGTCCATCCTGGCCCTGGCGGCGCCGGCCGGGGCCGAGCCCTCGCCCGGTGTCGCGCGCGCTCAGGGTGCCGCTCCCGAACCGGAAGCGAGCGCCATGCCGCCGGCGACCCGGGCGGCATCGGCGCGGCCGCGAACGGCTGTCCCGCCACCCGAACCCGTCACCGCGGCGCCGACGGCGGCGCCCGCCGCCGCGGGCGCCGACCCCGACCTGTTGGCGATGGTTCGCGACGGCTGGCCGGCGGTCCTGGCCGCCGTGGAGCAGCGGGACCGCAACCTGGCGGCCCTGCTCAAGGACGCGCGGCCGGTGGCGGTGGACGGCAAGGTCGTCAGCCTGGGCTTCTTCTACGCCTTCCACGCCAAGCGCGCCGGACAGGACGACAAGACCCGGGTGATCACCGATGCGATGGGCCAGGTCTACGACCGATCGCTGCAGCTTCGCTGCCTGGTGGTCCCCGCGAGCGTCGACGAGCAGGCCACGCGACCGCGCAGCAAGGCGGAGCAGGCCGGTCAGGACCCGCTGGTACGCTTCGCGGTGGAGTCGCTGGGAGCCAGCATCGGCGCGGTGAAGGATGCGCCGGAGGAGCCCGAGTCCTGATCCGGCGGCGATCGCGCAAGCCGCCTCGCCTGGACTTGTGATAGCATTGCGCCATTGCCGGAATGTCCGAACGCGGCGGTCGACCCTGGATTTGGGTCTCCGGCGCCATGCCCTCTCGCCGTGATGCGGCGACAGCGAGGCGATCGATGAACGACACCCGAAGCCGCATTGCGGGCCTGCGCGACGCCATGGCCCAGGCGGGCCTGCCGGCGCTCTTGATCACCGAACCCGGCAATCGCCGCTACCTCACCGGCTTCACGGGCAGCGCCGGCCTGCTGCTGGTGCTCGGCGACAGCCTGCCTTTCCTGGTGGATTCGCGCTACTACGAACAGGTGCCGAGGCAATCGCCCGACCTCAGCCTCGAGCGGGTGGGCTACCAGCCCTATCCGCGCCTGGCGGAGATCCTGGCCGAACGAGGCATCACCGAGCTGGGCTTCGAGGCCGAGCACGTGACGGTCGAGCTGCTCGGCAAGATGCAGCAAAAGGTCCCGGGCGTTGCATGGAAGCCGGTCATCGGCATGGCGCAGAGCCTGCGGGCCAGCAAGTCGGAGGGCGAGATCGCGACGATCCGTCGGGCCGTGGACCTGGCGGACCTGGCGATGGATGAGGCCTACCGCGTGGTCCGGCCGGGCATGAGCGAGCGGCGTCTCGCCTGGCTGCTCGAGGTGTTCATGCGCGAGCGGGGTGCCGAAGCGCTGGCCTTTGACATCATCGTCGGCGCCGGGGAGAACGGTGCCCTGCCGCATCATCGGGCGTCGGAGCGCATCATCGGCGAGGGAGAGCCCATCGTCATCGATATGGGCTGCGTCATGGACGGCTACTGCAGTGATCTGACCCGTACCTTCTCGCTGGGCCCCGCCGTAGATTCGGATTACGACCGGGTCTACGGGATCGTCGACGCCGCCAACCGCGCCGCGGTCGCCGGTCTCAGGCCGGGCATGACCGG
Organism: Anaerolineae bacterium; assembly: GCA_044228875.1. Lineage (GTDB taxonomy): Bacteria > Chloroflexota > Anaerolineae > Epilineales > Epilineaceae > Epilinea. The sequence goes on from JBGAUA010000035.1 coordinate 4,630, forward strand.
CAAGGCCGGCGACGCCCTGGCGCGCGATGTGATCGCGGCCGCGGGGCATGGGGATCACTTCGGCCACAGCCTGGGTCATGGCGTGGGCCTGGCCGTCCACGAGGGGCCGCGGCTCAGCCCCTTGGCCGACGATGTGATCCTGCCCGTGAGCGCGGTGGTCACGGTTGAGCCCGGCGTCTATCTTCCTGGACGCTTCGGCGTGCGCATCGAGGACATGGTGGTGCTGCGGGATGGCGGCGCGGAGCTGTTGACCCGCGTCGCCCGCCCTTCCGTCCTGCCCCTGGCGGTGCAGGTCTGAGCGGAGCCCAACGGCCCGCGGAGGTGCCCAGATGATGGACCCGGAATCGACGACGGCGATGGAGGCGGAAGCGCCGCGGCCCTTGAGCGGGGCCTGGCTGGCGGCCAACCCGCGCCTGGCCACTGTCCTGACCTTCGCGGCCGGTCTGCTGCTGGGCTGGTGGGTGCTGGGCTGGTGGCTCCTTCCGGTGAGCTGGAGCGAGGCGCAGCCGTACCACCTGCGCCAGGACCTGCGGGCCGACTGGGTGCAGCTGGTGGCCAACGACTACCAGTCCAACGGGCAGCTGGACAGGGCCGCCGGCCGACTTGCCTCCCTGGACGCCCAGACCCTGGAAGCCACCGTGGACGCCTTGCGGACGGATCCGGCTCGCAGCGCCGACGAGCATGCCAACGTGCGCCAGCTGGCCGAGAACCTGCGCGCCGGTGGCTACCTCCAGACGCCGGCCGCCACCGCCGCGGCTGCGCCCGGCGCCGCGACGGCCGACGACACGGCGGCGGACATGGGTGTAAACGCCCAGGACCTCCTGCGCATCCTGGCCCTGGCCGTAGCCGTCGGCGCCCTGGCCGGTCTCGCCTTCCTGGCCGGCAGCATGGTGCTGGGACGGACCCGTGAGGCCGCGGCGCGGCGCCTGGGCTCCAGCCTGCCCGCGGGTCGCGGCCTGACGGCGCCGACTGCGGCGTCCTCGAGCGTTGGGGATGACCTGCGGCCCGGCACCGGCGTCGCGTCCGGTGGCGCCTGGCCGGCGCCGGGGCGGTCCGATCCCCTGGCCCGCACCCAGGCCATGCCGGCCATGCCCAGCCAGGCGACGGCGGCCCTTCCCGCCCAGGTCGGCGCGGTCTCCCGCGCGGCACCCTCGCGGCAGGCCCCGGTCTGGCGGCCGAACCGCATCGAGATCGACCAGACCGTCGACGCCCGCTATCTGGAGGGCGACACCCAGTCCATCCTCACCTGGCTGGTCTATGGGTCTCGCGGTGCCCTGGTCGGCGGCGCCGGGCTCCTGGCTCAGCCGATCGGCGGTGTCAACACCATCGACCTGTGGTTTGCCGACCGGGACGACGTGGACCAGACCCGCAAGACCCCTACGGTCACCTTCATCACCCTGCAGGCCTACCAGGACCCGGTGCTCAGGGCTCGGCTGGCCGACCGCCGGCTCATGCCGGCGGTTCCTGGTCGTCGCCTTCGGCTGGAGACGGCTGTGTTGTGGCTCGACATCGAGGTGATCGAGGCCGAGCCGCAGGACGGCGCGTCCCATCCAAGCCTGCGCGGCCTGGTGCTGGCCCTGACGCCCCACCAGCGCTTGGACCTGGCCCCTGCGCGCGCGCATGCGGAGCCGCTCGCCGACGACGACGGCGGTTGGGAGGCGGCTCTGGACGACGCGATCGACGATGCCTTCGAGCCGCCGCGACCTCTGCCGTTCCGGCGCGATTGAAGCCGATGCGGCGATCACCGATCTACGCCACCTGAGCCGATCGTCGTGGCCCGTCGACCCTTGACCTGACGGTGCGGCGCGCGGCATCGCCGCCGCCGCTCCCCCTGACCGCCCCCCATGAGGAGACCAGATTCATGAAGCACTCGTTGGCATTGCCGGCCCTTGTCGCGCTGACCGGCCTGATCCTGGCGGCTTGCTCGACCGACACCGCCCCGGCACCCGCCGGCGAATCGCCGGCCTCCGGCACGACGGAGGCCCAGGCTACCGAGCCGGCCGTGGCCGGAACCGCCTCGGCGCCCGCCGCGGCGTCCCGCGAGATGGGCTTGCTGGAGAAGGGGCGACGCCGCACGGTGACCCTCAAGGAGGCGGCCGCCGGCGTGCCCTTCGCCTTGCTCGAACCGAAGCTGCTACCCAAGGACTCGGTGCGCTCGGTGGTGCACCTCATCGAGAAGATCGACGGCATCGAGAACCCGGCCCTGCCGGCGGTGCGCCAGATCTTCGACCTGGCCGGCGGCGGCAGCCTCATCCTGGTGATGTCCGTGGCCCGCGACGACCTCGGCGGTGAGGCCAACACCAAAGTGGGGGACGCCGCGGCCCGAATGGCGGTCACCGGTGGGCAGAAGGTGCTGACCTTCGAACGCGACGGCGTGCAGTACGAGCTGCGTTCGAACCAGCTGTCGGAGGATCAGCTGCTGGAGATCGCCGGCACCTTCGCGCCGGTCGACCTGGACCAGGCCGGGTCCGTCCCCGCCAGCAGCGAGGACATGGGTGCGGCTTTGAGTGGGGCCGACGTCACGGCCGCCGTTCCGACCACAGCCCCCCAGCCCTGATCGACGACCTGACATCGGCTGATCGCCGACGGTCTCGACGGCCAGGTGCCGCCGAATGGTGCCTGGCACGAGGTCCCTGCGCCGCCCTGGGCCCTGCCTTGTGTGCTGGGACCCGATTAGGATAGAATAGGGTGGAGGTGTCTCAACCCTTGCCGGCGCAGGACTCGCGGCGACGCATCCGTCGCCTGCCCGGCCGCAGGGTTGTCGCCTTCCTCGTCCGCCGATCGCCATGCCGGGGCGCCCTTCGAGGCCCGGGCCCGTAACGCAAGAAAGGGAGCGCGTCATGCGCCTGCAGTCTCCCATCCTTCTGACCGCGGCCGCCTTGGCCATCGGTCTGCTGCCCATGGCCGGCTGCGCCGGGACCAGCTCGCAGGGCGACGCTCCGGCCGACCTGTCGGGCTCGGCCGTCTCCGCACCCGAAACGGCGTCGGATTCCGTCCCGACCACCCAGTCGGCCGCACCGTCCGGGCCGCGGGTCATCGCGGCGGGCGGCGGGGTGACCCTCACCGCTCCCGATGCCGAAGCCCGCATTCTCGGCGACGCCGAGGCCGCCGATATCGGCGGCGGCGCGACCATCGCGGTCGACGGCGACAGCCGGGCGGCGCTCGCCTGGTCCGACGCCCAGGGCGCCGAGCTGCTCACGGGCGACCTGTTGGGCGGCGGCTCGCTGACGCTCGAGTCCGTGGATCTTGCCGCGGGGACGATCGCGCTGGTCCAGGATGCCGGGACGGCACGCTTCGCCGTCGGGAGCGCCGCGACGGTACAGGTGGCGGCCGGGCAGCTGGTGGTCAGCGCCGCCGAGCCGTCCAGCGGCTTCGTGCTCAGCCGCGCGGCACAGGCCGGCGAGCCGGTCTGGGTGGCGGTGGAAAAGGGCTCCGTGTCCCTGGGCAGGCCGGCGCCGGTGGCCAGCGCGTCCGTAGCCGCCGGCTCGGCGGATGCCGTCATCTTGAAGGCCGGTCAGGCCGCGGCCTTTGACGCCGCCGGCACGCTGCTCGGCCAGGTGGAGCTCTCGGCGGCGACGCTGAGCGCCTGGCTGGCGGACGCGACGGCAGGCAAGACCGTCGGCCCCCTGGCCAGGATTCCGGCTCCCAAGGCGGCGGCCCAGCCGGTCCCTGTCTCCCAGCCCGCGGCGGTGGCCCTGACGGCCAGCTTCGCCGCGGATGCCACCGTGGTAGACGCCGGCGGCTGCACCACCCTTCGCTGGAACGCGGACGGCGCCCTCTTCGCCACCCTCGACGGCAACGACGTGCCGGTGACGGGCAGCCAACAGATCTGCCTGACCGAGCCGCGCAATTACCGCTTCAGTTGGGTGGGCAAGGACGGCAAGGAGCAGGCCAGCGTTCTGGGCATCTCCCTGCGCAGCGCCGCCACCGACGGCGACGACGAGGACGAAGAGGAAGCGGTCCAGGCGCTCCCGGTGCCGACGCCGGAGCCGACGGAATGCGTCGGGGAGGAATGCGAAGTGCCGGGACCGCCCGGCGATCCCGCGAGCGACCCCGGCGCTGAGCCCGCGCCCGGCGAGCCGGCTCCGGCAGAGCCTGCGCCCGCCGAGCCCGCGCCGGCTGAGCCGGCTCCGGCCGAGCCCGCTCCTCCGGAGCCGCAGCCCACGCCCTGAGCGCCGCGCGATTCGCCGGAACCGGCTGCTTCGCCCGACAGCGACAAGCGCAGGCCCCACCGCAAGGTGGGGCCTGTTTCTGTCTTGCTGGCGGTTGCCTGAGCCGGCGCACATGGCCGCGTGGCCGGTTTCAGCCTGGCAGCCCGGCCAGTTCAAGGTAGATGCGCACCGTGTCCTCCGCCACGTAGCGCATCGTGTAGCGCTCCAGGACGCGTCTCCGGCCGGCTTCCGCGAGCCGCGCTCGCCGGGCAGGGTCCATGGCCTCCCGCAGGGCCGCGGCCAGTGCGGCGGCATCGCCTTCGCGGCAGATCAGGCCGGCGTCTCCGATGACCTCCGGGATCTCGCCGGAGTCCGATCCCACGCAGACGACGCCGCAGGCCATGGCCTCGATCAGCACCCGGCCGAACTGCTCCATCCAGGACGCCGTCGTGCGGCTGGGCAATGCCAGGATGTCGATGCCTCGATAGAAGCCGGGCATGGCGGTGGACGGCAACCAGGGGTCCAGGCGCAGCCGGTCGCTCAGCCCCAGGTCCAGGGCCCGCCGGCGGATGAGGTCCTCCATCGGGCCTTGTCCGACCAGATGCAGGCGCGGCAGCCCTTCCAGACCCGCCACCGCGTCCAGGAGCAGGTCCAGCCCCTTGGCAGGCACCAGCCGCCCGGCGTAGCCGATGACCAGCGGCGTCCGCCGGCCGGCGGCCAGGCGCGGGTCGGGGCCGGGCGGCGGCTGGAAGGCCTCCTCGTCCACCCCGAATTGCGGTAGGACCCAGAGGGGGCCTTGGTAGCCCTTGGCGCGCAGTACCGCGGCGGCGCCTTGGCTGCCGGCGATGGCGCCGTCGGCATGGCGATGGGCGTAGCGTTCGAACCAGTTGAAGGGCGGGGGATAGCGGCGTCGGAGGTTCTGCCAGGTGAAGAACAGGGTGCCCAGCCCGCGCCGGCGCGCCAGCCGCAGGGCCAGGAAGGTGGCAAGGTTGTAAGGCTCCTCGTCGATATGCGCCAGGGCGGGTTGCAGGTTGTCGAGGATGCGCCCGAGGCCGCGATAGGCGTGGAGGTGGAAGTCGCCGGGGCGCAGGACGGGCGTGTCCAGCAGGCGGTAGCCCACGGTATGCGCCCGCTCCGGCGGCCGCGGGCGCCCGTTCTCGATCCAGCGTTCGGGGACGACGACGGTCAGGTCCAGGCGTCCGCCGGCGGCCATGAGCTCGGCCTTGCGCTGATAGGCGCCTACGCCCATGGCCTTGGAGAGCATGAGCACCGGGAGCGGAGGCAGGGCGGCGATGGCCCGCGGCGAGGACATGGCGAGATGATGAAGGCCGGCGGCGGGCTTGTCAATCGGGGCGGCCGCGCATTGGGACGGCCGCGCGCTCGTGGCTAGAATGAAGGTTCGACCGCGATCGACGGGTATCGACCCCGTCAAGGAGCCTGCCATGAACGCCCCCGATGCCGACCGACTCTACCGCGTCCGCCACAGCGCCGCCCACGTGATGGCGCAGGCGGTCCTGGAGCTCTACCCCGAGGCCAAGGTGGCCATCGGCCCGCCGATCGAGAACGGCTTCTACTACGACTTCGATCTGGGCCGCGACGGCGACGGGAAGGTACGGAGCTTCAGCGGCGAGGATCTCGAAGCCATCGAGGAACGCATGCGACGGATCATCGCCGAGGGTCATCCCTTTGCCTACAAGGTGGTCAGCGCCGACGAGGCGCGGGCGCTGTTTGCGGACCAGCCCTACAAGCTCGAGCTGATCGCCGGCCTGGCCGCCGGCGGCGTGGATGAGTATGGTCAGCCGACGGGCGAGGCGCCGGTGATCAGCACCTACCGCCAGGGCGGCTTCGAGGACCTCTGTCGTGGGCCGCATGTGGCGAGTACGGCGGACATTCCCGCCGACGGCTTCAAGCTGCTCTCGGTGGCCGGCGCCTATTGGCGTGGCAGCGAGAAGAACCCACAGCTGCAGCGCATCTATGCCACGGCCTGGTTCTCGGCGGAAGCGCTGGCGGCGCACCTGCACATGCTTGAGGAGGCCAAGGCCCGCGACCACCGCAAGCTCGGCCGCGAGCTGTCCATCTTCGCCTTCGACGACGAGGTGGGGCCGGGGCTGCCGCTCTGGCTGCCCAATGGGGCCGTCATGATCGAGGAGATCGAGCGGCTGGCCAAGGACGAGGAGGCGCGGGCCGGCTACCAGCGCGTGCGCACGCCGCATCTGGCCAAGGACGCGCTCTTCCTACGCTCCGGCCACCTGCCCTACTACGCCGAGAGCATGTACCCGCCGATGGAGATGGAGGGTCTGCGCTACTACGTCAAGCCGATGAACTGCCCTTTCCACCACAAGATCTTCGCCGCCGAACAGCGCAGTTACCGCGACCTGCCGCTGCGCCTGGCGGAATACGGCACCTGCTACCGCTTCGAGGATTCGGGTGCCCTCATCGGCCTGCAGCGTGTGCGCTCCCTGCAGATGAACGACGCGCATATCTACTGCACCGAGGCGCAGTTCGAGGCGGAGTTCATCGCCGTGGTGGACATGTACCGCCGTTACTTCGAGCTCTTCGGCATCGATCGCTACGTGATGCGTCTGTCCAGGCACAGCCCGGAGGGACTGGGCAAGAAGTACGTCGACAACGCGCCGATGTGGCTGAAGACGGAAGCGATGGTGCGCGATGTGCTGACGCGAGCGGGCGTCCCTTTCGTCGAGGTGGAGAACGAGGCCGCCTTCTACGGCCCCAAGGTGGACGTGCAGATCTGGAGCGCCATCGGTCGCGAGTTCACCCTGGCCACCAACCAGGTGGACTTCGCCCAGCCCGGCCGTTTCGACCTGGTGTACACGGACGAGCATAACCAGGAGGTCACGCCGCTCTGCATCCACCGCGCCCCGCTCTCCACCCACGAGCGTCTGATCGGCTTCCTTATCGAGCATTATGCCGGGCGCTTCCCGACCTGGCTCGCTCCGGAGCAGGCGCGGGTCATCCCCATCGCCGACCGCCACTTCGAGGCCGCGCAGTCCTTGACGGCGCGCCTCAAGGACGTCGGCATCCGCGCTGCGGCCGACCTCTCCAGCGAGCGCATGAACGCCAAGATCCGCGCTGCGCAGCTCATGAAGGTTCCCTACATGCTGGTGCTGGGTGACCGGGAGATCGAGGCGGACCAGGTGGCCCTGCGCAAGCGCTCGGGCGAGCAGGAAAATGGGCTGGCCGTGGCGGAATTCATCGCCCGCACGCGGGAGCTGATCGCGGAGCGGTCGGCGGAGCTCTAGCGATGGCGGTGTCCCTCACGTAGCGATGGACACCGCCCTGAGCACGAATCCCGTTCGACAACTGGTGCTGTCCCGGGCCCTCGGTGTCGCTGCTTCAGGCGCATCGCGGTCTTGTCTCAGGCTCCCGCCGCATGCGGCCCAGGCTCGGCCGCGCCGGTCGCGCCGCGAGGTGTATCATTACCGACCCGGCCGCGACGGCCGCAACAAGGCAAGACCAGAAAGACCGCCATGACCACCACCTTCGCCGAACTGGGCCTGTCTGAGCCCATTCTTCGTTCGCTGACCGCGCTGGGCTACGAAGAGCCGACGCCGGTCCAGGAGCAAGCCATCCGGCTGCTGCTGGCGGGATCCGATCTCATCGCCCAGGCGCAGACCGGCACGGGCAAGACGGCGGCCTTCGCCCTGCCCATCATCGAGCGCCTGGCGGAGGGCGCCAAGGCAGGGCGGGCGCCGCAGGCGCTGGTGATGACGCCCACCCGCGAGCTGGCGATGCAGGTGGCGGAGGCCTTCCATACCTACGGACGGCATCGCGGCGTGGTGGCCCTGCCGGTCTACGGCGGCCAGCCCATCGAGCGGCAGTTGGGGGCTTTGAAGCGCGGCGTGGACGTGGTGGTGGGCACACCGGGGCGGCTTCTCGATCACATGCGCCGTGGCACCCTGGACCTGAGCGGCCTGCGCACGGTGATCCTGGACGAGGCCGACGAGATGTTCGCCATGGGCTTCGTGGAGGACATCGGCTCGATTCTGGACGCGACGCCGACCGAACGGCAGACGGCGCTCTTCTCGGCGACGATGCCCGGCCCGGTGGCCCGCCTGGCTTCGGCCTACCTGCGCGAGCCGGCGCGGGTGACGGTAGGCACCACGGGGATGAGCGTGCCGCAGATCCGCCAGATCTACTACGAAGTAGGTGGGCGCGACAAGTTCGAGGCCTTGGCGCGGGTGCTGGACTTCGAGCGGCCGACCTCGGCAATTGTCTTCTGCCGCACGAAGGTGGAGGTGGACAGCCTGGGCGATCGCCTGGTAGGCCGGGCCTATCCGGCGGAGACCCTGCACGGCGACTTGAGCCAGGTGCAGCGCGACCGGGTGATGCAGCGCTTCCGCGCCGGGCAGGCGGAGATCCTGGTGGCCACCGACGTGGCGGCTCGCGGCCTCGACGTGGAGCAGGTTTCCCATGTCATCAACTACGACCTGCCCCACGACCCGGAGAACTACGTCCACCGCATCGGGCGGACGGGGCGGGCGGGCCGCGTGGGCTGCGCGGTCACCTTGGTGACGCCCCGCGAACGGCGGGCCATGCAGAGCATCGCCCGCGTGACGGGGGCCGACATCCAGCGTCAGGTCATGCCCACGGTGGCGGACGTGCTGGCGCGGCGGCAGGAGCAGTTCAAGGAGACCCTCCGGGAGACCATTGCCGGCGAGGGCTTGGAGCCCTTTGTGATCTTGGCCGAGTCGCTGGGCGAGGACTACAGCCCGACGATGCTGGCGGCCGCGGCCTTCAAGCTCCTCCTGGGCGAGCAGCCGGCGGAGGGCGGCGTCGACATGGTGCGGGAGGCGGATGGGCCAGGGCGGCGGGACCGCCCGGACCGCGGCGAAGAGCGCGCGGCGCGGGGCGAGCGCTGGAGTGCCGGCGCCAAGAGCGGTCCGGGCCGCGGCGAGAGGGCTGGCCGGGACAGGGGAGAACGGGACCGCGGCGTCGCCGAGCGCGGCGCCGGCGACCGGGGCCCGGGCCCGAAGCGCGCCGGATTCCAGACGGCGCCGGGCCTGCAACGGCTCTTCATCGACATGGGACGGGAGGACGGGCTGCGACCCGCCGACCTGGTGGGGGCCATCGCCGGCGAGGCCAACATCCCCGGCAGCTCTATCGGAGCCATCGACATGTACGACCGCTTCTGCTTCGTCGAGGTGCCGCAGGCCGCCGCGGAGCAGGTGCTCAAGGCGCTCTCGTCGGCAATGGTCCGCGGGCGCAAGGTGAAGGCGACGGTCGCGCGGCCGATGGTGCGCCGCTAGTACCGTCTGCCCCGCAGGACACTTGACAGGCACCGCCGCCTTGCGGCATAACCCTATCCAGAGCCGACCGTCCGCCCGGAGCCTTCCATGCGCCCTCACCCCCGCTATGCCCGCTGGCCGCTCTTCACCGTCACCGTCGTCCTCGGCCTCCTCTTCGCCCTGCCCCTGGCCGAGTCCTCACGGGCGCAGGAGGCCCGGCGGGCCTGGACCCGGGACTACAAGGAGGTGGCACCGCTGGACGTGGCGCAGATGATTCTTGACGGCAAGCGCGTGGTCTTCGTGGATGTGCGTGAGCCGCAGGAGTTCGCCGAGAAGCATATCCCCGGGGCACGCTCCATCCCGGTGCGGGACACTGCGGCGGTGGACCCGGCGGAGCTGGCCGGCGCAGACCTGGTCCTGCCCTACTGCCTCAAGGACTTCCGCGGCTTCGAAGGCGCCAAGACCCTGCACGGGATGGGCGTACGCAACGTGGGACTGCTCAAGGGCCACGGCATCAAGAGCTGGGAGAAGGCCGGGCTGCCGGAGGCCGGCGCGGAGCTCGGGGTGCTTGACGAGGAGGGCCTGTGGATGATCCAGGAGGCCCTCGACAAGGCGAGAGGGCGGCCATGACGGCGCCCGGCGATCGGGCAGCTGCCGGAAGCGCCATCCGCCGCAACCGCAGCCTGGCCGTCCTGGTGGTGGTCGCGCTCCTGTTCCTGCCGCTCGGCGCCTTGACCCACCAGACGGGCACCATGACCTACTACCTCGGCCAGGGCTATCCTCCCGGCCAGGGTGCCTACATCATGATGCGCATCGCCGGGCACCTGGCCTACACGCTGGTCTTCCTACAGATTCTCGTGGGCTTGCTGCACCGTCCCATCCAGCGTGCCTTGGGGCTGGGACCGCTCCTGCCCGTGCATCGCTCCCTGGGCCTGGCCGCCGTCCTGCTCGCCTTCTCACATCCAGTCCTCTTCGAGTGGGCGCGGCAGCTGCGCACGGGCCAGTCCACGATCACGGCCACCTTCTGGCCGCCCCGCGATCACGGCTTCTACGAGCTGCACCAGTTCTTCGGCGCCCTGGGGCTCTACCTGCTGCTGATCGGCGTCCTGGCCGGCGTCTACGGCCCGCGCCTGGCGCCAAAGGCCTGGCGCGCCGTGCATGGCCTGAACTATGGCGTGTTCTTCCTGGTCTGGTACCACAGCCTGCGCATCGGAACGAGCACCCGCATCGGGGCCTTGCCGATGCTGTACACCGTGCTGGCCGCGGTGGTCGTCGGCTTGACGTTGTGGCGGTTGACAGCGCGCCGAGCCGGTGGCGACCCGGCGAACTCCACGTGAGCGTCCGGGTCTCAAGGGCATCGTGGACCTAGGCGCAACGCAGGTTCGCCGCCTGCGTCTGGCCAGCCTGCTCCTCGCGTCAAGCCCCGCCGAGGGACCGGCCGTGGGCGGACCGGCCGGGATCGTCCGCTGGTTCGGGGCGATGCAGGCCCAGGACCTGGCCAGCGGCAAGTGGTCCTTCGGCCTGCGGCTGCCGGGGTCGACGGAGGCGGACATCGATGCCGCCATCGAACGGGGCGAGGTGCTGCGTACCTGGCCCATGCGCGGCACGGTGCACTTCGTGCCGCCACGCGACGCCCGCTGGATGCTGCGGTTGATGGGCGCCCGGGCCCTGGACGGCGCCGCGGCGCGGCGGGCCTACCTGGGCTTGAGCGACGCGCACGCGTTCCAGGCGGCCGACGTCCTGGGACAGGCCCTGGCCCGCGAAGGCCGCATGACCCGCGCCGCCTGCGTGTCGACCCTCGAGCAGGCGGGCATCCCCACCGCCGGCCAGCACGGCTACCACCTGCTGTGGTATGTGAGCCAGCTGGGCATCACCTGCATCGGCCCGAACGCGGGCAAGGAGCAGACCTTCGTCCTCTTGGATCAATGGGCTCCGGACCCGCGCGCGCCGGAGCGGGACGAGGCCCTGGCCATCATGGCGAGGCGCTACTTCCGGAGCCACGGCCCCACCTCTCGCCAGGACTTCGCCGGCTGGATGGGCATGACCGCGGCGGACGCAAAGCGAGGCATCGAGGTGGCCGGCGCGGACCTGGCGACCGTCGCGCTTGACGGTCGCGACCTGCTGATGGCCGCGGACCTCGCCGACCGCTCCGCGGCGGTGCTGGCCGCCGCCGTTCCGTCGGCCGTTCACGTGCTTCCCGGTTTCGACGAGTTCCTGCTGGGCTTCAAGGATCGCTCCCTGATGCTGGACGACGCGCACAAGCAGCGCATCATCCCCGGCGGCAACGGCGTCTTTCAGCCCACCATGGTGCGCGATGGGCAGGTGGTCGGAACCTGGCGGCGAGTGCTGAAGAGAGGACGGGTTGAGATCCAGGCCCTGCCTTTCGCCAAGGTCGGCGGCGACGAGCGCGTGGCGCTCGAGGCGGCCTTCGCGGCCTACGCATCGTACCTCGGCCTTCGCGGGCAGGTGGATTGGGGCTGAGCGATCCCAACTTGACGGCGGTAAGGGTACCCGGGCACGCCGGCCCACCGTCCTCCGCCCTTGCATGCCCGCACCGACGGGCGTACGATGCGCGCCATCGACCGCGCCGAGCGCAGCAGGCTGGTCGCCGACGCAACAGCATCCACCCTCTACGGGGGCGGATCCACCGCGGTTCAACCAACAGGAGGGCGCAATGGCCAGCGATCGGCGTTCCACGGGGCGGGGAGTCGGAACCGGGAGGTTCGGCGGTCGAGCCTGGGCGGTGATCCTGTTGGCCGCCGGCTCCGTCGCGACGTTGGAGGGCGCAGACATCGCGGCGGCGCAGACCCCGGCAGCCAAGGCCCCGGACGCCGCAGCGCCGGTGGCGCACGGTCTGGCGATGCACGGTGCGCTCAGGTATGGGCCGGACTTCAGCCATTTCGCCTACGCCGATCCGGAGGCGCCCAAGGGCGGCGACGTGACCTTGGCCCAGACCGGAAGCTTCGACAGCCTCAACCCGTACATCCTGGAAGGCAGCACGCCGTACCTTGTCCTGGAGGACCGGGTCTACGAGACCCTGATGACCAGCGCCCTGGACGAGCCGTTCAGCATGTACGGGCGCCTGGCCGCGACCGTGCAGACGCCGGCCGACCGCAGTTGGACCGTCTTTACCCTGCGGCCCGAGGCCCGCTGGAGCGACGGATCGCCCGTGACCGCCGACGATGTGGTGTTCTCCTTCAACACCTTGCGCGAGAAGGGCCATCCCTTCTACCAGCAGTACTACGGCGACGTCGACAAGGTGGCCGCCGTCGATGCGCAGACCGTGCGCTTCGATACGAAGGCTGGGGTCACCAACCGCGAGCTGCCGCTGATCCTAGGTCAGGTTCCCATCTTCCAGAAGGCATGGTGGGAAACGCGGGCCTTCGACCAGCCGTCTCTGGAGATCCCAGTGTCGAGCGGTCCGTACAAGGTTGGAACCGTCGACCCCGGCAACGCCTTGACCTTGGTCCGTGATCCCGACTACTGGGGCAAGGACATTCCCGTCGCCAAAGGCCGCTACAACTTCGACAGCATGCGCTACGACTTCTACCAGGACAGCGATGTCGCTTTGGAGGCCTTCAAGGCCGGCGAGTACGACTATCGGGCCGAGAACTCCTCCAAGAACTGGGCAGTGGGCTACGACTTTCCGGCGCTCGAGGAGGGAAAGGTCGTCAAGGAGGAGATCCCCAACGACAACGATCAGGGCATGCAGGGCTACTGGTTCAACCTGCGGCGCCCCATGTTCCAGGACAAGCGGGTGCGCGAGGCCCTCATCCTGGCCTTCGATTTCGAATGGACCAACGCCAACCTCACCTACAACGCCTATACCCGTGACAACAGCTATTTCTCCAACTCGGAGCTGGGGTCGCGCGGCCTTCCTGAAGCGGGCGAGTTGGCCTTGCTCGACCCCTTCAAGGGCCAGATTCCGGACGAGGTCTTCGAGCGGGAGTACGTCCCGCCGTCCACCGGCGGGACCGAGGAGGGGCTGCGGGCCAACCTCAAGGAGGCCGTCGCCCTTCTGGAGGCGGCGGGCTGGACCGTGAAGGACAACGCCCTGGTCAATGCCGCCGGAGAGCCTCTGAGGTTCGAGATCCTGCTCGACACCCCCGGCTTCGAGCGCATCACCGGGCCCTACATCGACAACCTGAAGAAACTCGGTGTGGACGCCTCGATGCGCACGGTCGACCCCAGCCAGTACGAGAAGCTGACCGAGGACTTCGACTTCGACATGATCATCGTCAACCGGGCCCAGTCCGAGTCGCCCGGCAACGAGCAGCGCGACTACTGGACCTGCGAGGCGGCCAAGACGCCGGGCAGCGGCAACTATCCCGGCATCTGCGACCCCGCGGTGGATGCGATGGTCGATGCGGTGGTGAACGCCGCCGACCGCCAGAGTCTCGTCACGGCCAGCCGTGCCCTGGATCGGGTGCTGCTATGGGGTCAGTATGTCGTGCCGCAATGGCATATCAGCCATTCCCGCGAAGCCTACTGGAAGGTCATCCGCCATCCGGACACCATGCCCAACCTGGGCAGCGACTTCGACGCCTGGTATGCCGACAGCGGGGCGGCGGAGGCCATTCGCGCCGCCCAGGAGGCCATCGCCTTCGTCCAACCCACCGCCGAAGGCGCCACGGCGGACGCTGCGACCTTGCCGGCGGCGTCTACGCCGGCGGCCGCGGCCGGCGCGGCGGAGCCGGAGCGCGCCCCCGCCGGCAACCGCGCGCTGTGGACGACGGGCTTGGGGCTGCTGGTGCTGGCGGCCGCAGGCTGGTTCTTCTTGCGCCGGCGCGGCGAGGTCTAGGCCTGGTCGCCGCGGGTCCCCCGCATGGCCGCCTACGTCGTCCGCCGCCTGCTGCTCATGATCCCCACCTTGTTGGGGATCCTGATCATCAATTTCGCCATCGTCCAAGTGGCGCCGGGCGGACCCGTGGAGCGGACGCTCTCCCAGATCAAGCATTTCGGCGCCCAGCGGGGGGCCCTGCGCGGCGGGAGCGGTGACGTCGGCGCCGCGGCCGGCGGCGCCGCTGTCGGCGGCGTCAGCCGCTACCGCGGGGCCAAGGGCCTGCGGCCGGAACTGGTCGCCCAGATCGAGAAGCGCTACGGATTCGACAAGCCGCCCCTGACGCGCTTTCTCCTGATGCTGCGCAGCTATGCCCGCTTCGACCTGGGCAAGAGCTTCTTCACCGGCCGCACGGTGCTGAGCATGGTGCGCGATCGGCTTCCGGTGTCCATGTCCTTGGGGCTCTGGTCGACCCTGATCATCTACCTGGTGTCCATTCCCCTTGGCATCCGCAAGGCGGTGCGCGATGGCTCGCGCTTCGACGTGGCCACGTCGACCCTCATCGCCACCTTGTACGCCATCCCGGGCTTCCTGTTCGCCATCCTGCTGATCATCCTCTTCGCCGGTGGGAGCTTTCTCAAGGTCTTTCCCTTGCGCGGCCTTCACGCCGCCGATGCGGCGGGTCTTGGCTGGGGAATGTGGGTTGCAGACTACGCCTGGCATCTGGTGCTGCCGGTCACCACCCTGGTCATCGGCGGCTTCGCCGGGCTGACCCTCTTGACCAAGAACTCCTTCCTGGACGAGATCAACAAGCAGTACGTGGTCACGGCGCGGGCCAAGGGGCTGACCGAACGGCGCATCCTCTACGGCCACGTCTTTCGCAATGCGATGCTCATCGTGATCTCAGGCTTCCCGGCCGCACTCCTTGGGATCTTCTTCACCGAATCCCTGCTCATCGAGACCATCTTCTCCATCGAAGGCCTGGGGCTCATGAGTTATCAGGCAGTGGTCAACCGCGACTATCCGGTCTTCTTCGGCACGCTCTACCTCTTCACGCTCCTGGGGCTCCTGGTCAACCTGCTCTCGGACCTCACCTATGTGTGGGTCGATCCGCGCATCGACTTCGAGCGGCGGGGCGGCTGATGGCGGTCGAGCACACCTTTCTCGGCCGACCGGTGTCGCCGTTGACGCGGCGACGGATAGACAATTTCAAGGCCAACCGCCGCGGCTTCGGCTCGCTGCTGCTCTTCCTGGGCCTCTTCGGCCTGTCGCTCGGCGCTGAGTTCATCGCCAACGACAAGCCGTTGCTCCTTCGTTACCAAGGCCGTTGGCATGTTCCGGTGCTCAAGGTCTACACCGAGGCGGAGTTCGGGGGGATCTTCCAGACCGAGGCCGACTACCGGTCGGCCGAGCTGCGGCGTCTGGTGGAGACGGAAGGCGGAGGCTGGATGCTGTGGCCGCCCATCCGCTACGCCTTCGACACCTACAAGAAGGACATCCCCGCGGGCATGTCGGCCCCTACACCGCCGCACGCCGGCGACAACTGGCTGGGAACCGATGATCAGGCGCGCGACGTGCTGGCGCGGGCCATCTACGGCTTCCGCACGTCGGTGCTCTTCGCCTTGACCTTGACCTTCGTCAGTTCGCTGATCGGCATTGCCGCCGGGGCGGTGCAGGGCTATTTCGGCGGTTGGCTGGATCTGGTCTTCCAACGCTTCGTAGAGGTTTGGAGCGGCGTGCCGCTCCTCTTCACCCTGATCATCCTGGCCAGCATCGTGGACCCCAACGTGTACTGGCTTCTGGGCATCATGGTGCTCTTCCTCTGGACGTCTCTGGTCGGCGTGGTGCGGGCGGAGTTCCTGCGGGTGCGCAACTTCGAGTACGTCCGCGCCGCGCGGGCCCTGGGGGTGTCGGACGCGGTGATCATCCGCCGCCACATCCTGCCCAACGCCATGGTGTCGACCATGACCTACCTGCCCTTCGTGCTCACCGGGGCCGTCAGCCTGCTGACGGCCCTGGACTTCCTGGGCTTCGGGCTGCCCCCGGGATCGGCCTCCCTGGGCGAGATGGTAGGCCAGGGCAAGGAGAACCCACAGGCGCCCTGGCTGGGGATCACGGCCTTCATGGTGCTGTCGGTCATGCTGGTGCTGCTGGTCTTCATCGGCGAGGCCGTGCGCGACGCGTTCGATCCCTACAAGGCCGTCGACTGATGGCCGCCCCGGCCGACGGTCCGCTCCTGGCCGTCGACGACCTGCGCGTCAGCTTCGGCCATGGCGAGCGGGAGGTGCGGGCGGTGCGCGGCGTCTCCTTCCACATCGACCCCGGCGAGACGGTCGCCCTGGTGGGCGAGAGCGGCTCGGGGAAGTCGGTCTCGGCCTTGTCCATCCTCCAACTCCTGCCGTATCCCAAGGCCTGGCATCCCGGCGGCAGCATCCGCCTGCGCGGCGAGGAGCTGATCGGGGCGCCGGACGCGCGCCTGAGGGCCATTCGCGGCGACCGCATCGCCATGGTGTTCCAAGAGCCGATGACGTCGCTCAACCCCCTGCACACCATCGAGCGACAGGTGTCCGAGGTGTTGATGCTGCACCGGCGCTCGCCTTCCGCAGCCGCCCGGATGCGGACCATCGCCTTGCTTGAGCTGGTCGGCCTGCCGGACGGGGCACGGCGGTTGACCGCCTTCCCCCACGAACTGTCCGGCGGGCAGCGCCAACGGGTGATGATCGCCATGGCCCTGGCCAACGAGCCGGACCTGCTCGTCGCCGACGAGCCCACCACCGCGGTCGACGTGACCATCCAAGCCCAGATTCTCAAGCTGGTCAGGGAGCTGCAGCAGCGGATGGGCATGGCCGTGCTCTGGATTACCCATGACCTGGGCATCGTGCGCAAGATCAGCGACCGCGTCTATGTGATGCACGAAGGTGAGGTGAAGGAGAGCGGCACGGTCAAGGCGTTGTTCCAGGCGCCGCGGCATGCCTACACCCGTGATTTGCTGGCTGCCCAACCAGGAACGCATCAGGCGAGGCCTCCGGGCGACGCGCCCGAACTGCTGCGGGTCGCCGACCTGAGGGTCTGGTTTCCGCTGCGCCGCGGCATCCTGCGGCGGGTGAGCGGCCACGTGAAGGCGGTGGACGGCATCAACCTGACGCTGCGCGCGGGGCGGACGGTGGGGGTGGTGGGCGAGAGCGGCAGCGGCAAGACGACCTTGGGCCTGGCGATGCTGCGCCTCGTCAAGGCCACCGGGGGTAGCGTGACCTTCGACGGGAGAGACCTGCTCACCTTGCCCGCGCCTGAGCTGCGGCGATTGCGCAGCGACCTGCAGGTGGTGTTCCAGGACCCTTACGCAAGCCTGAGCCCGCGGATGTCGGTAGCCCAGATCATCGAGGAAGGTCTGGCGGCGCACGGGCGGCTGGCGCCGACGGCGGCGGAGCGGCGACAGGTGCTCGACGCGATCCTGGATGAAGTGGGCCTGTCGCCGGAGATGCAGGACCGCTATCCGCACGAGTTCTCCGGCGGGCAGCGCCAACGGATCGCCATCGCCCGCGCTCTGGCGCTGCGGCCGCGCTTCATGGTGCTGGACGAGCCCACCTCGGCCCTGGACATGTCCTGGCAGGCGGAGATCCTGGAGCTCCTGCGCGACCTGCAGCGAAGACACGGGCTGGCCTATCTCTTCATCAGCCACGACCTGAAGGTCATCCGCGCCCTTGCCGACGAGCTGGTGGTGATGCGTGAAGGCCGCATCGTCGAGCAGGGTCCGGCCGACGAGATCTTCGCCGCTCCCCGGGAGCCCTACACCCGCGCCCTCATGGCCGCCGCCCTGGACCTGGAGGTGGTGGAGGCCGAGGCCGTGCGGACCTGAGGGTCGTGACCGGGGCGAGAACCGTCCCGATCTCCGGCCGCGACCAAGGCTGAAGGCCGCGGCTATCGCAGCGCGTCTCGCGCCCCCACCGCCCGCCGGAGCGCCTCCTCGACCGAGCCGGCCACCGCGGTCAGGTGGCCCATCTTGCGGCCAGGACGCGGTGAATGTTTGTCATAAAGGTGCAGCGTCACGCCCGGCATCGTCAGGGCTGTCGCCCAGTCCGGTTCGCCGTCGTCCCAAGCGTCACCCAGCAGGTTGGCCATCACCGCTCCGCCGCGGATGCGGCTGTCGCCCAGGGGAAGACCGCAGATCGCGCGAACCTGCTGCTCGAACTGGCTGGTGGGAGAGGCTTCCAGGGTCAGGTGGCCGCTGTTGTGCGTGCGGGGCGCGAGCTCGTTGACCAGCAGGCGCCCTTCGGCCGTCAGGAAGAGCTCCACGCCGAGCACGCCCACCACGTCGAGGGCCTCCAGCACCCGCCGCGCCAGGGTCACTGCCTCCCAGGCCACCGCGGCCGGCACGCGGGCCGGGGCGATCGACAGGTCCAGGATGTGGTTCCGATGCCGGTTCTCGATGGCGCCCCAATGCGCGAAGGCGCCGTCCATGCCGCGCGCCGCCACCACCGACAGCTCCAGGAGGAAGGGCACGAAAGCCTCCAGCACCGCCGGCTGCGCGCCGATGGCCGTCCAGGCCTCGGCGGCGTCCGTGTCGGCCGTGAGCTTCGCCTGTCCCTTCCCGTCATAGCCGAAGGCCGCCGTCTTGAGGACCGCCGGGCGGCCCACCGCGTGCAGGGCCGCCTCCAGCGTCGCCAGGGAGTCCACGGCGCGCCACGCCGGAAGGGGCAACCCGGCTTCCTGCAGGAAGCGCTTCTCGCGCAGGCGGTCCTGGGTCACATGCAGCACGCCGCCCGCCGGCCGCACCGGGATGCCTCGCGCTTCAGCCGCCGCGGCGAGAGCGGCCGGCACGTTCTCGAACTCCCAGGTGAGCACCGCCACCCCGTCGAGGAAGACGGGAATCGCGGACGCGTCGTCGTAACCGGCACGGATGACCTCGGCCGCCGCGGCCACCGGCGGGTCCGCATCCGGGCAGAGCGCGCGAACGCGGTAACCCATCCGGCGCGCGGCCAGGGCCAGCATGCGACCCAGCTGGCCGCCGCCGACGATGCCGATGACTGCCGGCGGGAGGATGGCGCGCGAGGCTTGGAGCGGCTCAACCATCCAGGGTCAGCCGCTCGTCCATGACCACCGCGGCCCGCGCCGCGCGCCAATGTCGCAGCCGCTCTCGCAGCTGCGCTTGCTCCAGGCCCAGGATGCTGATCGCCAGGAGCGCCGCGTTGATTGCCCCCGCCTTGCCGATGGCCATGGTGGCCACGGGCACGCCCGCCGGCATCTGCACGATGGAGAGCAGCGAGTCCAGGCCGCCGAGCGCCTTGCTCTCGACCGGCACGCCGATCACCGGCAGCAGGGTATGCCCGGCTACCATGCCCGGCAGATGCGCCGCGCCGCCCGCGCCGGCGATGATCAGCCTGAGACCCCGTCCCTGAGCCGCCGCGGCGTACTCAGCCATCCAAGCGGGCGTGCGATGGGCCGACACCACCCGGGCCTCGAAGGGCACGCCGAAGTCCCGCAGGGTCTCGGCCGCGAAACGCATGCAGCCCTGCCAATCGGAGCTTGAACCCATGATGATGCCGACCTGCGGCAGCGTCTCCCCGACATCGGCCGTGGCGAGCGCAGTGGGCCGGGCGGCGGTAGCGGCGCGGTCGGCGGCGAGGCCGGCGCCGCTCATGCCGAGTCTGCTTCCTGTGGCCGCCGGACCACCAGCACCTTGTCGATGCGTCGGCCGTCCATGTCCACCACCTCCAGCGAGAAATCTCCGGAAAGCACCCGGTCGCCCACCATGGGCAGGCGGCCCAGGCGGGACAGGATCATGCCCGCCAGGGTGTTGAAGTCGTCGTCATCGTCCGCAGTGGGCTCCGGCAGCCCGAGGGTCTGGCAGACGCGGTCGTAGGCCTCCAGGCCGTCCACCAGCCAGCTGCCGTCGTCGCGCTCGATGATCGAGCGCTCCTCCGGCTGATCGTACTCGTCCTGGATGTCACCGACCAGCTCCTCCAGGAGGTCCTCCAGCGTCACGACGCCGGCGGTCTGCCCGTACTCGTCGATCACCACCGCCATGTGGGTGCGGGACATGCGAAAGGTGGCCAGGACGTTGTCGGTATGGTCGCTGTCCACCAGGTAGACCGCCGGCCGCAGCAGGTCGCGCAGGTCAACCGTGTGTTCCGGCAGCAACTGCTGGAGCAGATCCTTGGCGTTGAGGATGCCCACGACATTGTCCACGCTGCCCTCGAAGACCGGCAGGCGCGAATAGCCGCTGTCTAGGAAGGTGCGCACGATCTCCTCGAGGGGTTGGGCCAGTTCCACCGCCACCACCTGCGTTCGCGGGGTCATCACCGTTCGCACGGGCCGGTCCGCGAACTGGAAGACGCGCTTGATGATGTCCGCCTCTTCCTCCTCCACGGCGCCCGATTCCTGCCCCTCGCGAATCAGATGTTCGATGTCGGCCTGGGTCAGGGCCTGGTCGTCGCCGTGCTGCTGGCCCAGGAGGCGCAGCACCAGATTGACGCTCCAGGTAAGAAAGCCCACCACGGGCCGGGTCACCATGGCGAGCGCGCTCATGACCGGCGCGGCCACCAATGCCCATCGCTCCGCCTGCCGCAGCCCCAACTGCTTGGGCACGAGCTCGCCGACCACCAGGCTCAAGTAGGTGAGGAGCGCCACCACCAGCACGAGCGACAGCGTCTCCGCCGCCGCCTCGCTCAATGCCGCGGGCCAGCGTCGCTGCAGCCACAGGGCCAGCACATGGGCGATGCGCGCCCCGCCGAAGACGGCCGAGAAGGTGCCGACGAGCGTGATCCCTACCTGAACGATGGCCAGGAAGTGGTCCGGGCTCTCGGCCAGGAGAATGGCCTGTCGCGCTGCCTTGCGGCCCGCGGCGGCCTTGGCCTCCAGGCGGCTGCGGCGCGCGGAGACGATGGCCATCTCCGAGCCGGCAAAAAAGCCGTTGGCCAGGGTCAGGACCAGGATGATGAGCAGGGTACGCGGCAGGTCGGCGGCTTCGGACATGGTGTTGGTGACAGCGGCGGATTATACACCTGAGGCGTCGAGGCGCGACGAACGCCGCCACGCTCGGGCGAAGGCGCCGGCGGTCTGCCGCTAGGCCGGCGGGTCCGCGGCGCCTTCGCCCTTCCAGGCCAGGGCGATACGGCCGCGATCGGCCTCCACCCGCAGCACCTCCACCCGTAGCGTCTGACCCAGCTCCAGCCGACGTCCCGGAGGCACGGCGCTCATGTGCAGCAGCCCGTCCTGTTTGACGCCGATGTCCACGAAGGCGCCGAAGTCGACCACGTTGCGCACGGTGCCCGAGAGCAGCATCCCGGGCACGAGGTCGTCCATGCTCAGGACGTCGGAGCGCAGGAGAGGCGCCGGCACGTCCACCCGCGGGTCGCGCCCCGGCCGCTCCAACTGCTCCATGATGTCGCGCAAGGTGGGGATGCCCAGGCCGAGCTGCTCGGCGAGCGCGGCCTCGCCGCTTCGCCGCCGCAGGTCCCCGATCGCTTCGCGCCGCCGCTCCGCGCCGTCATCCGGGCCCAGCCCCGCGAGCTGCATGAGCATCCGGGCCGCAGCGTAGCTCTCGGGATGGATGGCGCTGGCGTCCAGAGGCTCGACCCCGCCTCGGACGCGCAGGAAGCCGGCGCATTGCTGGAAGGCGCGCGGGCCCAGGCCGCCGACCGCCAGGAGGGCGCGGCGGGCGTCGAAGGCGCCGGACTGCTCCCGGTAGGCCACGATGCCGGCCGCCAACTTGGGCCCGATGCCGGCCACGTGGCTGAGCAGGGCCGGGCTGGCGGTGTTCAGGTCCACGCCTACGGCGTTGACCGTGTCCTCCACGACGCCGGCCAGGCTGCGTGACAGCGCCTTCTGATCCACGTCGTGCTGGTAGAGGCCGACGCCAATCGAGCGCGGGTCGATCTTCACCAGTTCGGCCAGCGGGTCGAGCAGGCGGCGGGCGATCGACACCGCGCCGCGCATCGACACATCCATGTCGGGCAGTTCGGCGCGGGCCAGCGTGCCGGCGCTGTAGACGCTGGCCCCGGCCTCGTTGACGATGATATAGTGCAGCCCGGCGCGCTCGCGGGTCAGCCCGGCCACCAGCTGCTCCGTCTCCCGGCCGGCCGTGCC
>JBGAUA010000036.1:0-26446 GCA_044228875.1 Anaerolineae bacterium
CCCGTAGTCTCGGTATCGAACGCGAGGCGGTCCGCGGCCGACCAGGTGGCGGCCAGTCCTTCCAGTTCGGCCAGGTCGCCAACCAGACGGTAGTCACCGGACGGGGCGTTTACGGCGGCGACGGCCGGAGCATCCTGGAGCGCCGACGTGTCGAGAGCAGGCAGCCGATCCATGAAGCCGCGAAAGGCGAGCCGGCGGAAGAGCGCCAGCACCGCCTCGCGGTCGTAACCGTTGAGCGCCACCCGGTCCAGGTCCAGGCGCAAAGGCAGGTTGCGCATGATGCGGCATAGGCGGCTGGAAAGGCGAGCCTGCTCAGCCTGGGCGGCGAGGTTGTCCCGCAAGCGGCCCGGCTTGAAGCCGGGCGCGGCGGCGATCACCGCTTCCACCGAGCCATGGGCCTGAATCAGCTCGGTGGCGCCCTTTTCGCCGATACCGGTCACGCCGGGAATGTTGTCGGAGCTATCACCCTTGAGCCCCTTCCACTCCGCCAGGTCCACCGGCGCCACGCCATAGCGCTCGCGGACGCGGGCCTCGTCGTAGACCTCCACCTCAGACATGCGCCGTCCGCTGATGGCCACTTGGGTATGCGGCCCCACCAACTGAAGCAGATCGCTGTCGCCGGTGACGACGATGCTGTCCAGCCCCATGGCCTCGGACTGGGCAGTGAGGGTTCCCAACACGTCGTCGGCCTCGAAGCCATCCAAGGCATAGATGGGGATGTTGAAAGCGGCCACGATCTCGGCGATGCGCCCGAGCTGCACATCAAGCTCCGGCGGTCGCTCGGCGCGGTTGGCCTTGTAGGGCGGGTACAGCTGCTCCCGCCCGCTGCGGCCGCGGTCGAAGGCGACGGCCAGGTGGCTGGGCCGGTAGGTGCTCAGCGCGGTCAGGAGCATGTTGGTGAAGCCGAAGGTGGCCCCGGTCGGCTCGCCGTCGGGCGCACTCATAGGCTCGCGCAAGGCATGGAAGGCGCGGTAGGCCAGGGCGTGGCCGTCGACCAGCACGAGAAGGGGGCGCTGCGTGAGGGATGGCATCTGCGGATCTCCTGGATGCGGGGGATCATAGCAGGACGAGCGCTGAAGCAGATCGTCTGCGATTCCTGACCGAGGCATCCGGGCGGCAGTCGGGTGCGACGGGTGAGGTGGCCCCCCCAAGGGTCCGCTCTCCGTGCATGCCATAACGCGAACCAGGCGCCAACCCGGTTGACGTCCGAATTCGGTCGCGATATACTGCCCGCGGGGGAGGCGGATCTCGCTGTCCTTCGACGTATCGCGACTGACTCGACCAAGAAGAAGAGCACGATGAAACTGACGAGCAGCATAGGAATGATCCTGTTGTCGATCTACCTGATCCTGACCGGCTTGGGCGTCTTCATCCCGGCCATCGCCGGACTGGGGACGGTCATGGCGCTCCTCGCGCTGGTGGCCGGCCTCCTGATCCTGGTCGGCCGCTAGCCCCGACTCGGGCGCTACCGGCCGCAACGGTTCGAAATCGGTTCGGCTCCCCCTCGCGACTCGCCGGGGACGCGGACTGATCGCCTCCGGGCACAGCCTGGTAGGCGATCGGCCCGTGTCCTCGCGGGAGGCGCCTCCGCCGGCCAGAGTCTCGGCGATCCATCGGCCGCCGCGGCGTACCGCGGTGAATCGCTTCGATCCCGGCAACATCTCCCCCGAAAGTAGGGACGCCAGACCCGCTGAACGGCGGATGCTGCTTGCTGGGCCGAACGCTAGACTGCTGAGAGCAGGATTCTCGCCGGATCCGGCCTGGCTCCGGCGCTGGTCGCGTAGGATTTCAACGGAGGAGAACGCTCATGAAGCAACGCATTCTGATGCTGGGACTGCTTTCCCTTTTCGCCGGCGCTTGCCGCAGCCCGGGTCCGGAAGGCGCCGACAACCTGCAGGAAGCCGGCGCCACGGCCGACGTCGCGGTGGCGACCGCTGGGTCAAACCTGGCGACGGCCGGATCGGAAGCCGGTGATGCCATTGCGGGCGCCGCCAAGGACATCGAAGACCGCCTCTCGGCGCAGGTCTGGCAGTGGGAAGGTTCGACGGGTCCTGGCGACAGTTCGACCATGGTCCCGGTGCCCAGCGACTACACGGTCACCTTCGTGCCCGGCGGCTCGGTTGCCATCAAGGCCGACTGCAAGACCGCGGGCGGCACCTTCACGGCCGACGAAAGCCGGCTGATCTTCGACCTGAAGGTCATCTCCACCGACGCCTGCGCCGAAGGGTCGATGGCCGATTCCTTCATCCAGCAGTTGCAGAAGTCCGACACCTACCTCGTTGAAGACGGGGAGATGACGATCGGCCTGGTCAACAACGAAGGCGCGATGAACTTCAGGGACTGAGCCGCGACAACCCGACGCATCGAGAGGCCGGGACCAGGGGCGATTCGCTCCCTGGTTCCGGCCTCTGTTCGTCAACTCCCACGCGCAGCGCCGGGCGCGCAATCCACCCTGCGGGCGCCGTTCGCAAGACGACGCGATCGCAGCAATGCCGCCTCAACGGGGGCGCTTGGAGGCGCTCCCGAGGCGGTTCAGCGATCGGTCGGGGACGTCTCGCCGAACTGCTCGCGGTAATCCTCCTGAGCCGCCGCGATGACAGCCGAGGCGTGGTCGCGGCCGAAGACGCGCTGGATGGTCACGGCCTCCTGTTGACCGGGGACCAGCTTGTAGGTCAGGAAATAATGCTGCAGGCGTTCCAGCAGGATGGCCGGAATGTCGGCGATGTCCTGAGCCGCTCCCCAGATGAGGTCGCCTTCCAGGACGGCGATGATCTTGTCGTCGGCCTCGCCGTGATCGACCATCTGCAGGCCGCCGACAGGCCGAACGGTCAACAGCACCTCGGCCCGCGCGATCGGCCGTTCGCTGATGACGCAGATGTCCAGCGGGTCGCCGTCACCACGCAGCGCCCCCTGGCTCAGGCCGCAGACCCGCGTGCCGCAGTAGGTGCGCGGGATGAAGCCATACAAACTGGGCGGCTGCGACGAGGTTCGCTGCGGACGGTCCACGCGCAGGTACCCGCTGGCCTTGTCCACCTCGTACTTCACCAGGTCGAAGGGCGTGATCTCGATGTAGGCGGATACCCGCTGTGGCGGCTGCGGTCCCGCGGGCAGTCCGTGCCAGGGATGTGGCCGAAAGTGGTGGAACTGCGCCTGGGTCATGGCTCAGCATTCCAGCGAACCGCGGGCAGGCCGCCGATGAAGCGCTCGATGGCGGCGTTCACCTCCGCCGGCTTCTCCAGGGGCAACAGGTGACCGGCTTCCGCCACGACCCGGTATTCGGCCCCGGGGATGGCATCGGCGATCTCGCGCATCTCGGCCGCACTCGAGATGGCATCATGCTCGCCCACCAGAATCAGACACGGCACGCCGAGGGTCGGTAGGAGCGCTCGCGCGTCGCTGCGAGCGGCCATGGCCTGCAGGGCCGCGGCGATGCCCGCGGGCGAGCAGGCCAGCATCATCGCCCGCGTCTGGGCGACGAGCCCTGGGTTCGCGGCGACGGTCCGGGGGCCGAACATCTTGGGCAGCATGGCTTCCGCTGTCACGCCCGCCCCATGCTCCAGCACCTTGGCCGCCGTCTGGACCCGCCCGGCGGCAGCTTCGGGGCTGTCGGCCATGGCGCGCGTGTCGCAGAGGATCAGGCCGCGCACCCGATCGGGAAAGCGCTTGCAGAACTGGAAGGCCACGTAGCCGCCCATCGAGAATCCCGCCAGCACCACCGGCTCACGGATGCCCAGACCGTCCAGAAGGGCGCCGATATCGTCCGCCATGCGCTCCATGGTCATTGCGCCGCTGCCGAGCTCGCTCTGCCCGAAGCCGCGCAGGTCGGGCGCGATGACCCGTGCACCGGTCGACAAGGCGTCGATCTGTTGCCGCCACATGCCGTGGTCCAGCGGAAAGCCGTGCAGCAGGACCAACGGTATCCCGGTGTCACCCTTCAACTCGACCGCCATGCGGATGTCGCCCGACTGGATCTGCTTCATTCGATGCTCACTGTCTTCCTGGGGGGAGATGGGCAGCCGGCGGCGGGCTGACCATCGCGGCGGCCACTTCAGTTGGCCGGCAACGGCGACGACACCATGGTCAGGGCGATCCCTGATGTGACATGATAGCGCTCAAGACCTGTTCGCCGACCTCATCCGCCGGGTGTCGGGCCTGCGATCTGCCCGCGATGACGAGGCGAAGATCGGCCAGGTGGCCTTTGTACACCGTCAGCCGCGCCGATATCATCGCCAAAGGGCTCCGATGAGCCTTGTCGCGCGCCTGGACGCAGGTCGTCCGGGCGGACGCATCCTCGATGCCTTGCCCCCTACGGAGGTCCCACCGATGACCAGTCGCTCCCTACTGCTCAGTGTCTTGTTGGCGGCGTTCACCCTCAGCCACCCCATGGACACTGCCAACGCTCAGACCGCCGCGCCGCCGATGGCCACCGCGCCGGTCATGGCCGCCCCCACGACCGCCGCCGCAGCGGTCGTGCCCGCCGCGCGGCAGACCGTCGTCAGCGAAGCCAGCGTCAGCATCCCCGCCGGAGGCGAGGCCAGACTGCCCTTCAATGCCTTCTGCTTGAATTTCGGGGAGCCCTTCCCCAAGTCCGTGAACGTTTCCAGCGGACGGACCAACGATGACGCCGTCAAGGTACTCAAGGCCGCGGCCTTGAGCGGCACCGGCAGCAGCGATGTCCTGCAGACCCAGTTGGCCGTCTGGAACGCCATCGCCGGCAAGTACGGTTATTACGAGACCGATGTGGACCTCAGCGGGGCCAAGGCCTTGACGGCGAGCGCCCAGGACCAGACCACCGCCGCCTTGAGCAGCAAGGGCATGCCCCTGGACGAGGCCATCCGTGACGGCAAGGTCTCGGCAAGCGTGGACGGCTGGATGGAAGCCTCGGCACCCAAGGCCCTGCCCGGAGACGCGCCGTACTACGGCAGCGGCACGCTGGTGATCAAGAACCTGGGCAGCACGCCCCTGGAGGTCTACGCGCCGTTGGGCCTGGTGCTCAAGGCCGCCATGCCCGCCGAGCAGGACATGGGCCTCTACGCCGTCAAGACCTCCCCGGTGGTCGAGCAGCCCAAGGGCCTGCCCCAGACCGGCGGCGGCCCCAGACTCCCCGTTGCGCCCTCGCCCGTCAAGGTCCTCGTCCTCTTGATCGCCGTGCTGGGCCTCTTGCTGTTGGGAGCGCGGAACGCGGTGTCCAACAAGGTCGAGGTCGGGCCGCCGGCGAGCGGCTGGTAGGTCGGCCAGCTCGCTCGCCCTGACTCAATCGCTTCCCAGGTCCAGCGTCCAACTCGGCCCGTAGCGTCCGGGCGCCACCCCGACGCCGGCGTAGCGATAACGAGGTCCCAGCAGGTTGTCGCGGTGCAGGTCGTCGTCCGTCCAGGACGCCACGGCCTGCGCCGCGCTCTTGTGGCCGCAGGCAATGTTCTCCCCGGTGAACACCCCGTCGAAACCCGCTGCTCGGATGCGCTCGGTGGAATTGCGGCCGTCGCTGCCCTGGTGAT
This sequence comes from Anaerolineae bacterium, assembly GCA_044228875.1. Classification (GTDB taxonomy): domain Bacteria; phylum Chloroflexota; class Anaerolineae; order Epilineales; family Epilineaceae; genus Epilinea. The sequence goes on from JBGAUA010000036.1 coordinate 5,496, forward strand.
CGCAGAAGTCGCCGGCCGCCATGTCCGCGCTGTGCGCCTGCGCGGCGGCCAGGAGCGCAGGGGCCATCTGCAACTCGGGCAGGTCCGCCTCGCGGCGCAAGGTGTTGACCTCGTCCAGCACCGCGAAGGACGCATCGCGCAGCAGTTCCTGGTCCGGCTCGTCGGCCACCACCTCCGGTGCGGGGATGTCCGCCGCGACCTCCGCCCGCGGCGAACGGGACGATGGCGCAACAGGCAAGCCATCGGACGCCGGCGCAGCAGGGTCCTCCAATCCTGCCGCAGGGTTCGCGTCAGCGGGATCCTGGGGCGGATTCTCACCGCGCTCTTCCTGCTGCAGCATGGACCAGGCCACGAACAACAGGACAAGCAAGGCCAAGAGCGGCATCGGCTTCTGCACGCTGTTGCGGCGCGATCGCTTCATCGGACGACCACCATCTCAGCGAACAGTCGCCGTGACGGCCCTGCAGGTTTCGCGGCGGGTCGGGCGTGACCGTGACGTCCTGTAGGTGCCCGAAAGCCATTGCATGGATCGCCCATGCAGCCTACGTTCTTCGAGAGGCCCGCGGGGGCTTCGACGCCGGCGGCGCGGCCGGCTTGCCGCCCACCGTCTTGGACGACCCACCGTTGCCCGCATTGCCCCAAGGCGTACCCACCCGGGGCAGCAGGAAGCGGTCGGCGCCGTACCAGCCGGCGACCTTCCAGGCGAGCATGAGCAGCACCGCGATGGCGAAGAGCATCCCGTTGGTGCTGGCGGCGCCGGCCATTACGAAGTTCCAGTTCATGAAGGCGCCGGCGAATGCCGCGAGCCCCACGAATGCGCCGAGGATCAGCGCGATGCCGATGAGCAGCTCGCCGTAGGCCACCAGCGGCGCGAACCAGGTGTAGGCATCGGCATCCAAGAGCGTCTGGATGAAACCGCGGTACCAGTCGTAGGCGATCGGCGGTCGGCCGGTCTCGGGGATCTTGACCGCGTTCGTCCAGAATCCCTGGAGCGCCGCGCCGCCGTCCAGCCAGCCCGGCCCGCCGTCGGCCACCTTGTGCCAACCGGCCAGGGCCCAGTCGTAGCCCAGGTAGACGCGCGCGATCAACCAGAACCAGGCCATGCGGGTATTGCCGAAGAGGAACTGGGCGATGGGCGGATCGGGGACGATGATATCGCCCTGCGCGTTCGTCATTCGGGATGTCATGGTGAAGACCTCCTGAGGTCTGGGAGATGGGCCTGGGATGCGGTGTCGCGATCGACGCCTCGGCAGGATAAGCCCGCCGCCACGTCCCGTCAACCGAAACGCGACGCCGCACGCGGTGTTCGCGGCCGCGGATCTCCCGGATGCGCGAGGCCATGGTGAGGCGGGCGGCGAAGCCGATCGACTACAATTCCGGCCCATGCCACCGAAAACGCTCTCCTCGGCCATGGCCTCCGCCCGCGTCGTGCTCGAGGCCTGCCCGCCCCTTGTGGCTCACCAGGACAAGGCCTACGCCATCCTGGAACAGAGCCTGAAGGCCTACACGCGCTACCAGGTGCTGGGCATCCCGGACATCCAGGACTCGGCGGAGTTCGGGCGCTCGCGACGGCGGGTAGGCAGCCTGGAGTTCGCGGCCTGGCTGCGGGAGCGCAGCGACCGCCCGCTCTGCCTCTACAAGGTGGCCGTGGCCACGCCCCGGCCGGAGCTGGACAGCTGGCTCGACACGGCGAACCAGCTCGGTTGCGGCGACGTCTTCGTCGTGGGCGGCGACACCAGCGGCAAGGACTACGGCGACGAGGTGCTGTCGGTGGGCGGCGCCACCAAGGCGGCCATGCGCCGCGGCTTCCATTGCGGCGGCATCATCATCCCCACCCGCCGCCGGGAATTCGTCACCCGGCCGGCCACGCTCGACGAGATCGCCCGCATCCAGGACAAGATCCACACCTGGGGCATGCGCTTCTTCTCCACCCAATTGCTGTACGAGGCGGAGTGGATGAGCTGCCTGCTGATGGACATGACCCGCGCCCTGGCCCTCGAGGACTTCCCCAAGCTCTTCCTGACTTTCTCGCCCTTCGTCTGCGAAGAAGACCTGAACTTCGCCGTCAAGTACCTCGGCGTCTACGTGCCTCCGGACGTGGAGCGCATGCTGCGTGGCGCGCGCAACATGGCCGAGGCGTCCATGGGCCAGCTGACCCTGGTCTGGGAGCGCCTCTCCACCTTCGCCGGCGAGATCGGCATCCCCGCCGACCGCCTGGGCGTCAACGTGGAGTACATCAACAGCCGCGATCCACGCAACGTGCGCGCCGCCTTCGAACTGGCGGAGGAGTTCGGTCGGCTGCTGGGTGTGCCGGGCTGAGCTGAGGGGTCCGCTCGCGGCGAAGGGTACCGGAGCCCGACTTCCGCCGGCTCCGATTCACGCATCCGGCCCGGCCGCGGGTCGCGGCGGCAGGTCCTCGCCGAAGACCGTGGCCATGTCCGAGGCGAAGTCAGCCGCCAGATCGTCGCGGATGCTGTCGACGATGGCGTCGCGCTCGCCTTCCGTCAAAGCCAGTCGCTCCAGCGCATGGCGCAGCATGGCCACGCTGCCCTCGAGCTCCGGCTGCACCACATCGGCGCCGCCCAGACGGCGCAGGAGATGCATCGCCTCGACGCTGTCCGCCCGCGCCACCACCTCTAGCCCCGGTCCGAGCCGACGTGCGGCGGCGATGATGGCCGCGGTGGCGTCGGGCGTCGGTATGGCCACCACCAGGAGCCGCGCGCCCTGGATGCCGGCAGCCTTGAGCACCGCTTCGGATCCGGCATCGCCGTAGACCACCGGCAGGCCGGCCGCGCGGCATTGCGCCATCCGCCGATGGTCCAGGTCCACGACCACCAAGGGCTGGCCCGCCGCGACCAGACCGCGCGCCAGGTGCTGTCCCACCCGCCCGCCGCCGGCCACCACCACGTGGCTCGACAGCCCGCTCTCCGGCAGCAGGGCGGTCTCGGGCGGCGCCTCGGGTCGGCCGCGACGCCACCAGGCGTACAGCGGCTGGGCGGTGGCGGCGGCCGCGGGGGTCAGGGCCATGGTGACGACCGCGGACGCGAGGAGGAGCGAGAAGGTCTCCGCCTTGAGCGCGCCGAGGCCGAGCCCCTGTCGGGCGAGGACGAAGGACAGCTCGCCGATCTGCATGAGGCCCAGCCCCACCGTCAGCGGCACCGCGCCGCGATAACCGCAGAGCGCGGCGACGCAGGCCAGGATGGCCGTCTTGCCCACGAACAGCAGGGCCACGAGCAGGGCCACCTGTCCGGCATGGGCGACGACGAAGCCTGGATCCACCAGCATGCCGACCGACGCGAAGAAGAGCAGCCCGAACACGTCGCGCAGGGGCACGATATCGCCCAGGGCCTGATGGCTGTAATCGGACGCGCCGAGCACCGCGCCGGCGACGAAGGCGCCGAAGGCGAAGGAGAGTCCGGCGAGGTAGGTCAGGTAGGCCACCCCCAGCCCAAGGGCCATGACCGTGATCAGGAAGAGCTCGCGGGACTGCCAGGCCGCCACGCGTCCCATGAGCCAGGGCACGACGTGGCCACCGACCCAGACCAGGGCGGCGACGAAGACGACCGCGCGCAACAGGCTGAAGGCCAGGGCCGGAAGCCCGCCGGCCAGATCTCCCAGTTGCGGGAGCAGGATCGTCAGGGGGACGAAGGCCAGGTCCTGGACGATCAGCACGCCGACCATGACCCGCGCCGCCAGGGAGCCCAGCTGTCCCGCGTTGCCCAGGGTCTTCAGGACGACCATGGTGCTGGAGAGCGACGCGAAGGCCCCGAACCAGAGCGCTTCCTGCCAGGACCAGCCCAGCCGGCGCCCCACGACCCAGCCATAGGCGGCGACGGCCAGGATGGCCAGCGGCGTGCCGACGAGCGCCATGCGCCGCACGGGGGCCAGGTCGCCGAGAGAGAACTCCAGCCCGATGCTGAAGAGGAGCAGCGCCACGCCGATCTCAGCCAGCAGCTCGATGTCATGCACCTGCGCCACGGTGATGCCGCCGGTATGCGGGCCGACGGCGATCCCGGCCAGGATGTAGCCGACCAGGAGCGGTTGCCGCAGACGCTGGGCGACCAGGCCGCCCAACAGGCCGGCCACGAGGAGGATGGCGATGTCGGCGGCGATGCCCATGGCTGGCTCCGGGAGACAGGCGGCGGCCGCTTCGAGGCGCGCGCCAGGAACTCAAGCATACAGGCGGGCGACCGCGACGGGAAGCACGTCCTACGGCCAGCGAACCGCGATACCGCCGTCGCCGGCTCGGCCGCGACGCCCGGCGGCCTCATGGCCCATGGATGCGCCGAGCTATCATTCCCCCCATGCCCACCACCCTCGTCGCCGCCGTCCTGCACCGGCACCGCGACCTGGTGCTCGCCAGGTCCGACACGGGCGCGGTCGAGCTGCCCGTCGCCCGCCTCGCCACCGCGCATTGGCATGCCGAGCACATCCCCTTGACCGCGGCACTGGCGGGCCTGCTGGATTGTCCGGTTCGGCTCCTGCGGAGGCTGGACCAGCAGGTGGAGCCGGACCCCTCCGGCGATGACGCCTTGACCACCCGGCGGCTCCTGTTCCTGGCGGAACCGGGCGGCGAAACGCCGGATCGGGCACCGGCCGGTTGGCGTTGGATCGACGCGGTGGAGGCGGCGGCGGTCGCGGACGATTGGACGCGCTCAGGCCTGCTAGCCTGCTTCGCGGCTTTGGCCGAGCGCCCGATCCCGCCGCTCCGGCCGCCCTGGGCCGTCGAGCGATCCGGCTGGTGGGCGGACCTTCTCGCCTGGATGGACGAGGCCCTGCTGCGATCCGGTCGAAGGCCCCAGGGGGATCCGCGACCGCTGAAGGTGTGGAGCCTCGCCGCGGTCTACCGGCAGGAGACCGACCAGGGAGCGGTGTACCTCAAGGTCGCCGCCCCCGCGCCGCCGCTCTTCGTCGACGAGGCGCGCGTGACGGCGGCGCTGGCCGAGCGCTTCCCGCATTGCATGCCGCGGGTCCTGGCCGCTCGGCCCGGACCGGGCTGGCTGCTCCTGGAGGATGACGGGCCGACCCTCCGCGAGATCAAGACCTTGACCGCGGTCGAGCGCCGCGACCTCACCCTGCGCATGGCCCATGCCCACGCCCAGCTGCAGGTGGCCTGCGCAGGCCAGGTCGACGCCCTGCTGGCGGCCGGCTGCATCGACCGACGCCTGGAAGGGCTGGCGGACGAGCTGTCGCCGCTCCTGGCCGATCCGCTGACCGCGGCCGCCCTCAGCCCGGCCGAACTGGAACGGCTGCGCGGTGCGGAAGGGCGGATCCGCCGCGCCATCGACCAGCTCGCCGCGCTCGACCTGCCACCCACCCTGGTGCACGGCGACCTGCACCTGGGCAACGCCCTGCTACGCGGTGACGCGCCGATCTTCATCGACTGGACCGATGCCTGCGTCGGACCGCCGATGGTGGACCTCCTGGGGCCTCGCTCCCTCCGTGCCGCCGAACCGGAATTGGCCGACGCCTGGCGGGCGATCTACCTGGAGGCCTGGCAGGCCGTGGTCCCACGGGACCGCCTGGAAGCGGCCTGGACCCTCAACGAGATCATCCTGCCCCTGCACCACTGCGTGTCCTACCGCAGCCTGCAGCGGCACATCGAGCCCGTCGGGGGCGACATGGACGGCGGACTGGGGCAGTTCGCGCCGGCCCTCGCCGCGGCGGTGGCAGACTGACCTTGCCTTCCGGCCGGCAAGCGGCGCCCGCCTCGGCCTGATTAGCGCCACTACCCGCCCGCCTGCTACGATCAAAGGTCGTTGCCCGGAATCGGCCAGGCGCGCAGGACGGCATGTCGAGGTTTCCTTCATGAGCGATCACCAAGTCATCTACTCCATGTCCCGGGTGGGCAAGATCCATCCACCCAACAAGCAGGTGCTGCGGGACATCAGCCTGGGCTTCTTCCGCGGGGCCAAGATCGGGGTACTGGGCCTCAACGGGGCCGGCAAGAGCACCCTTCTGCGCATCATGGCCGGAGTGGACGAGGACTACGTCGGCGAGACCACCCTCTCACCCGGCATCACCAGAGGCTTCCTGCCGCAGGAGCCGCAGCTGGACCCGGAGAAGACCGTGCGCCAGGTGGTGGTGGAAGCCGCCGGCCCCGTCGCGGCGGCCCTGGAGGAGTACAACCAGATCGGCGACCGCTTCGCCGACCCCATGGAAGCCGACGAGATGGACCGCCTCATCGAGCGGCAGGCCGAACTGCAGGAGCTGATCGACCGCGAGAACGCCTGGGACCTCGACAGCCGCCTCGAGCTGGCCATGGACGCCCTGCGCTGCCCTCCGCCGGAAGCCTCGATCGCCGTCCTCTCCGGCGGCGAGAAGCGGCGCGTGGCCCTCTGCCGCCTGCTGCTGCAGAAGCCCGACATCCTGCTGCTCGACGAGCCCACCAACCACCTGGACGCCGAGAGCGTCGCCTGGCTGGAGCGGCACCTGCAGCAGTACGAGGGCACGGTCATCGCCGTGACCCATGACCGCTACTTCCTGGACAACGTCGCCGGCTGGATCCTGGAGCTGGACCGCGGGCATGGCATACCCTGGAAGGGCAACTACTCCTCCTGGCTGGAGCAGAAGCAGGCCCGCCTCGCGAGCGAGGAAAAGGCCGAGGGCCAGCGCCAGAAGACCCTCGAGCGGGAGCTCGAGTGGATCCAGATGACCCCGCGGGCGAGGCAGGCCAAGGGCAAGGCCCGCCTGCGCGCCTACAACGAGCTTCTCGAGCAGAGCTACGAAAAGGCCCAACAGGACCTGGAGATCTTCATCCCGCCGGGGCCGCGCCTGGGCGACATCGTCATCCGCGCCGAGAACGTCAGCAAGGGTTACGGCGACCGGCTGCTCATCGACGGCATGAGCTTCGACGTCCCGCCGGGGGCCATCGTGGGCATCGTCGGCGGCAACGGCGCGGGCAAGACCACCCTCTTCCGCATGATCGTGGGCCAGGAGCAGCCCGACGGCGGCAGCATCACCGTCGGCAGCACGGTGAAGCTGGCCTACGTCGACCAGAGTCGCGACAGCCTGGATGGCGAGAAGAACGTGTGGCAGGAGATCTCCGGCGGCGCGGAGCAGATGCCCCTGGGCGACCGCCTGATCAACTCCCGGGCCTACGTCGGCCGCTTCAACTTTCTGGGCTCCGACCAGCAGAAGAAGGTCGGCGACCTGTCCGGCGGCGAACGCAACCGGGTGCACCTGGCCAAGCTCTTGAGCTCCGGAGCCAACGTCCTGCTGCTCGACGAGCCGACGAACGACCTGGACGTCAACACCCTGCGCGCCCTGGAGGACGCCATGGTGGCCTTCGCCGGCTGCACCCTGGTCATCAGCCACGACCGCTGGTTCCTCGACCGCGTGGCCACCCATATCCTGGCCTTCGAGAGCGACAGCCAGGTGTTCTGGTTCGACGGCAACTACTCCGACTACGAGGAGGACCGCCGCAAGCGCCTCGGCGCGGGCGCCGACCGGCCCCACCGCATGAGCTACCGCCGCCTGACCCGCGCCTGAGCGCTCCAGGGAGTCCCGGCATGACCGTCGCCCCGCCCATCAACCCCCGCCAGGCCGCCGTCGACATCGACCCCGCCTTCGTCGACCGTTGGTCCCCGCGGGCCTTCGACGACGCGCCCCTGGACGACGCCCAGGTGGCGGCGCTCTTCGAGGCCGCCCGCTGGGCGCCCTCCAGCAGCAACGAGCAGCCCTGGGTCTTTGTCTACGCCCGCTCGACGGCGGACCGGGCGCGCTTCGCCGACCTGCTCTCGGGCGGCAACCGCAACTGGGCTCCGCGGGCCCCGCTGCTCATCTTCCTGGCCACGCGGCGGACCATCGCCCGCAATGGCCGCGTCAACCGTCACGCCGGTTTCGACGCCGGCGCCGCCTGGATGAGCCTGGCCCTGCAGGCCCGCCGCCTGGGGCTCCACGCCCACGCCATGGGCGGCTTCGACCAGGAGCGGGCCTACGTGGCGCTGGGACTGGACCCGGAAGCGCACGAGATCATGGTGGCTATCGCCGTCGGACGGCGGGCGGAGCCGGTCGATGTGCTGCCGGAGGACCTGGTGGAGCGCGAGCGGCCAAACGGGCGGGTGGAGACGGAGCGCTTCGTGTTCGAGGGGGCGATGCCCCCGCCGGCGCCCGAAGCCGACGGCTGAGGCCGGAGCGCCGACCCTCTCCCTCAGCCTCGTGGCCGCTCGCCGGCGAGTGGCCGAAGCAACAGCACCGCCGTCACCGCCGAATCCGCCAGCAGGAAGCCCAGCGGCAGGTTGCCGAAGTCCACGCCCTGCCGGAAGCGCAGCAGCTGCAGCGGCAGCAGGACCGCCACCAGGATCAGCAGGAGCGAGGCCACGCGGACGCGACGCCAATCGCCCTCCAGGGCCATCCACAGCTGCAGGCAGCCGATCAGCAGGACCACGGTGGCCAGGCTGCGGGCGGTGAGCGGCGTCAGCGGGAAGGGGGCGTGGTCCACCAGCAAGGCCGGGGCGGCCCAGAGGAGGATGGCCGCGGCCACCAATGCCCAGCCGTTGGCCCGCAGCCAGGCGCGCGTGCCGGCGCCAAAAGGATGGCTGATGCCCTCGCCCACCGGTGCCGCGTCCTGCTGCTGCCGCCAGTAGGCCCAGACGAAGACGAAGGGCGGCAGCACATAGCTGAGCATCCACAGGCGGAAGGGGTTCGTGCCGTGGTTGAACTTGTCCCAGTGGACGAAGGTGAGCACCGTCATCATCGTGGTGAAGACCGCCAGCGGAATGGCCAGCACCCGCAGCTCCTGCCAGGTCTTCATCGTCAGCGCCCAGAGGGCGGCCGGCAGGCTGGCGGCGTAGACCACGCCCAGGATCGCGGCCATGGCGACCACGGGGATGGGCCAGGCGAAGCCGGCGGGGTCCACGAGCCCGGCGCGCGCCGGATCGATGAAGGTGGCCCGGCCGGCGAGCACCGCGAACAGGACCTCGGCCCCGATCCACGTTCGCAGCAGGGGGTGGACGGGCGTGGCGTGACGTGCGTCTGCGGTGTTCATGAGGACCTCCTCAGGGCAGGGATCAGGCCCCAGGTCGACAGGGCGGCGATGCCCAGGAGCAGGCCGCCGAACCAGACCCAGGGTGCGATGCGGCCGAAGTCGAACAGGTCGAGATGCCTGACGCTGGCTGCCAGGGTGCCGACAGCGCAGACCAGGATCGACCAGAGGTAGCCGGAGCGCTCGCGATGGTCCGCCGCGCGGGCCGCCAGGAGCGCCGCGATGCCCAAGGTCAGGAAGGGTCCGCTGTAGATGCGGCCCAGGACCAGCGGCAGCTTCCAAGGCCAGAGCAGGACGCCGGTCCCCGGGGCGATGAAGAGCAGCAGGGCAATGGCGGTGAGGACAAGGCCCAAGACGGACAGGATGGCGACGAGAGGCCTGTCCGCGGCTTGCGCCCGCCCGGCGGCGCCGGGCCGATCGGCCCGGCGCCAAAGCAGCCACGCCGCCTGCAGCGGGAACCAGATGTAGGCCAACCACCATGCTGCCAGCGGGCGCACTGGCCGCCGGTCCCAGTCGAAGATCTCCAGGTGCATCAGGGAGATCAGCGCCAACATCGCCGTCCACAACAGGACGACCCAGACGCAGATCCGCTGCTCGCGCCAGGTCTGGCCCCGCCGCAGCGCCAGCAGTTGGATCACGCTGGCGCCCAGGTACAGGGCGCCGATGAAGCGCGCGTGCAGCGGCGGGATGATGAGGTTGAAGGGCAGGGCGCGGTTGAAGTCCTTGGCCACACCCGGCAGGTCCACGCCCAGGCCGGCCGGAAAGAGCAGGCCCCAGAAGGCGACGTAGAGCGTGAAGGAGACCACCACCATCAGGAAGCGGCGCTCCCAGAGGCCTAACGGCGCAGCGCTGGCGGCGGCCGGCGGGGCCTTCGGGCCGCTCATCGCGTACCCCGGCCGAGCCAGGCGGCGGTGAGCGCCGCGCCGCCGATGACCAGGTGGATCGCATGGTCGAAAGGCTGCAGACCCAGCCCGAGCCGCCCGCCGCCGACCGGCCCCACGATTCCCAGCGCCGCGTAGAAGACCCCGAAACCCAGCAGGAAGCGCCGCGGACCATCGGCCGGCCCCTGAACCAGTACCCAGAGGGCCATGAGGCCGGTGACGATGTGCAGCCAGGAATGCGGCGGCAGCATCCGCGTCAGCCGGAGGATGGCCGGCGCGGCGCGATCCACCGCCGGCACCAGACGGGCCAGAAGGGTCAGCGCACCCTGCAGCAGCAGGCCGACCGCGAAGAGGGCGGTGATGCCGCGCAGTTGACGGCGATCGAGGGTCATGCTCCGCTCCCTGGAGAATGCCGGCCAGGCCGGGCGCCGCGTCGGTCGTCGCGGCGGGCCGCACAGAGGATATCGAGATCGGCCGCTCGTGGCCAGCCGGCGATGTATCATCAACGCCATCATGACCCCGCCCACAGGCAACGCCTACCTCGCGGCCATCGCCCTCCTGGCGCTGCTGCCGGTCGCCGCCCTGGCCTGGCGCCGTCGCCGCGACGGGCGGCGCCTGCCCTGGCAGCCGGGCCGGGCCTTCCTCTGCTTCGCCCTGGCCTTCCTGGCGCTGGTCTGGGCGGATCGCCTGCGCGGGACGCCGGCGGTCATGGGCCTGGCGGCAGTCCTCTACGGCTTCCTGGCCGGCAGGGCCGGAATGGGCCGCTTCCACGCCCTGCGCTACGGGTCGCGCCTGCGAGCCGCTCTGCCGGATCTGGCGGACGAAGACGCCGGCCGTCTGCACCTCTTCTTCATGATCATGGCCGTGGCCTGCGTCACCGTAGGCCTCATCCTGGCCACCTGGCCGCGGACCGCCTGAACCGGACCCGCCGAGCCGTCAGCAAAGGACAGCGCATGCGCAGCCGGCACCTGGGCCTGACGGCCATCACGACCCTCCTCGCCCTGGCCCTGCTGCACGGCGCCGGCCGCGCCCAGACGGCCCCGCTGCCCGACGCGGCGGCGCTGGCCATCGCCTGCCAGGGCATCGATCCCTACGTGGCGCTCGCGGTGCAGGGCGGCTGGCGGCCCGAGGACCAGCCGGCGACCGAGCCGGCCCTGCTGCTGACGCGCCAATCTCTGGGAGAGCGCTCGCCCGGCCTGGCCAGCCGCGCCCAGCTGGGCGACATCTACGGCCTGGCCTACGACGGCGGGCGGGGCGTGGTCTACGCCGGCGCCTGGCATCGCAGCGGCGGCCGCTTCGGGCCGGGCGGACCGGGCGCCGTCTACCGCGTGCGCCTGGCCGACGGCCAGGTGAGCGTCCTGGCCCAGCTGCCGGCCGGACCGGATCGACACCCCGCGGAAGGCTCGGAGGCGCAGGAAGACCCCGACTGGGCGGGCAAGACCAGCCTGGGCGACCTGGACCTTGCCTTGGACGGCAGCCGACTCTTCGTGGCCAACCTCTACGACGGCAAGGTGTACCGCCTCAGCCTGCCCGACGGGCAAGTGCTCGGCAGCTTCGCCCACGGCGCCGTTCGCGAGCGCTGGTCGCGCGACGCGCGCGTCATGGGCCTGGGGGTGGCGGGAGACTGGCTCTACCACGGCCTGGTGAACAGCCGCGAGGACGACAGCGTCCTGGGCCTGCTCGAGGGCCGGGTGTACCGCTCGCGCGTCGACGGCGCGGAGATGGAGCAGTCGCTGCGCTTCGGCCTGGGCACGGACGGCAGCTACCAGCGCAGCGGACCTTGGGGCCCCTGGACCACCGATCCGGCCAACAGCTCGCCCGACCAGCCTCTGGTGGCCGACATCGCCTTCCTCCCCTCGGGCCATCCGGTGGTGGGCCTGCGCGACCGCCGCGTGGACATGGATCCGGACTGCGTCTGGCGGCCGGGCTGCCCCGGCGGCGCCAGCCTGGGCGACCTGCTGCCGGCCCGGGATCGCGAAGGGGGCAGCGGCTGGGAGCTGGTGCGCAGCCCGCAGTGGTTCCGCGACAACGACGCCGCGGGCCTGGAAACGGCCTGGGGCGCCGCGGCGCCCTTGCCAGGGCTGGATTGGCTTGCGGCGCCGGCCAGGCCGCCGGAGGCCGAATACCCCGGTCCCGGCCTGGCCATGGACATCTTCGACAGTGGCTCGGGCATGCGCCTGCGCGCCGGCCGGATGCTCACCGACGGTGCGCCCGCCAGCCGCCTGGCGGCCGGCGACGTCGCGGTGCTCTGCGATCCGGGCAACCAGGTTGCGCCAGAGGTGCTCGTCACCCTGACCGTGGAGGCGGCCCAGGCGGCCACCGGCACCGCGGCGGCGCGCGATGCGGCGCGGGCCACCCAGGTGGTGGCCACGCGCACCGCCCACGCCCCCACGCAGGAGGTCCGGCGCACGGCGGCGGCCGAGACCGCCACCGCCCTGCTGCCCATCCTGACCGCCGAAGCGCCGACCGTCGAGGCCGGCCGCCTGCGCGCCCTGGCCACGGCGGCCATCGTGGTGCCGCGGCAGCTGACCCTCGTGGCCCCCACGTCGGCGGCCATCGGGACGGCCGCGGCCCGCGCCACGCCCGTCCCGCCGTCCACCGCCACCGCCTACGCCCGGGCCTACACCCATGTGAAGGACAGCTGCCAGGGCGGCAACCCCTATCTGGCGGTCACCCAGTTCGTGCCCATGACCGACGGCGCCGGAAACCCCTACAGCCCCGCCTGGCTCAAGGGCCAGGCCTCCCTGGTGGCCCTCAACGACACCGTGGGCGACGACCTGGCCCTGCACCACAACCTCGCCTTTCAGGACCAGGTGGGCGCGGTCTTCGGCGTGGCCATGGACCTCACCCGCGACCGCGTGTACCTGGGCGCCTACACCAAGCGCCTGGCGGGCTACGGCCCGCTCGGCCCGGGCGGCATCTACCAGGTGGACCTGGCCCGCGGCACGGTGCTGCCCTGGGCCGCCCTGCCGGCGGGGCGCGACAGCCACCGCTTCAACCAGGGCTTCGATCAGGCGGCGGCCAACAGCGTGGGCGTCAGCGCCCTGGGGGACCTGGAGCTGACCCCCGTCGGCGACCAGCTCTTCGCGGTCAACCTCGGCGACGGCTACGTCTACCGCTTCGAAGTGCCCTCCGGGCGGCTGCTGGGAGCCTTCCCCCACGGCGCCGCCGGCCTGGACTGGGCTGAGGACGCCCGTCCCTTCGCCCTGGCCTGGAAGGACGGCTGGCTCTTCCACGGCGTGGTGGACAGCCGCCTGCGGGACGCCCAGGCCACCAACAACCCGGCGCCGCGCCCGCTGGCGGCCTATGTCTACCGCAGCCGGCCCGACGGCTCGGACATGGCTGAAGTGCTGCGGGTGGACCTCGACTACGGCCGCCAGCCGGCCTGGAACCCCTGGCCGCGCGTCATCGACGACGGGCAGTCGGTGGACCAGCCGATGCTGGTGGACATCGAGTTCCGCGAAGACGGCGACCTGGTGCTGGGGCTGCGCGACCGGCAGGCCGACAGCCGGGTGCTGATCGCCGCCGGCGGCGACATGGTGTTGACCATGAGGACCGGCGAGCGCTACGTGCCCTTGACGGTACCCGAGTTCTACCAGGACAACCTCCTGCACGCCGAGTCCTCCTGGGGCACCCTGGCGTCGCTGCCCTGGCTGGACCAGGTGGTGTCCACGGTGATCGACCCCATCCAGATCTACAGCGGCGGCCTGGCCTGGTACGACAACGTCAGCGGCTTCGACGTCGGGCGCGAGACGGTCTACGCCGGCGCCAACCAGACCTTCGGCAAGGCGGCCGGCCTGGGCGACCTGGAGTCGCTCTGCTTCGCCCTGACGCCCACCCCCACGGTGCCCGCGGCCACGGCGACGACGTCGCCGTCGGCCACCAGCAGCCCGAGCGCCACGCTCACGGCCACCGCCTCGGCCACAGCCTCGCCCACCGTCACCCTGACGCCGACGCCTGGACATTACCGCATCTACCTGCCGTTCGCCGAACGGCTGCTCTGCCGTCCGGAGAGCGTCTTCACCGACGTGGTGCTGGTCCTGGACATGTCGACGAGCATGTACCGCGAGACGCGCGGCGGGCGCAGCAAGCACGCGGCGGCGCTGGACGCCGCCCGCGCCTTCGTGGCCCAGATGAAGCTGGAGCCCAATGCCTACGGCGCGCGGGACCGCGTGGCGGTGGTGGGCTTCAACGACCGGGCCTGGACGGAGATCGGCCTCTCGGGCGACCGCGCCGCCGTGCTTGCGGCCCTGGACCGTCTGCCCTCGCGCATCGAGCAGGGCACGCGCATCGATCTGGCCTTGGTGGAGGGCCAGGACACGGCGGCCCGCGGCCCGCGCCTGGGCAACAACCAGCCGGTCATGATCCTTCTGACGGACGGCCTGCCCAACCGGGTGCCCTTCGGGCCGGGCTCCATCGCCCCGGAATGCCCCAACCAGGAATGCACGGTGCTGCGGCGGGCGGCATCGGCGAAGGCGGCCGGCACGCGTATCTTCAGCATCGGCCTGGGGGAGACGGACGACGTGCTGGACCAGCTCCTGGGCGCGGTGGCCTCGAGCCGCGCCGACTACTACTTCGCCCCCGACGGCGAAGACCTGGCCGACATCTACCGCGGCATCGCCGGGCGGCTGACGGAATGCCCCTGATGCCTTCTCGGCGAAGGTAGCGGCGGCGTCCGATCACCGCCGAGGAAGGAGACCGCATGCTTCCGATCCCCGATGGACGCCGCTGGCAACGGCGTCCGACACGACCACCGTCCGGCCTCAGGCGCCTGGCGGCTGCGCTGACGATTGCCGCGGCGATCGGTCGGGCGCTCGTCAACCTGGCCGCGGCCGACGAGCCGGTCGCCCGCGTCCACCTGCCCGTGGCCCTTCGCGGCATCAGGATGGCGGACCTTCCCGGCATGCCGACGGTGGTCCCGCCGACTGCCACCGCCACAGCCTTGCCGCCCACCGACAGCCCGACGCCCCCGCCCCCTAGGGCGACGCCCACGACCACCGCGACGGCCCCGCCGACGGCCCCGCCGCCGAAGCCTCTTCCCGCCGCCCTGGTAGAGGCCAACCGCCACCGGGCCCTGGCCGGCCTGCAACCGGTCACGGAGAACCCGGACTGGAGCCGCGGCGGCGAACTGCATGCCCGCTACATGGTGAAAAACGATGAAGTGGGCCATTCGGAGGACCCGACCAGGCCCTTCTACAGCGACGAGGGCCTCGCCGCGGCCAGGAACGGCAACGTCTTCGTGTCCTCGATGGAGGGTACCGACAGCCGGGTACCGGTGAACTTCTGGATGACCGGCACCTTCCACATGGTGGCGGTACTCGACCCCGAGCTGACGGCAAGCGGCTTTGGCGAATACCGTGAGGCGGGCACCGGCTGGGCCTATGGGGCGACGCTGGAGGTGGGCCGCGGGCGGACGGCGCTGCCGGAAGGCTTCCGCTTTCCACTGCGCTACCCGGAGGAGGGCGCGACCCTGCCCAACCTCAGCTTCGGCGGCAACGAGTTCCCCGACCCGCTGACCAGCTGCCCGGGCTACAAGGCGCCCACCGGCGCGCCCATCCTCCTGATGATCGGCGCCGGCGATCGCAAGCCGGCCGTCAGCTTCTCCGCGCTCGTCGATGGCGAAGGCGGCCAGTACCCGCACTGCCTGCTGGACGAGACGCGTTACGTCAATCCCGACAGTGGCACCCAGCGTACCGGGCGGGTCGTGCTGGACAGCCGCGACGCCATCGTCCTCCTGCCGCGCGCACCACTGAAGGCCGGCCTGCAGTACCGGGTGACCTTCATCGAGAGCGGGACCACCCACAGCTGGTCCTTCCGCACGGCGGGCGGCCTCCTGGCGCAGCCGGCCTGGCGGCGGCTGGAGCGGGCGGGCCTGGCGCTGATGGGCGGCCGGTGACCATGGCTGGACCAGGAGGCGTTTGGGTCGGGGACATCCTTCTGGACCGAATCGGTTTCGGGCTGTGGCCGAATGTGCTAGGGTTGTTGATGACGCGCAGTATCGCCGCTCCCTCTGCGGCAAGGCAAGGCGAACCATGACCACGTCAGCACAAGTGTCCGTCGGACTGGACCCGGATGCCCGTCCCGATAGCGCTGAGCGCTTCCTTCAGGACGTCTGTTGGTCCGATGCGCTCTACCTTCAGCTTGCAGCGGCCACCAACCACCTCGTCGAACTGCGTTCGGGACATCTGGAGGTGTTGCCCTTGCCGACCCTGAGCCACCAGACCCTCGTCGCTCGGCTCTTCCGATTGCTGGACGCCTGGCTGGAACCCCAGAGGCTGGGCCGCATCGTGCTCGCGCCGCACCCCATCCGCCTTTGGCCCGGCCGCTTCCGTGAACCCGACCTGGCCGTGTACCTTGCTGATAGCTATGACCGATTGGGTGAGCAGTACAGCGGCGTTCCGGACCTGGTGATCGAAGTGCTGTCTCCCGGAACCCGCCACATTGACCTGGGCGAGAAGCGCAATGACTATGCCCAGGCTGGCATCCGCGAGTACTGGTTGGTCGACCCCGAGGCCGGCAGTGCTCAATGCCTCGTTCTGGCCGGTGACGCCTATGCCGCCAGCGCTTACGGGGTCGGGCCAGACCGTATTGCCTCGGTGCTTCTCCCGGGCTTCACGATTCAGCTGGGCGCCTTGTTCGACTGAAGGGTCTGGGAACAGCGGCGCTCAGCTCCACCGGCCCTCAGGCCCGACCACCTGCCGGCGCTGCCACCACAGCAAGCCCACCGCCAGCAGCAGCAGCATCCACGTTTCCGGCTCCGGCACCGCCGTGACCGCCAGCAGGGCCGGTTCGTCCGCGGCTCCGTCGGTCTCACGCTCGAAGCGGTCCTGCTCTCCTTCCAGCGCGTCCAGCCGCTGCCGCTGCCGCTCGTCGATCAGGACGATCATCGAGGAGAAGGGGCTGACGACGCCCTCGGCCTTGGCCAGGGCCTGCAGCCGATCGCGCTCGGCCATGTCGACCACTGCGCGGCCGGCGGCCCGGATCTGGGCGAGGATCGCCTGGCGGGCGGCGGCTTTGCGGAGCGGCGTGCTCGCCCCGGCCTCCGCCTGAGAACCGGCGGCGCGCTCGACCTTGAAGGACCAGCCGTCCACGAGATCGACCAGGGCCTCGCCCGCAAGCGGTCGCTGCCGCAGCTTCCAGCGCCGCAAGGCTTCGTCCACCGAGCCGGCCACCCCACCGCCGGAAGCCAGGACTGCGTCCAGGGTTCCATCGTCGTAACCCAGCGGCATGCCGTCGCCCAGGTGCACCAGCCAGATCGGTCCGCCGCTCCAGCCATCCGCCGGCGCGGACGCCGCCCCTCCAAGGCGGTAGGGGCTGTTGTCGGTCAAGACCAGGACGGCGTCATGACGGCCTTCAGGGGCCAGGTCCCGCAACTGGCGCAGCAGCTCCGCCGGATCCTGGCCGCCAAAGGCCAGGAGCTGCTCCGGCCGCAAGGCGGCCAGGGCGACAAGCGACGCCGGCTCGCCGCGGGGCTCAGCGCTGCTGAGGACCACATCGACGGAGCCCGGCGACGCCATCGCCGACAGCTGGGCCAGCGCCGCGTCCAGTCGCGGACGCCGCCCCTCCATGCTACGGGAGCGATCGACGACCACCGCCAGGCGGCGCGGCATCCTGAGTGCGTCGTCCGGGGCCGCTGAAGCGGCGGGCCGCGCCTCGACGCGCCAAGCGCCAAAGCCCAGGCTGACGCGGTCCGGCGGTCGGGCGGCGGAGGGCTCGGCCGGCAGGCTGTCGGGCAGCCAGGCATCCCCTTGCGGCGCGGCGACGCCATCGGGCAGCGTCCAGACGGTGCTGCGATCCCAGTAGGCGTTTCGTCGCTCGGCGAGGCGAGGCAGGGGCCATTCCCGCGGCCCTTCCGGCTCGTCGGCGGCGTCGCTTCCGGCAGCCGCCGCGATCCCGTCCACGCCATAGACGGGCCGCGCCGGCACGACGAAGGTCATCCACAGGTGCAGCCCTGGCCCGGCCATCGCCTCGCTCCGCTCGCCTTCGACGCGCCACCTCCGGGCAGGCACCGGGAAGACGCGCAGGCGGTACTGCCGCGGTCCTATCTGCTCGAGCAGCGCCGGGTCGACGCGGCGCGCCCGTTCTTCGTTGTAGACCTGCTGAGCGGCGCCGCGCGGGGCCACGCGAAAGGCCGCCGCCTGCGCGCGGTCCTCCGTCTCGCCCAGCCACAGGCCGCTGACCGCCGCGCTCTCCGGCAGGTTGAAGTGGTAGACCACCTCCTGCTGCTGGTAGGTCTGGTTCTCGTAGACCTCGTGCAGCTCCAGCTCGGCCCAGCCGTCGGCCGCCGCGCGGATCGACACCTCGCGCCGGCTGACGTGCACCTCGCGGTCGTCGACGGCCAGGCGGTCGGCGAAGGCCCGCTCCAGATTCCAATTGGCCGAAACCGTGCGCAGGATGGTCTCCCGCTCGGCCCGGTCGATGGGGGCGTCGAAGAAGGCCTGGTAGAGTTCGGCGGCGCGGCGGGGGTCGACCTGCAGGACGGCATCCTTGCGAGACGCCTCCCCGGGGATTCCGTAGGCTGCCGGAGCCTGAGCCGGCTGGTAGTACATGGGGCTGGCCACGCGCTCGTAGGCGGCCTGCACCTGTCTGGCCGCTTCGTCGCTGATCAATCGGCGCCCGTCGTAGGTGATCTGTCGGCCCTCGTCATCGGTGATCTGTCGGCGCCCGCCGAAGGACATCGACCGGTAGACATGGTAGATATGGCCCTGCTCGCCCCGGGCGCTCCGATAGCGCTGACCGGCCAGGTAGGCGTTGAGCAGGCCCTCGCGGATGGCGCCCGAGCGCTCGAGCAGAGCCTGCGTTTCCCGCGTATCGGACGGCGGCCGCTCCAGCGCCGCGAAGACCCCGGCCTGCGGCTGCCGCGAGGCCAGCACCAGCGCCAACACCGCGGCGGCCGCCGTCCCCAGACCCAGCGCCGCGGTCCGCCGTCGCCCGAAGCGCGCCGCCAGGTCCCGGCCGGCTCGCCGCCACGCGGCCAACCAATGCCCGAGGGACAGGACCGGCAGGGCAAACACCAGGACGGCGGTCAAGATCGCGGTCGGCGGCAGCAGCAGCGCGAACAGCACCTGCGACCAGCCCTCGTGCCGGAGGTCGTTCCAGTAGTTTCGCAAGGCCTCCAGCGGATGGGCCAGGGTGTCACGCGCTACCTCCACCATCATCATGCCGAGCGGCGGCAGGTAGAAGGCGGCCCAGACCGCGGCGTAGACGCCGGCCAGGCCGAGGAGGCAGAGGCCCGTCCAGCGGGCCAGCTGCGCCGCTCGGCCCCGCGCGGCGATGTGCGGGTCCAGCAGCTGCCACAGGTAGGTGGAGAGGCCGAGGACCATCAAGACCAGCAGCAAGGCCATGGCCGGATTGGCCTCGCGAAAGCCGAAGACGCGCAGGGCCAGCAGGCCCATGAGCGGACCTTCCACAGCATAGCCCAGGGCAAAGAGCCGCCGCCCGTCGCCGCGCAGCCGCCAGTAGCCCAGGACCAAGGCGCCCAGCGGGACGGCCGTCAGAACCGCGACCAGGCCGACGAAGGTCCAGGGCACTTCACCCTGGCCGGCCGAGCGCAGCAGTTCCGGCAGCAAGGCCGGGCCGAAGCCCAGCAGCATGAAGGCCACGAAGATCAGGTTCCAGGCCCAGAAGAGGCCCGCGCCCAGAGGGTCCCACCCGATCCACGAAGCGGCGCTCAAGCCGCGCTTGATCCTGTTCATGGGGCCTTTCCTTTCCAGCCCGCGTCGATGGCGCGGCGCAGTTCGTTGACCAGGTCGCGTGTCGCCGGACCATCGGCATTGACGGGTCCATCAAAGAGAACGGAGGCCAGCACCCAAGGTTCCCGATGCGGGGGCAGGTCGGCCCAGATCCGCGCCGCGTAGTCCCCCGTCATCCTGCCGCTCGCGCTCTGGAACCAGTACAGGGCGCCATGGCTGGGGCCGCCGTCCGCGCCGCCCAGGGTCACCTCGCGCAGGCCACCGCCATCGAGGACCACCGGGCGGCTGTCCAACAGCTTCAGGCCGTAGACCTCGAAGCAGCGTTCAGGCGCGTGGTGCGCCCGCCAGGTGCCCGCGCGCACCAGGATCAAGGATCCCCGCAAGGCCCCATGCCGGAATCGCACCCGCTCCACAGCGTCGGCACCATCGGCGGCCAGCCAGGCCGCGTCCGACGGCTTGAGAGGCAGGGCCTCCACCGCCAGCGTTGCCGGCCAGACCCAGGGCGATGCGGACCCGGCGACGGCGCCAGCGGCGCGGACGGCCAGCTCTGGTCGCGGTCGGTAGGCCAGGTTGAGCAGCAGCAGGACAACGAGGATGGCGCCGGCAAGGACCGAGCGATGCGCTTCCCTTCCGCCGGCCGCACCGGCCTGACCGTCCTGAAGGGACATCCCGATGGACGAGCCCGGGAATTCCATTCCCCGGGCGGTCGGGGCGGCGCGCGCTTCTGCGGTCGGGGCCGCGCGCGCTTGTAGGGATACCCGGTCGGCATGTCCTTGCGGGACAATGGCCGGAGCCCTCTCCAACCCCCGCAGGACGCGCAGACCCACCAGCGCCGCCGCGGCGAAGCCCAGGACACCCAACGGCAGGTGCAGCCAGCCGGCGACGACGGGCTGCCCCAGGCCCAGGCCCACCCCGGCCAGCACGGTCACCCGCAACAGGTTGGCCAGGATCAGGAGCAGGTTCTGCACGGCCGCGGCCAGCACCAGGCGCCAACCGAGTCCGGCGCCGCTGAGCCAGGCGGCGGCCAGGAGCAGCAGGGAACCCGTCCACAGTCCCTTCACCCCGCTGCAGGCCAGGTCCACCGCGGCCACCTGGTTCTCCAGGAGCAGGATGGCCTCCGCGCCGCCGCCCGCCGGCACCCGCCCCCCGAGGATCGTGGCGGCGACGCCCGCGGTCCACACCCGCAGGGGGTAGCCCACGAAGGTGTCCAGGTGGTAGCCGAAAGGCAGGGTGGCCACCAACAGCAGCAGCGCCGGCCAGCCGCGGCGCCAGGCGGGCGGGGCCAGCCACAGGCCGGCCAGGCCATAGCTGCCCAGGCCGAACAGGGCGTCCTCGAGGATGTGGACGTCCAGCAAGCGGGCCACCGCCAGATAGCCCAGGGCCGCGCCCATG
>JBGAUA010000037.1:0-19032 GCA_044228875.1 Anaerolineae bacterium
CAGCGCGAACCAGCCCAGGGCGGCCACCACCGCCAGCAGCAGCGGGAACCCGAGCAGCGGCGACCATTCCAGCAGCGCCCCGGAGCTGCCCGACGCCGCCATGCCGCCGTTGGTCAACAGGGACATCTCGCCCAGCGGTCGAATCTCCGGTAGGCCCGCCAGGTCGAAGAGCGCCAGGTGGTTCCATTCGCGCACTGCGAACGGCTCCCGGCGCAGCCAGGCCCGCCGGCCGCTGACGACGAGGTCGACCCCCTCGTAGGCTCGCACCTGGGACGCGACTCGTGGTGCGGCCGGATCGGCGAGATTCACCACGAACAGGTTCTCCCAGGTGGCGAGCAAGGCATAACGGCCGACGGGGGCCACCGTGCGGGCATCCTGGCCGACATCGAGCGTCCCCATCAGGCGAGGCCGGGTTGGGTCCGCCAGACCGAAGACGCGCAGGCCGCCGCTGCGAGCGTTGGAGCCGACCGCGACCAGCAGGCGGTCGCCGTCAACGGCCAGCCCCAGAGCCGGCAGGTCGGTGGCGACCGCCGTGAGGTAACGCGGACGGTCCGGGTCACGCACGTCCAAGACGAGCAGGCCGGACTTCGCACCCGCCCCGTACAGCAACCCGTCGCGAACCACCACCTCGAGCAGGTTGTTCGCCCCGAGGTCGAGCCTGCCCCGCAGCCGCGGCGCTGCCGGGTCGGTCACATCCACGACGAACAGGCGGTCCGCATGGGCATCACCTTGCCAGACGCGCTCGACCATGTACACCTGCCCATCGGACACGGCGGCGACCTGAGCCCGACCGGGCAAGAGCGCGCTGCGACCGATCATCCGCGGCGCCAAGGGATCGGTGATGTCCAGCACC
This sequence comes from Anaerolineae bacterium, assembly GCA_044228875.1. Lineage (GTDB taxonomy): Bacteria > Chloroflexota > Anaerolineae > Epilineales > Epilineaceae > Epilinea. The sequence goes on from JBGAUA010000037.1 coordinate 854, forward strand.
TCCAGGCGCAGGCCACGGTCGATATAGGCGACGTTGCCCGCGACGGCGACACCGGTGATGGCTCCGCCGAAATGGTCGATCGGCTGGAACAACGCCTCGCGGACCAAGCGTTGCTGGGCCGGTCGCGCTGCCGTGCGCTGAGGGGCCGACCCGAGCAAGGTCGGGCCGAGGGCCGCGGCGGCCAGCATCGACAGGGCGATCAGCAAGCGATGGCGACGGGACATGCGGTACTCCTCACATGACGACACACTCCGACCCCGCGGACGAAGGGATTCCGCAGCGGGGATGTTAATCCCTGTTCAGGAGGGGGCAAGTCGCGCTGACGCGGGCTCCGTCTCCCGTAGCCACCTGCGCTTCAAGCGCCCGCCACCCGCGTCCACGGCAAGGCCAGGATGCGCTCATCCAGCCAGCGGGTCTCCGTGCCGCGGTGGATCAGGATGCCTCCCGCGGCTTCCGGATGCTCGGCCAGGAACTGGCGCAGGCCGCCGAGATGACGTTGGCCAGGATCGGTCGTCCATTTCACCTCGAAGGCCAGCTGCCGTCGTCCGTGTTCCAGCACGAAGTCGACCTCCTGGCCGGATCGCGTGCGCCAGAAATACAGGCGGCCCGGCGGAGACAGCAGGCTAGCTAGAACCCGCAGATGCAGGTGGACGAGGGTCTCGAAGAAGCCGCCGAGTTCACGGGCTGCGCCCAGGCTCGCGGCATCGAAGTAACCGGCCAGGAAGACCGCCAGTCCGGGATCCGTCCACATCACCCGCGGTGCCTTGACCAGCCGGGCGCCGCGGCCGCCGCCGTAGGCCGGCAGGCGCTGGAAGAGATGGGTGGTTTCGAGCAGGTTGATATAGCGATGCGCGGTGGGCTGTGACAGTCCGGCATCGCGAGCCAGGTCCGACTGGTTGAGCAGGCCGCCGCTGCGCAGGGCCAGCAGGTCCATCAAGCGTCGGAAGTCCACCAAGGTGTCGATGCGGCTGATCTGCCGCAGGTCGCGCTCCAAGTAGGTGGCGACATAGCCCGCCCACCAGCGCAGCCAATCCGGCGGGTCCGGCAGTCCGATCAACGCGGGCATGAATCCACGCAGCATCAGCGGGACCGGATCGACGCCCATTGTCGGGTAAGCCGATTTCCCAAGCTCCGGCCAGCGTCCGGCAAGGGCGTCCCCGATCAGGCTGGGCTCAGGGTGCCCTTCCAGCTCCCCAAGGGTCAAGGGGTCCAGCACGAAGTAGATCGCGCGACCAGCCAGGCTCTCGCTGACCTGCTCCATGAGCACCAGATTCGCCGAACCGGAGAGCAGGAAGCGGCGGCTCCGGTCTTCGTCCACCGCCTGTTTGATGGCCAGCAGTAGCTGCGGCGCCCGTTGCACCTCGTCGAGCACCATCGTCTGTTCGCCAGTCCACAGCGACCGCGGACTCTCCATGGCCTGACGCAAGACATCGTGATCATCCAATGTCCGATAAGGCCAGCTCCGAAACGGTTCGGCCTGGCGCAGCAGCGTGCTCTTGCCCACCTGCCGGGCGCCGGTCAGCACCACCACGGGATGCGACAGCAGGGCCGAACGGAGCTGCTCGGTGATCCAGCGCTGCCGGTACTGCCCATTAGGTGAATACAATTCATTCATGAGGTGAATAATATTGCAGACACTGTGCGATCAGCAAGCACTATCCTCGCCCCTGACCCTGCATAGCCCGCGCCGATCTTCGATCCCTTGCCCCGCCGCCCCGCCCTTGCTATGGTACGGTCCACCCACTCGCCCCGGCAACCGTCCAGGAAGCCGGTTTGTCGGCCCCGATTCGCCTGCCTGATCCGCCTGCCTGATTCACAAGACAGGGAAGCACCCATGAGCACCCGACCGTCCATCGCGACCGGCCTCGCCCCATCCGCTCCCGCTGACCTCGCACCGGCCACCCGCCTCCCCGCCACCCTCTCCATCCTCGGCGTGGCCCTCTTCTGGACCGGCGTCCTGGTGGGCGGAGCCCTGGCGCCAGGCTACCGCCAGAGCCAGGACTACATCTCCGCCCTGGCCTCGCGGGGCTCGGTGGTGGCGCCCATCGGCATGGCGGCCATCGCCAGCAAGGGCATGGCCTACCTGGCGGGATCCTGGCTGACGCAGCGCGTCTGGGGGCGGCGGGCGCTGGCCCTCCCCCTGCTGCTGGCCGGAGCCTCCCTCCTGGTGGTGGCCGCCTTCCGCATCGGCTGCCCGGGGGGCGCCGCCGGCTGCGGCTTCGGCGCCGCGGCCCTGGCGGACGACAGCGGCGACCTCATCCATTACTACGCGGTGCTCAGCTTCGAGATCTGGCTGCTCTGCGCCATGGTCGTCCTGGCCCTGGGGGCCTTGCGCGGCGCGCCCTGGCCGCGCTGGCTGGGCATGGCCTCGGTGCCGCTGGGCATCGCCTCGGTGACCCTTCTGACGCGGACCGGCGGGGACTACAACGGCGTGTGGCAGCGGCTGTGGGCGGGGAACAACAGCCTGTGGCTGCTGCTGGTGGTGGCGGCGGGGGTAGCTGGTGGGGCGGCGTTTGGGGCCGGGGAGAACCGAGCTGGGTGAGATGGCGATGGGGTGATGGGACGAATAGGACCTATAGGACCTATCGAGCCCGTGAATCCCATCGACCTTACGATCCGTCCCAAGGTCTCATTCGTCCTATTCGTCCCATAGGTCCCATTCGTCCCATCCCACCGGCCGCCTCAGTACCCCCACCGCCACAAGGCCCCCTCACAACCCCCACCGCTCCCCCTCCTCCGCCAGGCCCACCTCCGCCGCCAGCACCGCCGCCCGTTGCGGTGAGCCCGGCTGCAGCAAGGGGTTCGTGTGGTTGAGGTGGAGCAGGCGCAGCTTCGCCCGCTCGGCCGACGGCAGCTCAGCCACCAGGGCCAGGGTGTCGATCGCCGTCGGGTGCGGAACCTGGCTCATGTCCCGCCCGGGCAGCTCTGCGCCGTCGAAGAAGGTCGCATCCACGTAGGCGCGGTCGACGCCGGCCAACAAGGCCGGCAGGGTCAGACCCTCGGTCTCCGCCTGCGGCCAGCCATCGATGTCCGGAAGGTAGAGAAGCTGGTGGTTCGGACCGCCGATGCGGTAGGCGACCGTCTCCGTCAGCTCATCGCGGTGCGGGACCGGGATCGGCTCAACGGTCAGCCCGTCGGAGAGGCGGACCGGCCCGTGGGCTGCAAGCGGCTGCAGCGCCACATGCCCCCCGCGTTCCAACGCCGCCCAGGGTTCCTGCCCGCGCAGGAAGGCCAGCAGCCGGGGCATCGCGTACACCGGCACGCCGCGGGCACCCATAGCCTCCTTGCCCAGCTGCAGAAGGCCCAGCACATGGCCCAGGTGGCCGTGGGTCAGAAGGATGCCGTCCAAGGCCGGAGCCGGGCGGTCCAAGGCCGGCGGGCAGGCCAGGTCCAAGGCTCGCAGCTGCTCGCGCAGGTCCGGCGTGGCGTCGATCAGCCAGCGGCGGCCGGCGCCGGGATCCAGCAGGGCCAGACAGGCCGCATGGCGCCGGCGGGCCGGATCCGCCCAGGCGGGAGCGCAGCAGGAGCCGCGGCAGCCCGCCTGCGGGTAGCCCGCGTCCTGGGCGATGCCCAGGACCAGACTGTACGGTGCGGCCGCCGAGGACATTCGGTTTACCGATGCAAGCGGCGGGGCGGTGGCAAGGTCGCGGCGGAACGCGCCGCTCAGCCGCCCGCCACCAGCCGCCACACCTGCGCCACCACGAAGGTCACAGCAAAGCCCATGGCCACCGGCAGCAGCGAGGCCACCGCGGTCCACTTGGCGCTCTTGGTCTCCTTCCAGATGGTGTAGATGGTGGTGCTGCAGGGGTTGTGGATGAGGCTGAAGAGCATCAGGTTGACGCCGGTCAGAAGGGTCCAGCCGCCGCCCCGGAGGATGGCCAGGACGCCGGCGTCGTCGGTCTCGAACATCACGCCGGCGCCGACGCCCACGCCGTTCATGCCGCCGGCCAGCACCGTGAGCATGAGCACGGTGGGGATGACGATCTCATTGGCCGGGATGGCGAAGAGGTAGGCCGCCAGGATGACGCCGTTGAGGCCCAGCAGCAGACCGAAGGGGTTGAGCAGGTTCACCAGGTGCCCTGCCAGGCTGCTGCCACCCACGTGGATGTTGGCGAAGAGCCAGATGAGGGCCCCGGCCGGCGCGGCGAAGACCACCGCCCGCCACAGGACGATCAGGGTGCGGTCGATGAGCGAGGTGTAGAGCGTCTGCAGGATGCGCGGCGGACGGTAGGGCGGGAGCTCCAGGCTGAAGGACGACACCTCGCCGCGCAGCACCGTGCGCGAGAGCAGGTAGGATACCGCGAACATCAGGACCACCCCCAGGAGGGCGACCACCACCACCGCCGTGGCGGAGATGGCGCCGGCCAGCCAGGAGGTGCCGGCCAGGGGACCGATGAACAACGAGGCGATCAGGATCTGGGTCGGCCAGCGGCCATTGCAGAGCGAGAAGTTGTTGGTGATGATCGCGATCAGCCGCTCCCGCGGGCTGTCGATGATGCGCGTGGCCACCACCCCGGCGGCGTTGCAGCCCCAGCCCATGGTCATCGTCAGGGCCTGCTTGCCATGGGCCCCGGCGCGCTGGAAAAACCGGTCCATGTTGAAGGCCACCCGCGGCAGGTAGCCGAAATCCTCCAACAGGGTGAAGAGCGGGAAGAAGATGGCCATCGGCGGCAGCATCACCGCGATCACCCAGGCGGTGGCCAGGTAGACCCCGTCCAGGAGGAAGCCGCTCAGCCAGGACGGCATGCCGATGCCGGCCGCCAGGGTCTTGAGGGCCGGATGCGCCTGGTCAAGCAGCAGGTTCGCCAGCATGCCCGAGGGCACGTTGGCGCCGGCGATGGTCAGCCAGAAGACAAGGGCCAGCAGCAGGACCATGATCGGGAAGCCCCAGCGGCGGCTGGTGACCACGCGGTCGATGCCGCGGTCCAGGTCGAAGCGCGGCGCGGCGCCCGGCCGGGTCACCGCCCGGTCGCCGAGTCGTGCCGCCTCGGTGTACATGGCCTCCACCAGTCGCTCGTGGAATTCCTGCCCGACCTCCCAGCGCAGGGCCTGCGCGGTGGCCAGGATGTCGTCGATCGCCGCAGCCGGGACCGAAGGGGCCGGGCTCGGCGCGCGGCCCGCGGCGCCGGGCAGGGGGATGGCGCCGCTGCTCATGCCAGCACCGCCTGCCGGGTCAGGCTGCCCAGCTCGCCTTGTTTGAGGGCCTCGATGATCCGTTCGTCGCCGTCCAGGAGGCGCAAGGCCACCCAACGGGCGTTGGGCAGGCCGGGGTAGGCGTCCTCCAGTCGCGTCACCAGTTGCCGCAGGGCCGACTTGAGCGCCGGCGGCTCGCTCAGTACCCGGTTGGGCCGCAAGGCGACCCGGCCCGAGGCCACCTCTTCCATGGCCTGCAGCAGCTCCGGCAGGCCCTCGCGCTGCCGGGCGGCGGTGGGCACGACCAGCACGCCGAGATCCCGCGCCAGCCGGCGGTCGTCCACCACGATGCCATGGCGCCGGGCCTCGTCCATCAGGTTCAGGCATACAACGACCCTGTCGGTGATCTCCAGCACCTGCAGCACCAGGTTGAGGTTGCGCTCCAGGCGCGTCGCGTCGACCACCACCACCGTGACGTCCGGACGACCGAAGAGCAGGAAGTCCCGCGCCACCTCTTCGTCCAAGCTGGTGGACAACAGGGAGTAGGTGCCCGGAAGGTCCACCAGCTTGTAGCGCGCTCCGCCGTATTCATAGCCGCCTTCCGCCCGGGCGACGGTCTTGCCCGGCCAGTTGCCGGTATGCTGCTTCAGTCCGGTCAGGGCGTTGAAGACGGTGCTCTTGCCGGTGTTGGGATTGCCCGCCAGGGCCACCACGTAATCCCAGTCCGCCATGTCCACGCCGAGGCGCTTCAGGTTGGCGGCATGGTGCGCCGGACAGGCGGCGCAGGCCGGACCCAAGGCGGGTGCGGTGGAAGCGTCGGCACCGGCGGGCTCAAGGTCGAAGCTGGTCGGGTTCTGCGTTGACATGGGGTTCGTTCCGTTCTCGCCGCCGGCCGTCCGGGTAACACCGAAGGCGGCATGTGATGGCTTCATGGTTGGACGCGGATGTGGCGAGCCTGATCCGCCCGCAAGGCGATGAGCGTCTCCCGGACGATGTAGGCCGTGGGGTCGCCTGAAGGGCTGCGCAGTTCGGCGACGAGGCGGGTGCCGGGTAGAAAGCCCAGGTCCAGGAGACGCCGCCGCTCCGGTCCGCGAATGGCTGGGGAGAGGGCGACGATGGTGGCGCCCTGCCCCTGCGCCAGTTGGGTCAAGGGAATGCCCGGCTCCGGCAGGTCCGCCTCCGGCTGCAGCACGGCCACGGTGACATGGCTGGACAACAGCGGCGCGAGCACGTGCTCCTGGCCGCCCGCCCAGAAGCGCGTACGCTCGTCGTCCGTCTCCAGCACGCTGAGCACCATACCGGGATGCAGGCCCTCAGCCACCAACTGGCTGTAGATGACCGCCGGTTCATCCTCCATGTGGATGATGCGGGCGCGATCGCCCGGTCCCAGTGCCGAAAGTGTCAGACCCACGGTGGCCGTCAACTCGCCGGCCGCGGTGGGGATGGGGTCACCATGCGGGTCATAGGCCGGATTGCCCAGGCTCTGGGCCAGGGCCTCGGCCGCCTCCGGCGTCAGCCGATGCTCCTCCCGCTCGGCGATGCGGTGCCAGTCGACCTCGGCATAGCCGGTGCGCTCCGCCAGATGTCGCTCCCACAAGCGGTGAGCGCGAACCACGCGGATGGCGTAGTCCCGGCCGCGCGCGCTGAGGCCGATCCGGCCCTGCGCCAGTTCGACGAGACCGTCGGTGGCCATCTCGGCCATCAGACCGGCCACGGTGTCGGGGCTCGCGCCAAGGGCGCCGGCGAGGGATTGCAGGCTGGGCCGGCGCCCGTCCATTTCCAGGCTGAAGAGGTGCTTGAGGGCATCCTCTGTGCGCACACGCCGGGCATAGTCGCGGGCGGATCGGAGGCGGGCCAGGAGACCCACGCGCGGCCAGAACAGGAGACCGGCGCCCAGGATGGCGAGGGCGACGACGCTGAGCAGCACCAACGGAGAGGACATGGCTATCGACCTCGAATGAGCGAAGCTGGAATTTAGGCTTGCCTAAATATAGCCCTCGCCCCCGGCGCTGTCAAGCCCTCGACAGGATCTGGATCGGGTTCCCGTCCGGGTCGCTGAAGCTGCCGAAGGTGGCGTTGCCCGCGCTGTTCTCGAAGGTGAACACGCAGCCCTTGGCTTCCAGATCGGCCTTGGCCTGGGCATAGTCCGCCACGCGGAAGACCGGGGTCACGCCGGCGGCACCATAGCCTTCGGGGGGCGCGCCGCCGTGCAGGCTTACCCGAACCTCGCCCGCCGCCAGCACCGCGAAGTCGCCATGCTGATGCAGGAGCTGCATGCCCAGGACGTCACGGTACCAGGCCGCGCTGGCAGCGGTGTCGCGGGCGAAGAACATCACGGAGTCGAGTCCTTGGATGAGCATGCTTCCTCCATCGGGCTGTGTCGGGCGGCGGTCGAAGATCGGTCGAATCCAGGTGCGGATGCCAGGATAGCAGAGGCCGTCGCGGCGTCCCGGCGCGGCGCTACTTGCCCCCCACCCTGCCCATCCCCATAATCGGTCCGGCGGGTGGAAACCCAGCGGCCGACCCTGCTGCCTGTCGCCTCGCCATCGCCATCTGGAGTCTCCCTTGCCCAGCACCGCGGGCCGTCCCTTCCACAGCATCCTCATCATCGGCTCCGGCCCCATCGTCATCGGGCAGGCCTGCGAGTTCGACTATTCCGGCGCCCAGGCCTGCAAGGCCCTCCGGCGCGAGGGCTACCGGGTCATCCTGGTCAACTCCAACCCGGCCACCATCATGACCGACCCGGAGCTGGCCGACGTCACCTACATCGAGCCGCTGACGGTGGAGATCCTGGAGAAGATCATCGCCCGGGAGCGACCCGACGCCCTGCTGCCTACGGTCGGCGGCCAGACGGGGCTGAACCTGGCGATGGCCCTGGCCGCGGCGGGCGTCCTGGAACGCTACGGCGTGCGCATGCTCGGCGCTTCCATCGCCGCCATCGAGGTGGCCGAGAGCCGCGAGCATTTCCGGCAGGCCATGCTGGAGGCCGGCATCCCCGTGCCCCAAGGGCGCACCGTAAGCGCGGTGGAGGAGGCCCTGGCCTTTGCCGCGGAGATCGGCTATCCGGTGCTGGTGCGGCCCAGCTTCACCATGGGCGGCTCGGGCGGCGGCATCGCCTACGACGCGGCGGGCCTGCGCGCGGTGGCCGAGGGCGGCCTGCGCGCCAGCCCGATGGGCCAGGTGCTGATCGAGCAGAGCGTCCTGGGCTGGAAGGAATACGAGCTGGAGGTGATGCGCGACGGAGCGGGCAACTTCGTGGTGGTCTGCTCCATCGAGAATCTGGACGCCATGGGCGTGCATACCGGCGACTCCATCACCGTGGCCCCGGCCATGACCCTGACGGACCGCGAGTACCAGCGCCTGCGGGACCTGGCGCGGCAGGTGATGGACGTGGTGGGCATCCAGACCGGCGGCTCCAACGTGCAGTTCGCGGTGGACCCGGCGACCGGGCGACCCCTGGTCATCGAGATGAACCCCCGCGTCTCGCGCTCCTCGGCCCTGGCCAGCAAGGCCACGGGCTTCCCCATCGCCAAGATCGCGGCCTTGGTAGCGGTGGGCAGGAACCTGGACGAGATTCCCAACGATATCACCCGCCAGACCCCGGCCAGCTTCGAGCCCAGCCTGGACTATGTGGTGGTCAAGATCCCCCGTTTCGCTTTCGAGAAGTTTCGCGGCGTCGATCCGACGTTGGGCCCGCAGATGAAGTCGGTGGGCGAGGTGATGGCCATCGGCGACACCTTCGCCGCCGCCCTCAACAAAGCCCTGCGCGGGCTGGAGATCGGCTTGGACGGCTTCGGGCCACGGCCGGGGAGGGCACCTTGGGACCGGACGGAGGGGTTGGATGCGGACATGCCCTCCCTGGTAATGCCCTTACCCCCCTTCGCGCCCCTGCCCGACCGCCTGCTAGCCGTGGCCGAGGCCCTGGCGGCCGGGGCGACGGAAGCCGCCGTTGCCGCCGCCAGCAGCTACGACCCCTGGTTCGTCGCCGAACTGGCGGCCCTCATCGACCTGCAGCGGCGCTTGGCCGGCGAGGGGCTGGACACCCTTTCGGAGGCGCTGCTGCGCGAGGCCAAGCAGGCGGGGCTCTCCGACCGGCAGATCGGCCGGCTCTGCGGCGGGCGGCCGGAAGCCGAGGCTGCGGTGCGCGAGCTGCGCCAGGCCCTGGGCATCCGCCCGGTCTTCCGCCGCGTCGACACCTGCGCCGCGGAATTCGAGGCCTTCACGCCCTACCTGTACAGCGCCTACGTGCCACCGGCCTGGCGCGCCGGCAGCGACACGGCGCCGGAAGCGGCACTGGTCCCCCTGGACCAGGACGAAGCCCAGCCCGGCCGACGGAGCAAGGTCATGGTCTTGGGTGGCGGGCCCAACCGCATCGGCCAGGGCATCGAGTTCGACTACTGCTGCGTCCATGCCTGCCAGGCGCTCTCGGCTCTGGGGCATGAGACCATCATGGTCAACTGCAATCCCGAGACGGTGTCCACGGACTACGACACGGCGGACCGCCTGTACTTCGAGCCCTTGACGGTGGAGGACGTGCTGGCCATCTGCGACCTGGAGAAACCGGACGGGGTGCTGGTGCAGTTCGGCGGCCAGACGCCTCTGAACCTGGCCCGGGCCTTGGAGGCGGCCGGCGTGCCCATCTGGGGCACCTCGCCGGAGACCATCGACCTGGCGGAAGACCGCGAGCGCTTCGGCGCCCTGCTGCGCCGCCTGGACATCCCGCAGCCGGAGGCGGGCATCGCCCACACCCTCGCCGAGGCGGAGGGCATCGCCGCGCGCATCGGCTACCCGGTGCTGGTTCGGCCCAGCTACGTGCTGGGCGGACGGGCGATGGCCATCGTCTACGGCCAGGGCGACCTGGACGGCTACCTGCGCGAGGCGGCCGCGGCGGCGCCGGGCAAGCCCATCCTGGTGGACGCCTACCTGGAAGACGCGGTGGAGGTGGACGTTGACGCCCTCTGCGACGGCGAGCGGGTGGTCATCGGCGGGGTCATGCAACATATCGAGGAGGCGGGGGTGCATTCGGGCGACAGCGCCATGGTCCTGCCGCCCTACCGCACCTCGGCCTACCACCTGGGGGTCATCCGGGACTACACGGAGCAGATCGGCCTGGCCCTGGGGGTGCGCGGCCTGATGAACGTGCAGTACGCCATCAAGGACGACGTGGTCCACGTGCTGGAGGTGAACCCGCGCTGCAGCCGCACGGCGCCCTTCATCTCCAAGGCCACCGGCCTGCCCTTGGCCCGCGTGGCGGCGGAAATCGCCGCGGGCCGAAGCCTGGCCCAGATCGGCGTGGTGTCCGAGCCGGTGGTGGATGGCTTCTTCGTCAAGGAGGCGGTGCTGCCCTTTGACAAGATGCCAGGCGCCTCGGTGGAGCTGGGCCCGGAGATGCGCTCGACGGGCGAGGTGATGGGCCATGCCAGCCACTTCGGCCACGCCTTCGCCAAGGCGGCCCTGGCTGCGGGGCAGGCCCTGCCCACGCGCGGTACGGTGCTCTTGACGGTCAACGACTACGACAAGGGCGCGGCGGCCAAGATCGCCAGGGACCTGCACAAGGCGGGCTTCAGCCTGCTGGCCACGGCGGGCACGGCGGACTGGTTGGAGCGTGTGGGCCTGCCGGTGGCGCGGATCAACAAAGTCTCCGAGGGCTCGCCGCATGTGGCGGACGCCATCGCCGGCGGCCGGGTGCAGCTGGTGATCTCCACCCCCTTGGGCCGCACGGCCTTTGCCGACGGCCAGGCCATCCGCCGCGCGGCGGTGGCCCACCGCGTCCTCCTGCTCACCACCCTCTCGGCGGCCATGGCCTCGGTCACGGGCATCCGAGCCCTGCAGGCCAAGGAGCTGACGGTGCGCAGCCTGCAGGAGCATTACCGGCTGAGCGGGGGGCGGTGAGGGACACGGCAGCTTGGTATTGCGCCCTTTGTAGCTGGCGGCTACGATAAGGATCGAGACGACACGTACACGAGAATGGACGTTGATGGCGTTCTGCGCTCAGCTCGTCCGCAGAGCCACGGTCGGTCCGTCTGGAGGCAACCATGTCACTTCCCCATCCCTTGATCACCTCGTCCCGCGATCGGTTGGGCGGCACGCCGGTCTTCGGAGGTACGCGTGTTCCGGTGCGAGCCCTCATTGACTATTTGGAGGCCGGCGACCCGCTCGATGTGTTCCTCGTCGATTTTCCGAGTGTCACCCGTGAGCACGCCATCGCGGTTCTGGAGTTGGCCGGGTCGGCCCTTGTAGGTCAAGCGGTAGCAGCGTGATCGAGCGCGCAGGTTACTGATGCGCGTTCTCCTCGATGCCTGCGTCCCACAACGCATCAGCCACCACCTGCCTGGACACGAAGTCCGCACGGCCCAGGGTTTGGGCTGGGGCGATCTGAACGATGGCCCACTCCTGGACGCCATGGCCGGAGCCTTCGACGTCCTGCTCACCGTGGACCAGCGGTTACCGCAACAACAGCAGGCACGCTCGAAGGCGGTGGGAATCATCGTTCTTCGCGCCAGGACCAACCGGCTACAGGATCTCCTGCCACTGATGACCGCAGTACTGTCAGCATTGGAAGAGATCCAAGTCGGCGAGGTCCGAACGGTGAGCAGCTGAAGCTGGTTGATCCTCTCCTCACCCTCGCGGTAACATTGCCCCCATGCCTCCCCTCGTCCCCTTCCCCGCCATCCTCCTCTCCCTGGCCCTCGCCGCCCTCGTCGCCGGGGGCGGTTACCGCGCGCGGGCGCTCTCCGGCAGCGGGGCGGCGGCGGCGATGGGGGTGGGCGCGCTGGTCTTCGGCTTGGGGGGGCCGGTGTGGGGCTTGCTGCTGGTCTTCTTCTTCGTCAGTTCCAGCGCCCTGTCGCTGTGGCGGGCGGAGGACAAGCGGGAGGCTGAAGGCCGCTCGAGCAAGGACTCGCGGCGCGACTGGGGGCAGGTGCTGGCCAACGGAGGACTCGGCGCCGTGCTGGCCCTGCTGCAGGCGGCGGGCCGGGCGGGTTGGCTCCCTTGGCTCGCAGAGGTGGACCTGCTGCCGGCCTTCGCAGGCCTGATGGCCGCCGTGACCGCGGACACCTGGGCCACCGAGCTGGGCCTGCTCAGCCCCACGCCGCCGCGGCTCATCACCACGGGCGAGGAGGTGGCGCCCGGCTCCAGCGGCGGCGTCACCGCTCTGGGGCTGACGGCGGCGGCGGCCGGCGGGCTGGCCATCGGGTTGGTAGCGGTGGTGGGCAGCATCGTCAGCCAACTGGTGGCCCTGCGCAGCTTGGACCTGGCGCTGGTGGACACCATGGCTCTGGCTCGCCTGGCCTTCATCAGCCCCTTGGCCGGCCTGGCCAGCGCCGCCGCGGACAGCCTGTTGGGGGCCACGGCGCAGGCGGTGTTCAAGGATCCGCGCGGCGGGCAGACGGAGCGGGCCACCGGTGTAAGTGGTAAGCACGTCCTCCTCAGAGGCCGGCGCTGGATGACCAACGACCTGGTCAACTTCCTGGCCGGCATCCTGGGCGCGCTACTGGCTCTGGGGCTGGACCAGCTCTTGGTCTGACATCCAGCCTCAGACCATGCGAGAGCCCTTCTACCGCTCCCTGGAGCATCTGCTGCCCTGGCCGGCAGCGGCCAAGCCGCTCGATGCCGAAGCCGTCTTCGGCCCCCGCGCGCCCCGGGAGCTGGAGATCGGACCCGGCAACGGGGAGTACCTGGCAGCCATGGCCGCCGAGCGGCCGGCGCACGACTTCCTGGCCGTGGAGCTGCTCTGGGGGCGGGTGAAGAAGTGCCTGCGCAAGCTGGGCGGCGCGCGGCTAAGCAATGCCCGCATGGTCTGCGGCAGCGTCGCCCCCGTGCTGGCCTACCTTGTCCCACCACGCAGCCTGCAGGCTGTGCACACCCTCTTCCCCTGCCCCTGGCCCGGCGACGCGGCGGGCGCCCATCGCCTGTACCGCGCGGACTTCCTGCGCCTGGTCAACAGCCGCCTCATGGACGGCGGCACGGTGACCTTGGTCACCGACAACCGGCCTTATTTCGACTGGGTGCTGGCCCAGCTGCCAGGCACAGGCTTTGAGAGCCAGGTCCACGACGTGGGCGCGGATTACGGCACCAAGTTCGAGCGCAAATGGGTCGGCGGTGGCCAACAGCGTTTCCATCGGCTGGATCTGGTCAAGACGGAGCACCAGGACCTGCCCCTCTCCTTGGAGCTTCCCATGCGCAGCCATGTCCTGCCCGACTTCGACCCTGGCGCCTTCCAACTGCCGCATCGGGTGCTGGATGCTTCGAGCGGCGCGGCATCGCCCAACGGCGACGAGCATCGTGAGGCCACGCGTGTGGTAGGCAAGGAGCTGGTCTACGACCCGGTCCGCCGACAGGGCCTGGTACGCATGGTGGTGGTGGAGCCCGGCCTCAACCAGGAGCTGTGGATCGAAATCTCCGGCCAGCCCGACGGCCGCTTCCGCGTGGCCCCCGCCCGCGCCTGCCATGCCCTGCTCACCGACGGCGTGCAACTGGCCGTCGACGCGGTGGCAGAGGCAGCCGGCATGGCTGTGGGTGAGGGGGGATAGGTCCTATAAGTCCTACAGGTCCTATTGTCCTATAGGACTCATAGGACCTATGGCCTGACCAGTCCCACCATCTTAAAAAGTTTGAGCCGGGCGTGAGGAGGAACGCCCGGCTCAAGGGACCGTCTAGAAGGAGGAGAGAACGTGCCACCAGTGTACCCGCGCGCCGGCGGCGCTGCTGGACGGCCGGCCTATCCTTGGCCGATCATTGGCCGACGATTGCCCTACGCTGCGCGGGGTTGCCGTCGGTGCGGCGATGCCGTCGCCGGCCCCTCCCCGATTCGATGGCGCTGGTATCATCTGTACCCATGTCCCGACCTCTCTATTGCGGACGTCGTCGCCGCTTCCTGCTGCCGCTCGTGGTCTTCATCCTCGCCCTGGCCCCCCGCCTGGGCGGTCTGGCCCGCGTGGCCACCTGGGATGAGCTGTTCTGGACCCACGCGGCCCTGCGCTTCCACAGCGCCCTGGCAACCACCCACTGGTCGCGGACCTACGTCATCGGCCAGCCGGGGGTGACCCCGCTGTGGGTGTGGTCAGGGATGATCGCAGCGCGCGGCGTCGCTGGGGGGCCGGCGGAGCGGGCGCGGCTGATCGACCTGGGCGATCGGCTGCGAGAATCGCGATATCCGGAGGACAACCCAGTCCTGCTGCGCGAGGTGGCGGCCGTCTGGCGCGGCATTCCGCTGGCCCTGGGCACAGCCCTGGCCACCGCGCTGTTGACGGCCCTGCTGGCTGCCGTGCTGGCGCGGCGCTGGGGCGCGGTGACGGCCGGCCTGGCGGCCCTGCGCCTGGCTTGGGACCCGTATCTCCTGGCGCATGGCCGGGTGGTAGCCCTGGACGCCATCCTGGCGGGCCTCTGTCTGCTGGCGGTGGCCCTGGCGGCCGAGGCAGGCCGCGGAGCGCGGCGGCGAACGCTCCTGGCCGGCGCGGCGGTCGCGGGCCTGGCCATGCTGGCCAAGCTGCCAGGCGGCGCGGCCCTGGCCTGGGGCGCCTGTCTGGTGGCGTTCGGCGCGGGCCGGGACGCCTGGCGACGGGGAGCGCACGGGGCGATGGCGCCCGGCATGACTGCGCGTACCCTGACGGCGCTGGGCCACGGCCTGGCCCGGGGCGCTCTGTGGACCGCGGTGGCCTTGGGCACCTGGGCCCTGGCCTGGCCGGCCATGTGGAAGGTGCCGCTCAAGACCCTGGGCAAGCTGCGGGACACCCTGATCACCTACCAGCAGACGGCCTACGACGGCATGTTCTTCCTGGGCCAGGCAGGGCAGCCGCCCGGCCCGCTCTTCTACCCGGCAGTCCTCGTGTGGCGCACGCTGCCGCTGACCCTGATCGGCCTGGCGCTGCTACTGCTCGCCGGGCTGTGGACCCTGATCCGCAGGACCCTCGACGAGAGCCCCGCCTTGCACGCCCCGCAGCCAACCCGCATCCCGTCGGCGGCCCCGTGGCCATTGGCCTTTCTGGGCTTCGCCTTGTTCTACGGTGCCATCCTCAGCCTGGCCGACAGCAAGTTCGAGCGCTACCTCCTGCCGACCCTGGGCGCAGTGACCGTGGCTGTAGGCCTGGCGGCGGGCGGTTGGCTGGTCGGGCGGATGGGTAGGACCGCAGGCTCAGGCGACAGCGAGTCCGGGGAAGCCGGGAGCCTGTCCGGTCGCCTCGACCCCCTGGTCGCAGTCCGCCGCGGCCGGTCCTGGTCCTGGTTCTGGCCTCGGCTGGCCTTCCTGCTTCTGCTCTTGGAGCCCCTGGCGGGGCGCGGCTGGCGGGACGGCCTGGCCTGGTACAACCCCTTGGTCGGCGGCTTCGCCACGGCCCAAGGCGTGCTACCGGCGGGCTGGGGCGAGGGGACGGAGCAGGCGGCGGCCTTCCTGGCCGGCCTGCCGGACGCGGCGGAGCTGACGGTGGCCACCGACGGCGCGGTCAGCCTGGTGGCGGACTTCCCGGGCCGGCTGGTGAAGGCGCGCGGCGAGGCCTGCCGCGACGCGGATTACGTGGTGGTCTACATCTTCGACCGGCAGCTGGGCACGGCGGCGTCGCGGGTCTACGGCGGGGCCTGGGGCGCAGCCGCGGGACCCGCGGGAGCCGACGGTCCGGCAGGTGCCGACAGCCCCGCAGCGGTGTTCGTCGGGCGGGTCAGGGGGCAGGACTGGGTGTGGGTGTATGAAGGGGGACGGAACTGCGGGTAGGCTCCGACAGCCAACGGTCCGGGTGACCCATGACTCCCCCTATCCCGGGCGCCGCAACCACCGCAGGTACTTGACCGCCTCCTCCAGCAGCTGCAGCGGCCCGCCCTCGCGCAGAACCTCCAGGGCCCGCGCCGGCAGCTCGCCCAATCCCGTGGGCTTCAGGCGACCGGCGCCGGCGCCCGGCTGCGGGCGATCGGGGGCGCGGCGCGGGTGGCGCATGAAGTCGACCAGGGGCCGGGCGGCGGCATCCCAGGTCATGCCCGGGCGGACGCGGTCGAAGGCCGGGGCGTAGGCGGCGCGAGGACGCTCCAGCAGGGTCCTGAGCGCCGCTGTGATGGCCGCCGGATCGTCCGGAGGCACGGTGGCGCCCAAGCGCTCGCGCTCCACCAGGTCGGCCAGCACATCGCCGCCGGTCACCAGCATGGGCAGGCCGGCCCAGATGCAGTCCAGCAGCCGGGTGCGGTAGGCGAAGCGGGTCTCGATATGCGGGTGGTGGCAGCTGATCCCCAGGTCCGCCTCCAGCAGGTAGGCGGCGCGCTCGGCGTAGGGCACCCAGCCGGGCAGGAAGAAGACGGAGCGGTCGAGCAGGCCCAGCTCAGAGGCCAGGGCGCGGGCGCGTTCGGCCATGGCCATCTTGGGCGTGAACAGGCTGGGGCTGGCAGAGCCCATGAAGACCAGACGCAGGTCCGGCCGCTCCGCCGCCAGATCGGCCAGGGCGCGGATGGGCGATAGGGGGTCGAACCAGTTCCAGATGCCCCCGCCCCATAGCAGCACCTTGTCCTCCCGGCCGATACCCGGCACGACGCCGCGCAGGACGGGAGCACCGGCCACGGGGGGATCGGCCGGAAGGCCGAAGGGCAGGACGCCGATCAGGCGCCCGAGGGCCGGATCGTCATCGTAGGTGGCGGGGTTCACCCGGCCCAGGGCGGTGAGCATGCCCAGCCAGAAGTCCTGCTGCGCCGCGCTGGCGCATAGGAAGAAGTCCCCCCGCTCCAGCTGGGCGCAGAGGGCCGCCAGGTCGGACGCGTGATGGTGCCGCCGCCCGCTGGGCGTGTCGGCGGCGCGCTGCGGCAGGTTCTCCAGCACGAAGGGGTCGTAGATGTCGACGATCAGAGGCTTGTCCAGAGCGCCCAGGAAGGGATGATGGGCCAGACCCATGCCCTGCACGAGGATGGCGTCCGCCTGGTCCGCCGCGCCCCGCAGGCTGTCGGCGTGGCGATCGAAGGTGAGGGTCGTCACGGCCCCTGCACCGCGATCCATCCCGGATGCGGCCATCCCCGCCATGTCGACACGCGGCGCCGCCAAGGTCACCGGCACGCCGGCCCGGCCGACGGCCTGCGCCAGCTCCCAGGCGCGGATGCTGGGCCCGGCCATGCGCGGGCCGATGGCGTCGCCGCAGACGAGGAGGAGGCGGGGAGCGTCCGGGGTGGTTGGCGTGTGGGGGGGAGTGGACAGGTTCATCGCCCTTCGTTATAACACAGCGCGGTGATGCAGCCGTAGCCGGCTACGCCCGCCGACCTTTGCGATGCGATAAGGACGATCTCATGGAAGCTGTCACGATGGTCGCGAACACCGGTTGGGATCGGCGCATCCTGGTCTGCCGCTGCGGGACCCTGGTCGATACTTGGATCGTGGTCACCGAACGCTTCGTGGTCCTGGTCGACACGATGGACGGTCCGGAGAGCGCGGCGGCGTTGCTGGACCTCGCGCGGCCCCATCTGACCGGGCGGCAGCTGCTGGTGATCAACACCCACGCCCATTGGGACCATGTCTGGGGCAACCAGGTCTTCGCCGGCCGTCAGGCGCTGCATCCGGCGCCGATCATCGCCACCCGCGCCTGCGCCGCGCAGTTGGCGAGCGGCGAGGCGGCCACCACATTGGCGGAGATGCAGGGCAAGGATCCCGCCGGTTTCGCCGCGGTGCGGCTGACCCCGCCCACGGTGCTGTTTGACGGGGCGCTGCGGATCGAGGGCGGCGATCTGACCCTGGAGCTGCTGCCGGCACCGGGCCACGCCGACGATCAGGTGGTGGTCTGGATCCCGGAGATCACCACCCTGTTGGCAGCGGACGCGGTGGAGCTGCCCTTCCCCTTCGCCGAGTCAGCGACCGCCCTGCCGGTCATCCGTGCGACACTGACGACGCTCGCCGCATTGGACGCGGGGACGGCGCTCTACTGCCATGCCCCGGAGACGGTCGGGCCGGACCTGATCCAGGCCAACCTGGCCTACTTCCAGACCCTCGAAGAGCGCTGCCGTGCGGCCCTGGCTAGGGGCGCGGCGACCGATCCACCGGCCGACGCCGACGTGGAGGCTCTGGTGGGCTTTCCCTTGGCGGAACTTCG
>JBGAUA010000037.1:19042-19536 GCA_044228875.1 Anaerolineae bacterium
GGAGTTCTACCGGCCCGGCCATCGGGAGCACATCCGTTTGATGCTGCGTTGGCTGGCTGGGGGCTGAGACCGGCGCGCCACGGCATACTGGCCCGGCCGACCAGCGCACAGGTCATCATGCGCTGGTCGGCCAGAACGGAATGCCGTGGCGTGTCCGACTGAACGACCTGTCAGGCCGCACTGTCGGTTCGGCTGGGGCAGGCAAACGCCAGCACATGTCCGTCTAGGTCCAGGGAAGGCCATAGTCAGATCGTTGGAATCCAGGGCGGGGGATTCCGAGCCGCCGGCCCGCCCCTACAGCCTTTCACCACTGAGCAACAGGAGCCTGAGTCCAAAGATCTGACTATGGCCGGACGAGTCCAAAGGCAATTCGAACCGCGGCGAGGACGTAGAACGGCGCGGGTGAGGCAAAGCGTTGGGCCAGCCAAACGAGATTGGCAGGGGCAATGACACCCAGAATCCCGACCGCCAAGATGCACAGACCGAAGATGAAG
>JBGAUA010000037.1:19546-26189 GCA_044228875.1 Anaerolineae bacterium
AAGGCCAGGGTCTTCATGAGTGTCTCTTTGGCGTTTGCGCCCTGGCGATCAGCTGCGGGCCGCCAATCGGACCATTAGCTTCATCGGCGCGTTCACCAGGTGCATCTGGATCAGCCCGACGTTGTCTCGAAAGAGCGACCGGCCCATTGTACATCTAGGCGAGACTGATCGACCATGCCCTGATCGATCATGATTGCACCGGCGAAATGTTGCCGGATTATACTTCCCGGGTCGCGATCCATTCCCTGCGCCGAATGCCCTGTCCCTGCCGAGGAGCCCGCCATGCGTGAGCTTCCGATAGTGTCCGATCCGCAAGCCTCTAACGGGCGGCCATCCTCGCTCCTCAGCGGGCTTGCGGCCCTTGTAGGTTCCGCCGGGCTCATCATCGCCCTCTCCTCGGCCGGTGGCCGCGCCGGAGGCCCTGCCAGCGCGGCCAGGGTCGATGATTCGCCCCTCGTCATCGTGGCCGCGGCCGACAGCTGGGTAGCGTTCGACGTCGGCACGGGCATTCCGATCTCCGAGGAGCCGCACGGGGCGGATCCGTCGCTCAACATCGGGCTTTGGGACACCGGCGAGGACATGAACGGGCTGCTGCGCTTCGGTGCGCCGCCGGAAGTCCTGGCGAGTCGCGTTCGGCGAGCCGAGCTCTGGCTGAGCATCACATCGGCCGAGAGCATCTCTATTGCCCCCGACGGCTCGCGCAAAGCCGCCAGCTTGCAGTTCAAGCCGGCTCTGGACCCTTGGGACGAGGCAACGGTGATCGGCAAGGCCCGACCGCGGTCGGGCGCGCCGGAAACATCGGCCGATGTGGCAGCAGGATTGCTTAAGCTCGACTTCACGGAGCCCGCCCGGGCCTGGCTCGCGGGCGACCGGCCCCATGGCTGGGTGCTGCGCGGCGGGTCACTGGCCACAGGCGCGACCATTGGCGTCTCCATTTGGATAGCCAGCCGCGAGTCCGGAAATGGCCCGAAGCTCGTGCTCTACACGGACGACGACGCGACGCCGACGCCCACGGGCCCCACACCGACGAGCCCGCCGACGGCTACCTCCAATCTGACCGCGATCCCGAGCGCGTCTTCGACCGCACGTCCCACCCCGCCCGTGGCCTACGGAAACGGGCTGCTCTTTCTGGGCCAGACCCACGGCCGCCCGCGCGATGTCGGTGTTTCGGGCGGCCACGCGGTCCTGGCCCTGGACGGCGAGCTGGTGGTCTACGATGTGCGCTCACCCGAGGCCCCGGTCGAGGTCGCACGGCTCCCGCTGGGCCTGGCGGTCTACCGCCTGCTGGTGCGAGGCGACCGCGCTTACGCCGCCGGCGATGGCGCGGTGTGGGTAGTGGATTTGAGCGATCCGCGGGAACCGGCCGTGCTGGGCTCGGCGCCGCTCGAGGCGATGGCCGTCGACATGGCGCTCACCGGCGACCGGCTGTTCGTGATCCAGGAGCCATTGGGCCATGTGCTGCGCGTTTTCGATGTCTCGGATCCCGCGCGCGTGCGAAGTCTGGGCCGCGTGGCGGGGAACTTTACGGATGTCGATGCCGATGGCGGCCTGGTGATCGTCGCTCGGACATTCCAACACGCTTCCTCGGCACTGGAAGTCTATGTCGCCGCCGACATGCCGGCCGCGGCGCCCATCGTTCATATGGGACAGGATGCGTTCGATAGCGTCCACCTCGTGGCTATCAGCGGCGACTACGGTTATGTCGTAGGGCGAAGTCGATTGACCATCCTCGACCTGGCCGATCCTGCTCAGCCTCGACAGGTGGCGGCCATGGCGTGGCTGAGGAACGCCACAATCGTCCGCGCCCAGGGCTCGCGGCTCTTCTTTGCCGATCCGTGGCTCCTCACCGTTGTGAATGTCGCGGACCCCAGTCATCCCTTCGTTCAAGGGGGAAGCGGCGTAAACCTCAACCCGTGGCCACTTCGCACCAGCGTCAATGGTCTCTGGGTCGGCATCGGTATCGAAGCTGACACCGTTGTTCATGCCTCGGATGACGCCGGGTTCTCGGTCGTCTCGGTGGGACAATCCGCGCCTCGGAAGGCCGCCCATGTCGACATGCCACCACACATGGGGCCCGCCGACCTCGCGGTAGCCGGGGACGAGGTGCTCGTGGCCGACCTCCTGGACGCGGTGCTCCGTGTCGACATGTCCAAGCCGGCGGCGCCTGTTATCGCCGACCGCCACGCGTCGGCGCTCGGGCAGACGGTGGCGGTGGCCGTGGAGGGCGACAGACGGTTCGCGCTCTTCTGGGACAGCGAATGCCCCTGCGCCGGGACATTCGCCGAGCTGGATCGTGACGCGCCTGGCCTCCCCGTCCGAGCCTCCATCTCGTTCACGTCGACGGTGCACACCGCCGCCGTCGTGGGAGGTCGCGCCTACATCGTCGGATGGGAGGTTGGCCTGGTCGTCGTCGATGTGCCGCCCGGCGGCCCCTTCGTCGAGCTCGGCCGCTACCGAGGGGCCCGGCTGGCTCGCGACATCGCGGTGGCGGGTCCGATCGCGTACGTGACGGACGCCGAGCTGGGCTTGATGGCCATCGATGTCGCCGAGCCTTCGGCGCCGCGCCTCCTCGGACGGCTGGCCCTGCCGGGCCGGGCGAGACGGCTGGCCCTGGCCGGCAGGCGGGCTTATGTGGTCTGGGCCGACAGCGACGCGCTCCAGGAACGACTCGGCGTCGTCGATATCGCCGATCCCGCGGCCATGACGTTATCGCCCCTGAACGACATGGCGGCCGGGACACTGCATGTGGATGCCGCCAACGCCTGCCTCTTCACCAGCGACGGCAGCGCGCTGCGCGTCTATGACATCGGTCGACCCGAGGCACCGCGCCTGCTGGATGCCTGGCCGCGGCTGGCCCTCACCGGCATCGCCACGGAGGGTAGTCGGCTGTTCGCGACGAGCTTCGAGATGGGGCTATTGGCGTTCAGCTACGACTGCGCGGAGCGGCAGCGGGCGGCCAGGAGCGTGTGGCTCCCGGTCACTGAGCGATGAGCTTGGAGTGTCCCCGCGGGACTGCCGCGACAGGTGAAACGTGAACGATTATCTCACGTCAACCGCACACCCGTGAACGCTTACTTCGCCAGCACCCAACAGATACTGCGGCCGCGGCGCTCAGTCTCAGTTGGGCTCCAATGGCCCACAGTAACGGACCTCTGGTGCTGTTGCGCCATCCCGCTCATACAATTGTCTCAAGCCGGGTTCCAGCGTGAAGCCCTGCCGCCCGTAGAAAAGACTCGCGCGGTCGTTGGCTTCGAAGACCCATAGCCTCGCGACGCGATACCCAAGCGCGCTCAGCGTCCTCCTCGCCTCGGTCAAAAGCGCGGCTCCAATTCCCTTGAACCAGCAGTCAGGCGCTACGTAGAGGCCGTACACCTCTCCGTCGCTCGGCGTTGCATCGTCGTCGTGACTCGGCCCGAATGAGCTCCAACCGTCAACAGCACCGTCGATGTCAGCCACCAGGATCCTGGCATTCGCAGCGATCCGCTCTGCCCAGACCACCTCGCGCCGTTGCTCGGACAGGGCGTCGAGCACACGCGGCGGCAGAATGCCGCGGTACGCCAGCCGCCACGCCCGAACGTGAACTCGGGCTATCGGTCCCGCGTCTCCGGCTACGGCCGCCCGAATGTGCATGGCATCCACTCCTTGTGCGCCAAGACCTCTGGCAACGGCAGCAGTCCTTGCTCCTGAAGCGATTCGACCCGGTCTGGAATGCCGTGGATCGTCAATGGCCGAGACCGCAGCCTGCCTCCCAGCTACTGCTTCCCTTTCGGCGACTGCACCCAACCCTTGTCCTTGAACATGGCCCAGACCGCCATCGAATGCCCGTGGCCGAGGCCGTATTCCGCCTTGAGCCAGGCGACCAGATCGCCGGCCTTCATGTCGGGCCGGTACACGCCCGCCGCGGTGGCAAGGGCCTTGAAGTCCTCCGGAGCCTTGCCGGTCTTGGCGCGGATGTTGTCCAGGTATGCTTGGAAGGACATGCTGTTCTCCGATGGTGCGGGGCCGTGGACACCGCGACGATTCCCGGTAAACGAACCGGCACAAGCATGCCATTGGCCCGCGGGTGTGGCCAAAGTCCGTCCGGCGGGCTGTTGCCTCCCGCCCCATTTCGCCGCTGTCACGGTACAGGGCTGCTTCAAAGCAGTCCACGGGTCCGGTATTTCGCAGGGGTGGACACAGGGCGCCGACAGGCGAACGGGGCTGAGAATTCCCTCTTGCGGAGCGCGCCCTAAGGGGGTAAGATGGGCTTCGAAAGCGCTCTTGTCGGCAGCGTCTGAGGGTCGATTCCCGGCGCGGCGCGGGTGGTGGGCGGGCCGGGATCGGGCAAAGCGGCGCCGCGTGCCGGACCGCGCCGACAGCGATCCGGCGGCGACGGGGCCCTTGAGCTACAGTAGGCCTGTACCTGCATTTGGGTGCTACCCTAGCTCAGCTATGGTAGCAGTGTAGCTGTGCTTGGGTGCCAGGATACCTGGAGACTTTCCCGCTGTCTGAACGACAATTACGGCTAGAACTGACGCGTATCACGCCGAGATGACGCAAGTTTTACGCCGTGATGACGCAAGTTCTACGGCGTGATTCGGCGCGGAAGCCGCCAGGACTTTCCTCGAGGCAGGGCTACGCCTCGGTTACCGCGCCCCATTCCGTCCTGTCTGCGGCCGGTCATAGGCGGCCCTGCTGCGCGCGCCCCCATATTAAAACGGATCGACCGGGGCTGCCGCTGCCTGACTTTTTTGCCAGCCTGCCGCCTACACGCTCAGCCCAGCGCCCTCGCCAAGGTCATCGCGTCGTCGTTCCATGCGTCGCGCGGCTCAGCCGCCGCGCGGGCGAACAGCCACAGCCGTACGCGTTCGCGGTCGACCTCCAGGAGGTCGGCAAGGCGGCCGATCGTCGCCTCCGGAGCGGCGAGCAGCCGCTGGCGGCAGTTGAGCAGATGCTGGGTCGCGTCGTAGGCCGGGTCCCCGACGAAGGGCTTGGGGTCGATCACCAGCCAGGGCCGGCGCCGCGCCCGCAGGACGTTGCCGGCGTGCAGATCGGTGGCGAGCAGCACGTCGTCGGCTGATGGGCGAGAAAGCTCCTCAAGCAACCCGAGGCCCGCTCGGGTCAGCCCCGGATCGGGCCAGCTGGGGGCGGCCGCCAAGGTCTCATCGGCCCAGTGCGCGAGCATGGTGGCGAGTGGGCGGAAGGGCTGCGGCGCCGCTGGTTTGCGCCACAGCCGCCGGAGCAGCCCGGCGATGACGACATCCTGTTCCGGCTCCGTTCGCTCGCGAAGCGCCGTGCCCGGTTCGCAGCGCTCCAGCAACATGGCGTTGAGGTCCTCGTCGGCTTCGAGCAGCCGCACCGTGGGGTCGCCAGCCCAGAAGCGCAGCCCCTGAAGCTCGTGCGCCGCTTCCATGTGCGGCAGGCCGAGCTTCAGCACCGCGCCGCTGCCATCCCCGCGCCGGGCCGGCGCGACCCACGCGCAGCTAACCTCGCTGCCGTCGAAGGGCGCCCCCAGCGTCAGCATCCAGCGGTCCTGCAGCTGGCGGACGACGTCCGGCAGGCGATCGAGCCAGGCGCGGCGCTCCGGCACGCCGCGGCAGGTGGCGGCAAGCCGCTGGGGGATGATGAACATCGTGTTCTTCGCTGTCATCACGATGCCCTCTCGAAGTGTCCGCGATCTACGCCGCGACTGCCGTCGCCCTCACGGCGGCTATCACCGCCAGCAATGCCTCCACCTGCGTGCTGCTGAACAGCCCATCCGGACCGTGCGGCGTCAGGTCGGTGAACGGTGACTCGTAGAGCCGCGCCGCCTCCATCACGCCATGCTCGGTCAAGTGATTCACGATCAGGTTCACGAACTCGATCTGGCTCGCGCTCCAGGTCTTGCCGTTCAGGAATCCGCTCAAGGCGCCTTTGGCCGCCTCCCGATCCATGCCCACCAGGGATCGCACGAACAGACCGAGGCCCTGCGATTCGGTCTTGGCGCGACCGACATCTTCTTCCGCGCCGACGCCGCTCTCGACGAGCATGAGCTCCAACTCGGCCAGGTCCGCCGCCGTGAGCGCCTTGTTCAAGCGCAGCTTGTGGATCGCGATGTGATCTTGGTGCGTGCGCAGGAAGGCCGGGACTGTCAGAGTGGGTTGTCACAGCTTGTCACAGCTCCCTGTCACAGCTTGTCATCGATTTCGCAAGGGGCGTGCGGCGCGCGGCTTCCAATCCGGCGCCGGGATGTAGGACCGATTCGGGTCGGTGAGCTTCGCTGATCCCGTCTCGCGAATCAGACCCTCTTCGAGCAGAAGTTTCAGATCCCGTTGTAGCGAGCGGCGGCTGACTTGCGGGAAGAGCGGCTCCAGCTCGCCCAGCGAGATCATCCCCGCCTCGAGGACGGCCGCCAGCACAGCCGACTGTCGCAGGCCGAGGTCGTGATCCCTGGACTGAACGTCGGCGCGAATGATGGACGTGCCACGGTTCTTGACCCCTTCCAACTGCTGCATCAGTCCGTGAACGAAGTAGTCGATCCAGCCCGTGAGATCCATGGCAGCGCCCAGGGGGAATTCCCTCCCATCATCGGGGCTTCTCCCGTAGACCGCGGGACGCCGGCCAGCCTATCATCGGAGCCGGTGCCCCGGTAGGGTGCGACTCCGCCGCCTGCCGCAGGATGCCC